>JAIRQN010000033.1 GCA_031256445.1 Treponema sp. | reverse complement strand
TTGCGTGATGAGTTTGAAAAAATCAAAAAGCTCTCCCCTTCGTCACGGCGAGAGCGATTAATCAAGTTTCATAACAAGTTAGCTTCAATGACATTTCTTGATCCTGCTTGCGGATGCGGTAACTTTCTTGTTATAAGCTATCGTGAACTGCGCCTGCTTGAACTTGATGTTTTGGAATTGTTGCTGGGTAAAGATAAGGTTCTTGATATTCATGATGAAATTAAAGTAAATGTAAATCAATTTTACGGTATAGAAGTTGAGGAGTTTCCAGCGCAGATAGCGCAGGTTGCGCTTTGGCTTGTCGATCATCAGATGAACTTGCTTGTTCGTGAACGCTTTGGAACTTATTTTATGCGTATACCGCTCAAGGCTTCCGCTTTGATTTATCATGGCAACGCTCTGTCGATTGATTGGGAGACTATTATTCCAAAGACGAAATTGGATTACATTTTGGGTAATCCGCCGTTTTTAGGTGCGAGCGTTATGAGTAAAGAACAGAAAAAGGAAACTGAAATTATTTTTGATAAAATGAATAATTATGGTGTTCTTGATTATGTTACTTGTTGGTATAAAAAAGCGGCTTATTATATTCAAGGAACGGAAATAGAAGTTGCTTTTGTTTCGACTAACAGTATTTGTCAGGGAGAGCAAGTTCCTGCATTATGGGCAGACCTGATGAATAGGCATGGTATTAAAATTAACTTTGCTCATCAGACATTCAAGTGGAGTAATGAAGCGCGAGGAAAAGCCGCTGTTTATTGTGTTATTATTGGTTTTAGTCTTGTGGATAGGAATATTAAGAAAATTTATCAATATGCTGCTGTTACAAGTGAACCGACAGAAACTTCTGTAAAACAGATTAACGCATATTTAATTGATGCTCCTGTTATTTTTATTGAAAGTAGAAAAACACCTCTTTGTAATGTTCCTATAATGCAGAAAGGTAGTATCCCAGTCGATGATGGTAATTTAATTATTGAAGCAAAGGAATATGATGATTTTATAAAGAAAGAACCGAATTCAAAGAAATATATTAGAGAATTACTTGGAGCAGAAGAATTTATAAATAATAAAAAAAGATATTGTTTATGGCTTGCAGATATTTCGCCTGATGAATTAAGAAGAATGCCGGAAGTATTAAAACGTATCGAATTATGTAAAAAATTCAGACTTAGTAGTAAAAAAGAAGCGACCAGAAAATTTGCTGATTTTCCAACACGTTTTATGGAGATTAGGCAACCTGATTCTGATTATATATTAATTCCAAGTCATTCTTCAGAAAAGAGGAAATTCATCCCTATTGGATTTATTAGTAAAAAAATCATTACAACAAATGCAAATCTAACCATTTCTAATGCAGAGTTGTATCATTTAGGTATATTAATATCAACAATACACATGGCTTGGACTCGTTATGTTTGCGGTCGGTTAGAATTACGTTATCGCTATTCAGCAGATATGGTTTATAATAATTTCCCGTGGCCTAATCCTACAGAAAAACAGAAAGCTGCAATTGAAAAAACAGCTCAAGATGTTCTTGATGCTCGTGAAAAATTCCCAGAAGCCAGCCTCGCAGATTTATATGATCCTGTTGCCATGCCTCCTGTTTTAGCCAAAGCACACCAGAAACTTGACAAGGCTGTAGAAGCTGCTTATGGCCGCTCTTTTGACGATGACGGACAGCGTGTTGTGTTTTTGTTTGAGTTGTATCAGAAGCTGTCGGGGGAGTTGTTTGTTGAGGGGAAAAAGAGGGGGAAGGGGTGAAAAATAACTTGAACTGGAATAATATTCGTTCAATTAATGGAGACCAGAGAGAAGGTTTTGAAGAATTTGTAACTCAACTTGCGCGAATGGAAATTGTTCAAGAATCAAAACATTTTATCAGGAAAGGCACACCCGATGCTGGTGTTGAATGTTATTGGATACTTGAAGATAACACAGAATGGGCATGGCAAGCAAAATATTTTACTTCTAGTTTAGAAAGCAGTCAATGGAAGCAAATTGATGAATCTGTTCAAACTGCAATAGAAAAACATCCAAATATGGTGAGATATTTTATAGCTATACCTATAAACCCTTCTGATGGTAGACAACCGGATCAAAAGTCATTACTGGATAAATGGGATGAACATGTAAAAAAGTGGCAAATAAAAGCACAAGAAAATAATAAAAATATACAATTTACCTCATGGTGGAGTTCAGATTTAATTAGTCGTTTGCAAAGCAGAGAGATGATGGGTTTTCTGCAATTTTGGTTTAATAAAGATTTTTTATCTGATGAATGGTTTAATAGACATATTGAAAAAGCTGTTGCTGATTTACAACAACGATATACTCCTGAATTGAATTACAGAATGCCAATTGTAAAGATATTTGATGGAATTGCAAAAGATAATAAATTTGTTTTGCAAGTATTCGATGAATTAAATATATTATTAACAGAAATTAACGATCTATCTTTAAATGATAAAATTGATAATTATAATTATTCTATAAATGAAATAAAAAATAATGCAAAATTACTTGAAAAAGAATACTATACAATTAGAGAATTAGGTTTTGAAAATTTTAACTTTAATAATATGTCTGAGATGTGTTTAAATATCAGAACTAATCTTTCAAATATTAATAAATTATTAGATGTAAAAAATGAAATGCATAATAACTTGAGATATGAATTAAGTAAGGTAAGCTCTTTTTTATCTGATTTTCAAACATTTTTAGAAAGTACTACAATTCAATTATTTAATTTACCTTATTTATTGATTTGCGGTAAAGCAGGAGCCGGAAAATCTCATTTATTAGGTGATATGGCTACATTAAGAAAAGATGAAGGTAAATATTCATTATTATTACTAGGACAACAGTTAAATTCTAATGATTCTCCTGAAGTTCAAATATTAAAAAATCTTGGTATTACTTGTACCTTTGAAGAGTTCCTTGTTGCTTTATCCTGTAGAGCTCAAATTCAAGGTAGTAGGTTAATAATTTTTATTGATGCGATTAATGAAGGAAATGGCAAAGAATTTTGGCCAGGTTTTTTTAATGGATTTTTAGAAAGTATATCAAAATATCCTTGTCTTGGCATCGTTTTTACTATAAGAGATTCTTATATAGATATTATTAAAAATAATTTGGAGGCTGCCGGTAATAAATTAGTTAAATATCAATATAATGGCTTTACGCATGATGGATACAAAGTTATAAAAAGATTTTTTTCATATTTTGGATTAGAACAGCCAAGTAATCCTATTTTGTATCCAGAATTTAAAAATCCATTATTTTTAATGTTATTTTGTAAGAGTTTAAAGGCAAGAGGATTAAAAAGAATTCCAGATGGATTTCAAGGAATTTCAGAATTGATTGAAATATATATTGATAATATTAATAAATTACTTTGTAAACAGGAAAAATTTAATTACTCTAAAAGCATGAATCTTGTTTATATCTCAGTAAATGCAATTATCGCTTATTTTATTGATAATAAAACTAGAAGAATTAATATTGAAAAAGCTATAGAAATAGTAGAAACTGCATTACCAAGTACATTAAAAACTAATGGTAAATATCTGGAGGAACTTATTTCTGAGGGTCTATTTTCTAAAAACTTAATGAGAGAAGAAAATAAAAATGTTGAATTTATATATTTTACCTATGAACGATTTGCAGATCATTTAATAGTTAAATATCTGTTTGATACTTCACAAGATATAGAGAAAAAATTTATAAAAGGTGATAAAATCAATCTATTATTTTATAACGCAAATGGATATTTATATACAAATTATGGTTTATTAGAAGCTTTTGCAATTCAATTTCCTGAAAGAACAAGTAAAGAAGTATATGAATGTCTTGATATTAAAAAATTTCCTGAAATAATAGAAATATTCTTAGAAAGTCTCAAATGGAGAAAACTTGATACAATAAATGATAAATGCAATGAATTCATTAATAATAACATTATTCATAATGATGAATATTTTGAGCAATTTTTTGATTTTTTAATTTCTGTTTCAACTATAGAAAAACATTATTTCAATGCTTACTATCTGCATAAATATTTAATGAATTTCTCAATGAGTGATAGAGATGCATTCTGGAGTTATTATTTAAAATATAAGTATTCGGAAGAAGAAGATCCTGTAAGGAGACTAATTGATTGGGCTTGGAATGATGATTCAAAAGATCATATTTCTAATGAATCAATTAAACTTGCTAGTATAGCTATGGCATGGTTTCTTTCTTCAACAAAAAGAGAAATTCGAGATTCAGCAACAAAGGCTTTAATTTCAATTCTTGAGAACAGATTAACAGTGTTAATTGATGTTTTAAAACATTTTGAAAAAGTCGATGATCCTTATATATATGAACGCCTTTTTGCTGTCGCTTATGGATGTACTTTAAGGACTAAACAAAAAGATGTAATAATTATTCTTGCTGAATATATATTTAAAACAATATTTGATAAAAACGGAGAAATATACCCGCATATTTTATTGCGTGATTATGCATGTAATATAATTGCATTTGCTAATTTTTTAAATTTTTCGTTATCATTTGATATTTCTAAGACAAGACCCCCATATAAGTCATATTTAAAAATTGAGGATATTTCAAATGAAGAAATAGATGAGAAATATAAAAGTAAGGATGATAATAAAAAATCAGGGCAAGATGAAATATTGCAATCTATGGCTACTGAGTATAGCAGAGGGATGTGTGGTTATGGTGATTTTGGTCGATATATATTTGAATATAAATTTGACTGTTTCCCCATAGAACCAAGAATATTAAGTAATATGGCAGTAAAATTAATTTTTGATAAATATGGGTATACAGAAGAAAAACATGGTAATTATGAAAAGTCGATATCATACGATGGTAGACAACCAAGATCAATTGAGAGGATTGGTAAAAAATATCAATGGATTGCTATGCATGAATTACTTGCAAGAGTTACAGATAATATAAAACGACAATCAAAATATGAATACGATATGGAAGGAAATATTCCATATCAAGGATCATGGGAACCTTTCGTTAGAGATATTGATCCAACTGTATTAATAAAAAAGGAAGGATATTTAAAGAAAGATGAAGCGAATTATAAATATTGGTGGGAGAATGACTTTAAATTTAATTTTTGTTGTTCGGAAGATGAATGGCTTTCAAATGTAGATGAACTAAAAGTTTTTAAGGATATATTCAGATCAAAAGATGGAGAAAATAATAACTGGCTTAAAATACAAGCATATCCTCAATGGTCAGAACCACAAAAAATTGGAGAAAAAGGATGGGGTAGCGCGAAAAAAGAAATTTGGATACATTTACGTAGTTATTTTTGTAAAAAAAACAGTTTACAAAAAATAATAAAACATTTAAAGAAATTAAATTTTTCTGGTCGATGGATGCCAGAAAATATAGATAAATATGTGTTGTTTTTCAGAGAACGTTATTGGGCTCCTTCTTATCAATACTGTGTAGAAAATGATTATGATGGTAATCAGCTTGATCTTTGGGAAGATATAATAGATCGTACTAATAAAAATAAAATTGGATCAATAATAATTCCAACAGAAGAATATACTTGGGAAAAAGATACCGATTTCTCCATAGATGAATCGTTACGTTTAATTGTTCCATCCAAGTTTGTTTTTAATGGTTTGAAAATGAATTATGGAGATGAAGAAGGTGAATATTTAGATATAAAGAGGAACTTAATTTGTTATAATCCGTCAATTAAATATGATACAAAACAACATCTGCTTATTAGAGAAGAATCATTATTAAAGTTTCTTCAAGAAAATGATTTAGAAATATTCTGGACTATTCTAGGTGAGAAGCAAATATTAGGTGGAGATATTTCATATCATGGCAGACTTGATTTTAGTTGTATTTATCATTTAAAAAGTGATGGAACTTTTGAAGGTTCCATGAATACTTTTAGGTTGCCAGGAAGTGATTGGAGATAAACCATGGAGAAGAAAATATAAAATTAAACCTCGATTATAATAATGGAAGAAGTAGTATAAACATATCAGATAATGTATAATAATTATTAGCTAAAACATTATTTCAAAGGAGGCATCCCCCCATGTCCAACCCACAAAAAGGTCTCGTATATGTCTTATCTAATCCTGCAATGCCAGGATTGGTAAAAATAGGGCAAACAACAAACGAGATAACAAGCCGTATGAACGAATTAAATACGACAGGCGTACCATTACCTTTTGAATGTCTTTTTGCTTGTGAAGTAGACGATTGCAAAGTGGTGGAAAACGCTCTACACAAGGCATTTTATCCTAATAGAGTAAATCCAAGAAGGGAGTTTTTCGAGATTGATTGGAAGGCGGGGATAATCCCCGCCAGTATAATAAATTTCCTCTCCAACGAAGAAACCGTGAGGTTTCTTCATCCTAATCAGGCAATTGCTATATTACGGCTATTTGCGAAAAAGGATGTTACTCCTGCTATAACAGCAGAAATTAATAAATCTGTTTCCATAGCAGAGAAAGAGGCCTCTGAAAATTACAAAAAAAGACGACCGCCGTTAAATTTTGCCGAGATGGGTGTGCCTATAGGCGCTAGACTGGTTTTTACTAATGGCGAAACATCAGCGGAAGTGTTTGTGTCATCTGACAGAAAAGTAAAAACAGCAGACAGCGATGAAGAAAAATCCTTAACTCAGGTTACAAGAGAAATTCTTGACATAGATTATAATATACAACCTACAAGGTATTGGAGTTATGAAGGGAAATCGCTTAATGCTTATTACAATGAAACTTATACTTTTGTGGGGTGAATAAATCCACACTCCCTGTCACTTTAAATATTTGCGTAACTTTTTTGCCATCTCGCTGACATCAATTGGTTTTCCAAGATGATCATCCATTCCCGCAGCAATACACGCTTCGATATCTTCCTTAAAAACATTGGCGGTCATTGCGATTATTGGCATCCTCCGGTATGCATTTTCCTGAATTAAATCCATCTCCATATCGGCTTCAAACTCGCGTATCCGCCTGGTAGCGTCAAATCCGTCCATAACCGGCATCTGCACATCCATAAATACTATATCGTATTTATCAGGTTCCGCTTTTATTTTATCGAGCGCGTTTTGCCCGTTTTCAGCGGAATCTATGAGCAAACCGGATTCTTCAAGCAGCGTAATTATAATTTCACGGTTAATTTCCATATCTTCAGCCAGTAAAAGCGTCTTGCCCGCGAATTCATTATTTCGTATAACAGATTGATCCTGAATTTCATCACGCTGCAAGCCTGCGTCTTCAGTCTGGTTTTCCGAACATTGCGCCTTGATATTAAAAATAAATTTCGCTCCTTTCCCGAACGCCGATTCTATCCGCATCTCTCCGCCCATCATTTCGACTATGCGCCTGGAAATGACAAGTCCCAGTCCGGAACCGCCGTACTTTCTGCTTGTTCCGCTGTCAGCCTGATTGAACGCGTTGAAAAGTTTTGCCTGCTGTTCAGGTGAAATGCCAATCCCGTTATCAGCTACTTCAATCTGCAGTTCGCAGATATTGTCAGTTTTCTTTAACAGAGACGCATGCAGCCTTATTTCGCCTTCCTCCTGAGTGAATTTTACCGCGTTGGAAAGAAGATTTGTTATTACCTGCGCAAGCCTTTGATCATCGCCGACAAGAAAACCAGGTATATTATTGTCTATATCTATATAAAGCTTCTGGTGTTTTTCTTCAACGCGGAAGTTAATTACCGTCGCCGTCTTTTGAATCATTTTTTTAAAATTAAAATTAATATATGACAGTTCCAGCTTGTTTGCTTCTATTTTTGACATATCAAGCACATCATTAATAATTCCCAAAAGATGATTCGAAGCTTCTTCAATCTTGCCAAGCGAATAATTTTTCTTTTCAATATCATTCGCTTTTTTGCAGATAATGGTCATGCCGATAATGGCGTTCAGCGGCGTGCGTATCTCATGACTCATATTCGCCAGAAAAACAGACTTGGCCTGATTGGCGGCTTCAGCTTCGGCTGTCCGTTTTTTTACAAGATCTTCCAGCCGTTTTTCTTCAGAATTTTTTAAAAAAAACAAAAGCAAAAGCACTACAAGGAGAAGAGCTGAAACGCCGATAAGCCAGGGACGCTGCGTCTGCGCTATTTTTCCTTTATAATCATATGTTTTAAGAGTCCATTGGTCCGCAATGCTTTTTATATCAATAATTTTTAACGCTTTATTAAAAATTGAACAGAGCATTTCATGGTCTCTGTTAATTCCAAAGTAAGACTCAGCGGTGCGGTTAAAAACAAGATTGGCTTTATAACTGTGAAACTCATAATAATTAATTATTGCAAGCAGACGGCGCTGGCTTGATATAACCATATCAGCCTCTCCGTTGTTCAGCGCGATAAACGATTCATCAGAATTTTCATATTTTAGCAAATGGGGATGATCCGGAAACAAGTTCATGAAAACTTCTTCATAAGCGGTGCCGGTCTGTACGGCTATTCTCATATCCAATACATCTTTAAATGCAATATTGGGAAACTCCGATTTGGAAAGAAGCGCGTAATAATCCACCATTGTAGGAACTGTCGGCCACAAGAAACCTGTTAACCTGCGTTCTTCTGTGGGAATAAGCTCAGAAACAATAAAAGCGTCTCCGTTTTCAAGCAAAACCTGTAAATCCGGCCATTCCGTATTCGCTTCATTAATAATCTTAAATGATAATCCGGTTAATTTTTCAATTTCATTTAACACGTCAAAATAAACGCCCTGCCATGATTTTTCATACTTATTAAAAAAACTTATGGGATAATTATAATATTCCGCGGCAAAAGGAATCACGGGATTTTCATAAATATAATTCCTTTCTTCACCGGTGAGTATGGTATACATCTTGTGCCGCTTATACTCCTTCTCTCCGAGTTTATACATTTCAGAAAGAAGAAGCGCGGCTCCGTTATCCATCGCTTTTTGCACTACAGAAATAACCGGCTCAAGCTCGTCCCTGTACGCCGCCAGGGAAACAGGATTGTAAAGCAGCGGGAAAAAATCATCGGAAATAACATCGCCGTAAATATCAAAGGCGGCTTCTATAATGCCTTCTCCGATTAACGCGTCAATTTCGCCGTTCTTTAACATACCGTATATCGGCTCCGCATTATCAACATAGATTATTTCAAAATCATTATAAATATGGGAAGTCATCAGGTAATTATAAGTGGTAGTTCCCCTGAATAATGCAAAACGCAAAGGACGGGTTTCAGCGATTTTTGAAAACGAAGGACTGTCTATTAAACTGATGTATTTCAGGGTGCGCTGAGCGATAGCGTTTGTTAAATGATATATTTCTTTGCGTTCCGGCGTAAGAGACATATCGCCTGTAAAATCCACTTCGCCGTTATGTAACCCCGATAAAATATCTGACCATTGAATATTCTGCGGCACAAAGGATATTCCGAATAATTCAGTCAGCCAATCGCATACAAAAGCGGCGTAACCGTTTATTTTCTCTTTTTGAAGATCATAAAATGATTCGGTAGAATGAACCATACCGTAAACAAAAGAGCCGTATTTCTGTTTTAGTTCTTCAATGTTCCGTATTTCTTCTTCTGTCACGCCCGGTATATTCCGGTATGAAGTATATTTAAACGGCTCTTCTGTCTTTTTTCCGGTAATCTCACACCCGGATAACAGGAAAAAAAACAAAAGAACAATAGCCATTGAAAAGGGAGCCTTTTGTTTATTCATATATATTAATAATATTACAATACATTGAAGTTGTCTACAAATGTTATTATTTATTAATTAACAAACGGTTTATATTAAAGTATACTTAAAATAAAATGAATAATTATTATGAATTATGCAGGCTTTGCCCGCGAAACTGCGAAGTTAACCGCCTCGCGGGACTTACAGGCTTCTGCGGAGAAACCGCCTGTTTAAGAATAGGAGCCGCGGTTATTCACAGAGGGGAGGAACCGCCGCTTGTCGGAACCGGCGGCTCAGGGACAATCTTTATCAGCGGGTGTAATTTGGGCTGCGTCTTCTGCCAGAATTACCAGATTTCCCGCTGCACAGGCGCGGATTCCGGAATGCCGCGGCCTGGCAAAGCGGTATCCGCCGGAGAATTTGCGGATATCTGCATTGCGTTACGTGACACAGGAGCGGAGAATATAAACATAGTAACCGGAAGCCACGCTGTTCCCGCCATTATAGACGGATTGATCGCCGCGCGCAAAGCGGAGGTACGGCTTCCGGTACTCTGGAATTCATCAGCGTACGAAACATGCGATACGCTTTATCTTTTGAAAGATCATGTTGATATATATCTGCCGGATTTAAAAACGCTGGACAGCTCAATAGCCGCAAAATTCTTTAACGCGCCTGATTATCCGGCCGCCGCAGCCGCCGCTATATTAAAAATGATTGAAATGGTGGAATGCAGCCGGAACGGAAAAGTAATTGTCCGCCACCTGATTCTTCCGGGATACCTGGAGTCCACGCGCTCGGTTCTGCGCTGGTTTGCAGATAACGCAAAACAATCCGCCCTTCTCTCTCTGATGACTCAGTACACGCCAATTCCAAACAGGGGGATGACGGCTCCGCGCAGGTTTTTATCAAAAGAAGAGTACGAAACAGTTATCGGCTGGCTTGATGATTTCGGGATTGAAGAAGGTTTCTGCCAGGAATTTGTAACGGGCAGCGAATGGCTGCCGGACTTCACTCGCGCCAATCCGTTTTCATCAGCGTTATCGGTTCCGGTATGGTCACCAGCCGAACTTTAAACCCATATTCACGCCCAGTCCGGCGGCTGTCCAGCTCTTTAAAAATTTCTGCGACTGCATGGATACGCCTAAACCAAATTCAGCGGCCCGTGTGTTAAACGCAATATCCAGGCTGTTTTTCCATACCCGGTCCGCGTGATTAATTCCGAGTTCAGTTATAAAGAAATTAGCCACATTCAGGCGCGCTGTAACGCCGCCTTCCGGCGAAAATGGCCTGTGATAAAGCGGATTTACCGCAAAACCAAAAGCGGGAGTTACAGATAACAATTGCTCTCCAAACGGCTTCCAATAAATCCATGTGAGCAGTTTAAAAGGACGAAAAACAGTCTGCTCGTCTTCGCCGTAAACAGGAGCATTATATGACAAAAAGGAATCCATATCCATGTCACCGCCGAAAAAATCAACCGGATCATCTCCTCCAATTCTTGCGGAAACATGCATATAATTTCTCATAACAGACGGCACAAGCGGTATATTAAAAAGCTCCATGCCGATGCCGAAATTCAAAACAGGAAATTTTTTAAACAGCCCGGCCGCTTCGGACAGCGGGTATTCAAAACCTAAATTAATATCCGCCCCGGGAGACGCGGTAAATTCCGCATTGCCGGAAAAATCATTTATGGGGACCGCGGTATATACGCGCATATCAGCGCCAAGATTAAGCACAGTATCCGACGAAGCGCCGTTATCCGTATTCGTAAATGTGTAAGAAATATAAGGTTTAACATATACAAGAGGATAGTAAACAGCCGGTTTAATTTTTAATTTAATTTTACCGGCATGGAAAAACCCGCTGAGTCTGGCTTCTGAAAAAGCGGCGGCGCTGATATCCAGCCTGTCATCAGAAGTCTCGCCGAGCGAAAGCAGATTCCCCGAAAGGTTAACTGCTCCCATAACTGCCGTTTCCGTAGAAAATCTTAAACCCCACTTTCCATGGTAATCTATATCAAGAAAAAACGGCGTAACAACAGCGTCAAAATTTATCCGGAATCCTTCCTTTAATTTGTTGGTATCAATAACCATGGTATCCGTAAAAGCTTCGCCGGCTGACAAAAGACTGTTGGAAAAACCCAGGCCAAAATTCAAAAACCCAAATTCAATTACTCTTTTTTTAATATTAAAAGTTTTTTTAATATCTTCAGGAAAACTCTCTTCTTTATGTTCTGAATTCATTTCAGGCGCTTTTACATCATCATCCGCGTAAATAAAAAGGGATAAAAATAAAAAACAATGGATGAATAACAGAAATTGTTTCATGTTATTGTTCCTTTTGCCGGAAATGATGCGTATAATCAAAGCTCGCTTCAAAACAGAGATATGTTATTCTGAAATTCCTTGGAATTGCCATTATCTGATCTTTTGCAAAATGAATATTCATTACCGGACTAAACGGAAAATATTCCCGCTCATTAAGTCTGGCCATATTTTCTTCATCAATCTCAAATTCAATTGAATTGCCTCTCAATACATTCGTTATCTCAAACCCGCCTGTGCTGTTAATAATCAATGCCGCGCCGTTAAACGGGCTTTCATTCATTTCAATTTTTATTTTCAGTTTCTTTATTATTTCCGTAATGGCGTCCCCATTATTTACAGGACCTGTTCTGAAGAACAAATCGCCGCTTCCGCCCAAAAAATCATTGGGTAACGCAAAAACGCCTCCGTCATCGCCGGAAGCCGCAAATTCCAGAGGAAGCCATATAACAAGTTCCGCTTTTATGTTACTTGACTGAATCAGTAAATCCGCAGGAATTTCAGAGCCGTCTTCCAGGATAACATCGTAATCAAAAATCAGGTTACCGGAGTCTCTCAGCAGCTCTGTAAGATCAATCCTGATGCCGCTGTTCTGCGGAGCAGCAAGCGCGTCCCACTCATCATCGGAAAAGGATGCCCACTCTTCCTCACTAAAACCGCTTTCGCCGAAAATAAAACCGTTCGATCTTTTTATCGTATGGGAAGTCCCGCCAATATCAAGCGTGATTGAAAGAAATTCAGCTATATCAGAACCGCTGATATACAGATGTGATTTAACGTTATTAAAACTGAAACCGGCAAGATAATCGTCCATGCCGCCCAGATTTACAGAAGAGGAACTGCCGCCAGCCATTTCCTTATCGCCGCTGATAATATAAACCGAGCCTTCAGGCAATAAACCGCTTAAAGCGTCATCAAGGGCGCCTTCGAGCGTTTCTTCAAAAAGCGGCAAATAAATAACAAAAGTCAGATGCCGGGTGTTGGCGCAGGGCAGCATTAAAAAACCATCGCTGTCATTGTTAAAAGCGCCGGTGATACTGTCGGAAAAAACCGAACTTAAATCCATATTAGCCGAAAATTTCACATTGGGACTGCCGGTTATCTCTACAGATGACGGAAGGGTACACGCGAGAATGACAAACGCGGCTGCCGCAAAAAGGACAATTGAAACTTTTTTTAAAAAAAACTTCATGTGTTTAATTTAATGTTAATAATATATTATGTCCAGTGAGCACATCCGTCAATTTACTGATGCTACGCGCAATTACGGCGCAATTCAGAAATCAATTCATTCCTGTCTATTCCCCAATTACGGCCAAAACGTGAAAAAAGCGAATCAGACAGAATCATAAAATCGTTAAAAACGCCGTTTTCTCCTGTTGAATTTAAAAATTTCGCAGGCGGCAGCAGTTTTCTGTTTACAATCAGCTCCCAAAAACGGGCAAAATTTTTTATGCGTTTTAGGTCGTCTTCGCTCATTGCTGAAGTTTCCAGCGCTTCATAAGGAGGAACTGCGCTGTAACGCATTTTGAAAGTTTCATTATGGCGGGATATGAGAGCGCCGGGAAGAAGTTTTAAAATACCGGTTTGAATTTCAATTCGGCCGCAGATTTGATCGCGGCTTTCATGCGCCATGTTTTTATCTTTTGCGTCTGATGTTTTTTTATCCTCACAGAGAACGCGCCATAATCTGTCAAAACCGCTGCCGAAAGAAGCAATATCCTCGCCGGGGAGTCCCGCTATCAAATCCGCGTGAATAATGGCGTTTGTTTTTTCACTGAGAAACTGTAGTGCTTCAAGTTCTTTTTCCGGATCTGACCTGCGCCCTATCCGCGCGGAAACTTCCGGATTAAGCGTCTGAATTCCAATTTCAAGACGCAGGCTCCCCGGCGGAAAGCGCGCCAGCATTACGCGCAATTCATCCGGGAAAACAGACGGAACCATCTCAAAATGAACGGTAAAAGGCGCGGAAGAATCGGGGGAAGAAGAGAGGGCGTTTAATTTTTCAAGGAAAAACTCCATGATTTGCAAAGAACGCTTTATATTGATATTAAAAGATCGATCCAGAAATTTAAATGTTTTAACGCCTCTTTGAATGAGTTCATCCATCTCTGACAGAAATTTCTCCGGCGGGAATTCGCGCACTTCGCTGCCTGCTGAACTCAGGCAGAATTCGCAGTTATAGGGACACCCGCGGCTTGATTCCGCGTATATCAGTTTATTGTTAATATCTTCGTCCGTATAAAGATAATACGCTGATTTTATCTGTGAAAGTTCCGCATAATGATACGCGGATGAATTATGGTCAAACAGGCGGTTTTGCAGAATATTTTCGCATAACACACGGAAAGCCGTCTCTCCTTCGCCCCGGATAACATAATCGGCATAACGGAAAACAGGCGAGTCAGGCGGAAGATGCGATGCTTCGGGCCCTCCCAGAACAATCACGGGTTTCGCTTGTGCCGGCCATGTTTTATTCAGCCCGTCAAGAAGCTCCAGCGTCGCGCTGTGATTCCAGATTGAAACAGATATGCCCAGTATCGCCGTTTCCGCAGCGGCCGCAAGAAGCGTTTCAAGAATTTCACCTGACGGCTGGCGCAGGTTAAATTCAATAATTTCGCATCTTTCTTCCAGCGCTCCAAGATTGGCTTTTAAAAGCCGCAGCGCAAGAGAGGGATGAATCCATTTGGCGTTAATTGCCGTCAGTACTATCTTTTTTTTCAGGCTCATTGTTTAAACGGCGAACAGGCCCACGGTTCCTGTACGCCATTCTTCGCGGGCATCCATTACCATGCGTTCAACATCGTCCCAGCTTTCAGCGCGCGGACCGGGAAGTTCACGGTTGGTGGAATTGCTGAATACGATTGTTTTACATCCCTGTTTACGCAGGCTGATTATATTTTCAGGAGCGTCATCAATGTAAACATGAGCTCCGACAGCGCCTTTGTCATTCATAAAACAGATGTCCCAGTAGGGAATGTCGTAATTATCAAGCCATTCGACTGTCTGTGTAATTGACGTGCGGTGCGAATATTTTAAAAAGAGCCGGTGCGTAATAATGCGGATGCGTATCCCCTGATTTGAAAGTTTCCGCAGGACAGCGGGCGCGTTTTCAATCGGCAGCATATCACCGAAGATGTTTCGCTGGGTTACCGCGAAACGGTGCAATCTGTCGTAGCCGCCGAATTCGTCAATGCCCCACTCGCGAAGCCCGAAAGAGACTTCTGCTGAAAGAGACTCAAGCGGCTTGTTAAGCCACTCGGCGGCAATCCTGCGCACCGCCCCGTAAAAATCCCCTACAACGCCGTCAAGATCAACGCCCAGAATAAAACTGCTGTTATCCATCAGCTAACACTCCCTGGAAATCAATATTACCAAACTGCGCGCTTTAACATTATAGGTACGCTGGGAAGTTAAAGCCTTTTCATTGCCGGGAAGCATTATATCATTGGGCGAACCAACCCCCGTATCCACAGCGCGGAACCAGTTTTTTTTGACCGGCGGATCTGTAATGGTAAAATTCTGCGTATCAGCAGCCGCGTTAAACATAATGTAGAAATCATTATCATCGCGGTCGGCAAAAGTTTCCGCTTTACTGCCGTCAAGACGAAGGGCAAGAAAATAGCCGATATGGGCCCAGTCGGGGCTTTTGCCTTTTTCATTGAACCAGCTTATGTCAGGAATACCCTTGTAATTGCCGCCCCTGCCCGTAAAAAATTCAGGGCGCATAAAACCTGGATGACGCTTGCGGAAAGCGATCATCTCTTTGACAAAACGGTAAATATCCTTGTTTTTATCAAGCAGAGACCAGTCGTACCATGATATTTCATTATCCTGACAGTAGGCGTTATTGTTTCCGTTCTGGGTGCGCCCGAATTCATCGCCGCCCAGGATCATCGGCGTACCCAAAGAAATCATCAGGGTAGCGAAAAAGTTCTTAATCTGCCGGTCCCTCAGATTCTTGATAACCGGATCGGCGCAGGGGCCTTCTGCTCCGTAATTATAACTGTTGTTATTATCACTCCCGTCCCTGTTTTCTTCGCCATTATCCTTATTGTGTTTTCCGTTATACGAAACAAGATCGTTCATCGTAAAACCGTCGTGGCTGATAATAAAATTAATAGAGTGAAACGGTTTACGCCCGTCGCGCAGATAAAGATCAGAACTGCCTGCGATACGCGTCGCGAGCTGGCGGGTTTCTTTTGGATCGCCCCTCCAGTACCGGCGGATATTATCGCGGTATTTGTCATTCCACTCGGCCCAGCGGCCGCCGGGAAACCATCCAACCTGATAAGCGCCGCCGGCATCCCAGGCTTCGGCGATGATTTTTGTCGAGCTCAGCACCGGGTCTTCCGCTATTTGCTCAAGAGTCGGCGGATTTTCCATAATATGCCCGCTCTGATCCCGCCCAAGTATCGAACCCAAATCAAAGCGAAAACCGTCAACATGCATTTCCATTACCCAATAGCGGAGGCAATCCATAATGAAAGTGCGCACAACAGGATGATTGCAATTCACAGTATTTCCGCAGCCGGAATAATTTTGGTAGTAACGCATATTTTCGTTTAAAATATAATATACTGAATTATCCAGACCGCGGAAGGAAAATGTCGGCCCTTTTTCGTTGCCTTCGGCAGTGTGGTTAAAAACAATATCAAGAATCACTTCAATTCCCGCCTTGTGCAGTTCCCTGACCATCTCTTTGAATTCGTTAACCTGTCCTCCGGGACTCTTGTCCGAAGCGTAACTGCCCTTGGGCGCGAAAAACGCCACCGTTGAATAACCCCAGTAATTTGTCAGTTTCTTTTTGGTATTCGGATTAACGCGCACAATTTCCTTTTCGTTGAATTCCTGAACAGGCAAAAATTCAAGACTCGT
Source organism: Treponema sp. (assembly GCA_031256445.1). GTDB lineage: Bacteria > Spirochaetota > Spirochaetia > Treponematales > Breznakiellaceae > WQXQ01. The sequence goes on along the minus strand of JAIRQN010000033.1, from coordinate 13,445 downwards.
AATTCCTAAATCCTTAAAAAACGGAATTTTTTCGATTACGCCGCGGTATGTTCCCGGATGCTTAACCCCCGAATTGGGATGAATGGTAAGACCTTTAACATGCGTTTCATAAATTACGCTGAAACGCAGAGGGTAATTGAGAGGCATATCCCCCTGCCAGTCAAAATGATCGTCAATTACAATACAGCGAGGCTGATTGTAAATATCGTCTGTATAGGAATATGTCAGATCGCGGCCGGGCTTATCGGGATTATATCCCGCACATTTCATAAAATCCCAATTATTGATGTCAGTCAGCGCCTTTGCGTAAGGATCGATCAGGGTTTTATGAATATTAAAACGAAGCCCTCTTTCGGGGAAATACGGCCCGTTCGCGCGGTAAAGATAGCAGGTACCGGCTTTAAGCCCTCTGATAAAACAATGCCAGATATTTCCGGTTTTATTTGATTTACTGTCCAGTTGTATCTCTGTCCATGAACTTTCAGGATCTGAAGAATCAAAAATGATTATTGTAATCTCTGTGGCATTCCTGGAAAAAAGCGCGAAATTTACGCCGTCATTGGAAAGCGATGCTCCCAATGGCAGGGCTTTTCCGGTTTCTGCCGCAAGGTTCGTAAGAGCCATGACTCAATTATAAAGATAAAAACAGAAAAAAGATAGAGCAGATAAAACAAGCCGGTATCGCGCTTTCTTATTGATTAAAAAATATAAATATGATACAATTTAAGAAATTAATTTAAGGAGTAATTTATGAAGAAATTGGCATTTATCATCACAATTCTTGCAATCTTTGCATTGGCAGGATGTACAAGCTCGGGAGGGGGAAATACAACCGCCGCTCCCCGCCAGGCCGCGCAGCCTGAACTTCCGCCTCCGCCGGCAGGAACTGAAAGGCTCACACTGGGCAATGCAGGTCTGGCAATTTACCGGTTCGATCTTCCGGACGGACAGACATGGTCAAACTATAATAAACTGACTGCGGAATATCTGGTAGATGAAGAGAATATAACAAAATCACTGCGCAGCGGCGCTGTTCGCCTTTATGGTAATTACAAAGACAGTCATTTTTCTGAAGACGGAAAAGCCATGACTGTCAGCCTTAGCGACAATAATATGTTTGCGCGCATGATAATCGATCATAAAGACACCACATGGGCCGCTATGGGCGCTGTCGCCGATGAATGGTTTACCTATGAATATGTAATTGACGGTTCAAGAGCGCATGGTCAGTACAACAAAGACAACATTCCTGCCGGTGACGCGAAAGGCCCGTTCTATTTCGCGTTGGGTTTAACAAGCCAGGATGAAGGAAGGCGTTATTCAATAACACAGTTAGTCAGAAACATAACCCTGCATCATGCCGACAACCCGGACTTAAACGTAGTATCAACAGGCTCAGGTTTTGAATTACCCGCCTCCGCCGCATACTTTCCTACAGAAGTAAAACGCCAAATGGGTCAATAGGACATACTGAAACAACAGGGGTAATCGTCAAAAACGAATACCCACGGCAAAAAAGGGCTATTTTCAGGACTTCGGTTTTGGAAATAGCCTTTTTTATTCGTGGCGAGGGTTTAATACCCAAGAACTCGCTACGCGAGGGAGCTTCAGTATGTAATGGAGAAAAAAATGACAAAAGAAGTCCGTTATCAGTTACTCAGGCCGGCTGGCATAGTGGAACGGCGGGAAGCATGTCCCGTGGTTTATATTCCGATAGGCGTTCTTGAATGGCATGGCCTTCATAATCCTGTCGGCGCCGACACGCTTCAGGCCGAGCATCTTTCAATTCTTTGCGCGCAGATCGGCGGCGGGCTGGTTTTCCCGCCGCTTTATTACGGGGAGTCGCGTCTGGAAAGTCTGATGGAATCAAATGCCGCCGACCGCGAAGAAATCGCGAAACTTATGCATCTTGATCCGGAAAATTTTTCACCGGAGCGTTTTATTTATAACGAAACGGAACAATTTGAAAATTATCAGCGGCTCCTTGCGCATATACTAAATCAGGCGGAAACCCTTGGTTTTGAAGTCGGCGTATTCATAGCCGGACACTATCCGTTAATTGATCACGCCCGCGCCGCGGCGCTGCTGCATAATAAACGCAGGCGCAGAACAGGCAATATGCTTGCCTGGGCCGCTGTTGATTATCTTCCATTGGCGGATAAATATGAATGCGCCGGCGATCACGCGGGCGGCTGGGAGACAAGTCATTGTATGGCGATAGATCCTTCGCTTGTGGATTTATCAGTCTTAAAACCGAAAGGAGAAAAACTGACCGGCGCTCACGGGTTAATGGAACCTCAGGATGCCAGCGCCGAATTTGGCAAGAAAACTTTTGAAGAAGCGGCGGAAATAATTGTCAAAGAAACGCTTCACAGGTTAAAAAACAGACAGGCGTATGATCAGCACGGAATGTACCTGACTGAAGGACTCTGGAAAAAATAACGCCGCTGCGGCATATTAAAATGTTCATTATTTATAACAGGGTGTCATGAATCAAAGTCGATTTTCCCGAACCGCTTACGCCCGTTACGATAATATTGCCGCCGTGGATACCGGGTCCGATTTCTACGAGGAAATCCGCGTTATTCATTGTTTCAAGATCGTGTTCCACTACGATTACCGTGTTTCCAATATCACGAAGCCTTTTCATTATATCGATAACTTTTACAGAGTCGCGCGGGTGCAGGCCAATGCTTGGCTCATCCATTACATAAAAATTTTTCTTTTTTAAAAACGGCGGTTCAATCATCTCAAGCGGTACGTTCCCTGTTCCGTATAAAAGAATTTGGCGCGCTTCTATTGTTTTTGCGATTTGTATGTACATGCTCTTTTTTAATGTAAAACGCCCAAGAACAATCTCAACGTTATAGTCAATATTTTCATCTAACTCTTTCTTGTCCGATAAATCAAAATATTTTCCGTTAATCAGCAATCGTTTATAGCCTTTTTTCCGGCAGGGACAGAATATGTTCCGCCATCTGTGATGACTTAACAGGATTTAAATTATATCCGCATACCGGGCATTCTCCGGTTCCCGCTGTTGCGAATAACAAACGCAGGTAATCCTGTATGTCAGTAACCGTTCCCACTGTCGAACGCGGATTAAAGTTGCCTTTCTTCTGTTCTATTGACACAACCGGAGACAATCCGCGCACAAATTTAACATCCGGTTTTTTAATTTGATTTATGCGCCCTTTCGCGAAGTTGGAAACTGATTCCAGAAAGCGTCTTTGCCCTTCGCCGTAAATAACGTCAAAAGCAAGGGAAGATTTTCCTGAACCTGAAACGCCTGTAATAACGGTCAGCTTGTCACGCGGGATTGAGACATCAATATTTTTCAGGTTGTTCTGTTTTGCTCCGATTATTTCAATAGTATCCCTTATCATTTATGTACTCCTTGGTATAAACATACGCGGCTTCTTCTACCGTCTTTCGGCTCCTGGGCGTTATACTTACAGGTTCGCCTGTTCTGCAAACCGTTTCATTTTCCGCGAACGAAGAAAGCGCCTTTTCGTAACGTTCACGCACCTGCGCCTACTTTGCATTTTCTGTGTGTTTTTCCTGTTTCTTTGGCATAATTTAAATACTATACTATTGTTAGTATATTTAATGAACATTTTTTTTAATTTAATTTATTCTACAGTGAAATTAAACTCTTTTTATGGAGGATTTACGGAAATTCCCTGTTGAATCATTATTATCCGGTAAAAAAGCTGATATTCTTCGATATACAAGGATCGGGCTCTCGGGCATGACCCAGCTTCCGTGTTGTCCCTTAATGCATGTCAAGTATGATTTTTCACATTGTAACGATAATTAATTTCCTCTATAGCCTCTCTGACTTCCTCACCGTATAAAGTTACAAGATCAGAGGGGTTATCAGGACAAACATTTTTTGGTTTTAAAAGTTCATATACTTCAGTTCCAAATGCGTTCGCCAATCGGACTAATGTTTTGGCACGGGCAAACTTATGACCAGCTTCAATGTCACATATCGCGTTTTTTGTAACTCTTGCTTTTACTGCCAATTCCTCCTGAGTCCAATTACGGTTTTCTCGTCGAACTTTTATGTGATAACCTAAAATTTCTTTCAATTCTTGTTCGTTTTTCATGTTTTAAAATATATGGATATTCTTGTTTTTTCTTGACAGTTATTTCAACATACTTTAAAATTATATGGTTAACTTAAAGTATGTTTTACAATCGGAGGACTTTATGCGTGATTACGAACAACAAATCTTCGAATTTAAGCCTGTAAAGGGCTTCCAATATCTGCATTGGAAGAGTAAACAATCATACGCTTCATCACAGTATTTACAGGACGGCTGATATGAATCCAATTGATAATATCACATTATTGATTGTTTCCGGGTATAACCCCAGAGCAGTATTATCTTTTTGCCGTTTCGCCTTTCAAAGCAATTTGGATTTTGTTGTGATTGCGAAAAATATTGACGATGAAATATTGAAATCAGAATATAAAAACAAGGTAGTAATCATCCGTGAGACTAACTCGTTAACTGTTGATGATCTTATCCATTGGCAGAAATTAATAAATAAAACTTTATTAATTATTCCTTCAACAGAATATCTTAACAGGTTAATGCTCAAAAACAGAGAAATACTTGAAGAGCATGGTTTAATTATTCCGCTATGCAATAAAACATTATATGAAATAGTTTCCGATAAATATTTTTTTGGAAATTTGTGTAAAGAGAACGGAATCCCTGTTCCGGCGGAATATAATGAAAATGCTGTTGAATTTCCATGTGTTATTAAACCGCGTAAATATTTCAGCGGTAATGGAAGTGTTGCCGAATCTCCGGAAATTATTTTTTCAATAAATGATTATAACAAATTCGCTTTGCATAGAAATATGCAGGATTATTATATACAGGAATTTATCAAAGGAAAATCTGTATATCTATTGTTTTACTTCAGCAAAGATGGTTCTGTATATTCTTATTCGCAGGAAAATATTATGCAGCAATCGCATGGTTCGTCAATTATAGCCGCTTTTTCCGCGGATTATCATAAATTAAGTTTTACACAAGATTTTGTTAAAATGTTAATCGGCATAAAATATACCGGGTTGATTATGATTGAATTGCGGGTGAATGAAAATAATGATATTTACATGATCGAAGCAAACCCGCGTTTATGGGGACCTTCTCAGCTTATTCTTGATTCAAATATGAATCTTTGGCTGTGCTTTATCAATGATTGGCTGGATGGCTGTATGCTTCAAAAAAAAGAAAAATATAAAACCGGTATTCCTTATTTCTGGTCAGGCGGTATATGGTCAGATTCAATTGACGGCAATAAGATAGTTTTTCACAGCGGTTATTCTGAACAAAACTTCTTTAAGGATTATTGGAGTCTGTTAAGCAATGATATTTATTTACGCAAGGATTCTTTAAAAATATTTTACAATGAACATGATAAAGAAAAAGGAATCGAAAAACTTAAGTCGTTGTACAGCAATACAAGCAAACACTCAAATTATCAGCGAATACCTGATAGTTTGAATAAATATTTAGAAGCAGAAGTATTACAGATCAATTCGCGTTATGAACAAGAACGTGTAGAATATATCTGCTCAAAAATAGATGTTAAAGAAAAATATATAATGGACATTGGCAGTAATACAGGGTATTTTAGCTTTGAATTTTTAGATAGAGGCGCGTCTTTTATAACCGCGTACGAAGGAAATAAAGAACATACGGATTTTATGGCTCTCTCCGCAAAAATATTGGGGATAGAAAACAAGATTGATATTAAAAACGCATATTACGCATTTACAGATACTCACACTGCTGAAAAAAAATGCGATATTATCCTTTTGCTTAATGTTTTACACCATTTAGGAGATGATTACGGAGATGTATCAATATCCATGTTTCATGCGAAAAAAATTATATTGCGGCAATTAAATACATTGGCGGCAAAAACCATCTTTGCCGCCTTCCAGCTTGGATTCAACTGGAAGGGGGATAGAAAAAAATGCCTGTTTGATAATGGGACCAAAAAGGAAATGATTGAATATATTACAAATGGTATCAGAGATCATTATAAAATAATTTCAATCGGTATACCGCAAACGAGAAATGATGTTGTGCATTACGAGGATTTAAATGAAATTAATATCAGCCGCGACGATTCTTTGGGAGAATTTTTAAACAGACCTTTATTCATTTTAAAATCAATTAAATAGAGTCTGTCCCGTTCCTGCTATAGTCATTTTGATCTATGTTGTTAATTTTTTCCGGTATAGTATATAATTATTACATAGGTATGTGTTTGAAAAATAAAAAAATTTTAATAGGAATAATTATATCAATATCGCTGATTATAATTGCGGCTTCGCTTGGCAGTTCCAGCATAAATTTCATTGATACAATAAAAATAACGCTGCATAAAATATTCAGGCTGCCGCTTTCGGAAAATATAGACCCAAAAGATGTATCAATTGTGTGGCTCCTGAGGCTGCCGCGCGTACTGCTCGCGTTCCTTGTCGGCGGAAGCCTCGCGGTAAGCGGCGCGGTCTGCCAGTCCATTCTGCGGAACCCGCTCGCCTCGCCCTACATTCTGGGCGTATCATCAGGGGCGTCTCTGGGCGCCGGTTTAATTATCATCGGCGGTATTTCGCTGCCGTTTTTGGGCGGATTTTCCCTGCCGCTGACGGGCTTCATCTTCGGCCTTGCGACAGTTTTCTTTGTCGCCGCTTTTTCATCCCGCATTGACAGATCAATGTCAAATAACACAATAATCCTGTGCGGCATGGTTTTATCGCTTTTTTTGAACGCGCTTTTAACAACATTAAGCGCGGTCTTTTCCGACGATCTGCGCCGCATTGCGCTTTGGCAGATGGGCAGTTTCGCAATGCGCGGCTGGACTTACATTATTCTCCTTCTGCCGTTTCTTGTCATAGGGATGGCGGGGATTTTCCTCTATACAAAAGAGATGGACATTTTAAGTTTTGGCGACGATCAGGCAAAGTCCGCGGGAGTGGAAACAGGCTCTCTAAGAAAAATACTTCTGGCGCTCTGCGCCGTGCTGACAGGAGCCGCTGTCGCACTCAGCGGCGTTATCGGATTTGTGGATCTGATTGCGCCTCACGCGGCGCGCCGGATAGCCGGTTCGCGCCACAAATACCTGATACCCATGTCGTCTATCCTGGGCGGCTCATTGATGGTATGCGCCGATCTTGCGGCAAGAACAATTATTTCTCCTTCTGAACTGCCGGTAGGCGCAATCACAGCGCTAATCGGCGCGCCTTTCTTCGCGTGGGTTTATTTCCACAGGGGATCTTCACAAAAGAATATAAAACACAGGGAAAAAAATGTTAAAAGTTGAAAATTTATACGCCGGGTACAACGGCATTGATGTAATATCAAATATTAACTTTGAAATCCGGAAAGGTGAAAGTTTCTGTGTGCTGGGACCCAACGGATGCGGAAAAAGTACTTTATTAAAATCTATAGCGCGGATAATTGATTACCGCGGCGCTGTTACAATGGACAGCGATGATATATCAGCGCTTCCGCGTAAAGCGCTGGCAAAAAAAATCGCGCTGTTAAGTCAGGGCGCGAATCCGGCAGGTTCAGCGCAGATTTTTTTTCCTTACACAGTATATGAAACGGTTTCAATGGGCCGCTACGCCTGGTCACAGGGATTTTTAAAAAACCTTACTACGGAAGATAAAAATATAATCGAAGAAGTAACAAGAAAACTTGATATTTGGGAAATAAAAGATCGAATGATCGATGAATTATCGGGCGGTACATTACAAAGGGTTTTTCTGGCAAGAACTCTCGCGCAGATGCCGGAAATTATTTTACTCGATGAACCTGCGAATCACCTCGATCTGAAACATCAAATTGAGTTGCTTGAATTCCTGAAAACGTGGGTAAAAGAAAACAATAAAATCCTTATCGGCGTTTTTCACGATCTTAACCTGGCGCGCCTGTTCGGAGATTCCGCTGTTATTCTTTGCAACGGCTCAATCGCCGCAGGCGGCAGAATTAACGATGTTTTAAAAAGTGAAATTCTTAACGCGGTTTACGGAATTGATATTTACGCTTTCATTCAAAAATCTTTTTATAGCTGGAAGTAAAAATAACGATTATCCTTGTCGTTACCATAAAATAATAATAAATTTAAAATAGGGATTGAATTTTTTTAGGAGGATTATTATGAAAATTGGAGTTAAACTCGTTTTAATTATAAGTCTGGTAAACCTGGTCAGCATCAGCGGTCTTACACTTTCCGCATTGATACATTCATCAAGAGGCATCACTGATATAGCCGATGAGAATGCACGTAACGTCACAGCGGTAACCGCCGGCGCCATTAAAGCGTACATAGAAGTTCCAATGGATGAAATCAGGTCTTATGTGGAATTAATAGAACGTTTGGATGAAACAATTCCGGCACAGCAAAGGCGCGAAGTAGTAAATTTTATGCTGAACACTATTGTAGCGGCAAATCCGGATTATATCGGAGTATGGGCGGTCTTTGACCCCAACACCCTTGACGGCATGGATGCCGCTTATATCGGCGTTAACGGAAACGACGCCGCGGGAAAATTCGTAAGTTACTGGACAAATGACAACGGAAAAATATCTTTAACGCCGTTAACAAGATATGAAACAGCGGATTATTTTACTGTTCCGTATAAAACCGGCAAGGAGTCAGTCGCCGAACCATATTACGAAAATATAGGCGGACATAAGGTATTAATCACAAGCGTTTGCATTCCAATCAGGAAAAACGGACGCGTGATTGGAGTGGCGGGGATAGATCTTGAATTAAAGGATATCCAGGAAATGGTAAGCGCCATCAGGCCTTTTGGAACAGGGAATGCGGCATTGTACAGCCCGGATGGCATGATACTTGCCGCAAATGATTCAGGCAAGCTGGGAAAAAATCTGAAAGATGTTTCAAAAGATATGTATGGTGAACACATGGATTCCCTGTTACGTTCGCTGAAAGCCGGTAAAGTATTCAACGAAAAATTTTATTCAAATGAAAGTAAAGCCAAAGTATTGGCAGTAACAAGCCCATTTTTTATCGGAGGCGACGTGAATCCATGGAGCGCAGTAACCATTGTGCCGGATTCCGTGATTATGACTTCGGTAACAAAGATGACAACTGTTTTAATTTCTCTTGGCGTAGTGATCCTTATCGCCATTACAATTATTATCTACATTGTATCCAATGTCTCAATCGCGAGACCGCTTAAGAAAATGGAACACGTATTTGAATTTATCGGTAACGGAGATTTTACGCATACCATTGAGGCGGACAGCAAGGATGAAATCGGAAATATAGGCCGTTCCCTTAACTCAACACTCGACAAAATCAAGGAACTAATCGGCACCATTAAAACAAAATCGGCTGAACTTGCCAATATCGGCACGGAGCTTGCGTCCAACATGACCGAAACCGCCGCAGCGATTAACCAGATTACCGCCAATATTCAGAGTATCAAGGGACGCACCATCAACCAGAGCGCCAGCGTTACCGAAACAAACGCGACAATGGAGCAGATCACGGTCAACATTAACAAGCTCAACGAACAGGTTGAAAAACAGACAGGCTCTGTTTCGCAGTCATCTTCCGCTGTTGAGGAAATGCTCGCGAATATCCAGTCTGTCACGCAGACGCTTACCAGAAACGTGGATAATGTAAACTCCCTGGAAAGCGCTTCCGAAGTGGGACGCACCGGCCTGCAGGATGTCGCTCAGGACATTCAGGAGATCTCCCGCGAATCCGAAGGTCTTTTGGAAATTAACTCGGTAATGGAAAATATCGCAAGCCAGACCAACCTGCTTTCGATGAACGCCGCAATCGAAGCCGCGCACGCCGGCGAAGCGGGCAGAGGCTTTGCCGTTGTCGCGGAAGAAATCAGAAAGCTCGCGGAAAATTCATCTGTGCAGTCAAAGACGATCAGCATTGTTCTTAAGAAAATCAAGGGATCAATAGACAAGATTACCCTGTCTACAGATAACGTTTTACAGAAGTTTGAAACCATCGACAGCCACATTAAGACTGTCGCGGATCAGGAAGAAAATATCCGCAACGCGATGGAAGAGCAGGGCCAGGGCAGCAAGCAGATTCTGGAAGCTATCGGAAACCTTAACGGCATTACGCGTCAGGTAAAATCCGGATCGGACGAAATGCGCGAAGGTTCCAGGGAAGTTATTCAGGAAGGCAGAAACCTGGAGAACATGACCCAGGAGATAACAGGCGGCATGAACGAAATGGCCACAGGCGCGGATCAGATTAATATCGCCGTGCACCGCGTTAACGAAATAAGCGAAAAGAATCATCAGATGATCGATGTACTGCAGACGGAAGTCGCAAAATTCAAAATTGATTAAGCGACATTAAAACGTCGCTTAATCACGCGATAAACGACATTGAAACATCGTTTATCACAGCGGTTTACGGACAGCAAACGCCTTTGGCGCAGCTGTCCTACATTCCGCTTCCAGCGGAACGTCGTAAACCGCCATAAGAGCGGCATTAAAACGTCAGATTACAGGGTCTGGAGCTGTCCGAGAAGTTGGTTACTTCACGGACAGCCTTTGTTTTTTCTCTTATTTCTGCGAAATAATACGAAAAAACAGTACTTAATGAAAGTGTCCGAAGAAGTTTTCAACTTTTCGGACACAGCCAGGCCTTTTTTATGAAAAGTCAGTTTTTGGAAGTTTTAACTATTTTTCCCCAGGTGTCGCGCAAGCCGACTGTTTTGTTAAATACAAGCCGCTTTGATTGAGACGGCGCTGCGGGCTGTGAATCGGGATCGCACACGAAGTACCCAAGGCGTTCAAACTGAAAAATATCACCGGGCGCGGCTTTCGCCAGCGAAGGTTCGCCCTGCGCGTCAGTGATTACCTCCAGCGAATTCGGGTTCAGGTTGTCAGTAAAATCTCCTGGAGAGCCGTCTGCGCGCGGCGCGGCATCCATTGGCCGCTCAACGCTGAACAGATAGTCATAAAGACGCGCTTCCAGCGGGATTGAATGCGCCGCGCTGACCCAGTGAATTGTGCCTTTTACTTTCTTGTTGTCAAAGCTGCTTCCTGCGTTACCGCCCCTTGTTTCCGGGTCATAAGCGCAGCGCACTGCCGTAATATTGCCGTTTTCGTCTTTGTCAAAGCCGGTGCAGGTGATAATGTACGCATAACGCAGACGCACTGAGTTTCCGGGGAAGAGCCTGAAATATTTGGGCGGCGGCGTCTCTTCAAAATCATCGCGCTCTATCCACAGTTCGCGGGAAAATGGCACAAGGCGCTTTCCCGCCGATTCATCTTCGGGATTATTAACCGCTTCCAGTTCTTCGGTTTTGCCGTCTTCCCAATTTTCGATTATCAGTTTAAGCGGGCGCAAAACCGCCATTACGCGGAGAGCGCGTTTATTTAAATCTTCGCGCAGACAGTATTCCAGAAAGGCGATATCTGCCATGCTGTCCGTCTTTGCGATGCCAACCTGTGAAACAAAACTGCGGATTGCCTGCGGCGTGTACCCTCTTCTCCGCAGGCCCGCTATTGTCGGCATGCGGGGATCGTCCCATCCTGAAACACGCTTGTCCTGCACAAGTTTTAACAGCCACCTCTTGCTCATGACTGTGCGGGTCAGGTTAAGACGCGCAAACTCAATTTGGCGCGACGGAAAAACCTCCGCTTCGCGGATAAACCATTCATAAAGGGGACGGTGTATTTCGTATTCAAGCGAACAGAGCGAGTGGGTAATTCCTTCTTTCGCATCAGAGAGCGGGTGCTGAAAATCGTACATTGGATAAATGCACCACGAGTTCCCTGTGCGGTAATGATACTCGCGCCGTATCCGGTACATAACAGGATCGCGCATAATAAGGTTAGGATGCGTCATGTCAATTTTTGCCCGCAGGGTTTTCGCTCCGTCAGCGAATTCGCCTTCGCGCATTTTGGCAAAGAGCTCCAGATTTTCCTCTATAGAGCGGTCTCTGTACGGGCTGTTCCGCCCCGGAGGCGTTATGCGTTCATTAACCGCTGCGGTGTTGTTCCTGTCCGGGACAGCGGTTCCCCTGTATTCGCTAATCTCTGAGTCGGTCAGATCATCAACATAGGCTTTCCCTTTTTTGATTATCTTTACGGCAAGGTCATACAGGTATTCGTAATAATCCGATGCGTAATATTCGCGCGACCCTTCGCAGTCTTCCCAATCGTAGCCCATCCATTTAATATCGCGTTTAATCGCCTCTACATAGGAGATGTCTTCTTTCTCGGGATTTGTATCGTCAAAGCGAAGGTTGCACTTGCCGCCGAAACGCTCCGCCATGCTGAAGTCGATATAGAACGCCTTGCAATGGCCAATATGCAGCCAGCCGTTCGGTTCTGGGGGAAAGCGCGTATGCACATAACTAAATTTTCCGCTGGCAAGATCTTCTTTAATAAACTCGCTTATAAAATCTGTTCCGGCGGACTCAGATTTACCCGGGGCGTTTTCTGTATTACTCATATTTTTCTCCGGGCTGTGTCCTAGAAATTTGTCAGGTAACAAAGCCCCAAGAGCAATAACGCCCACAGGATTTTATCATCGGTAGTTCCGTTTTTTTCTTTCAGCTCTTTAAGAGAGGCAAGCCTGCTTCCATACCACCAAAAAAGCCCCATCTGCGCGTCTATGCGGAATGTATATTCGGTAAAATCATCTTTCTCGCACTGAGCGCCGAAGAACAGATACGCAAGCTCTTCAAGAATAACGTTGAATTCCTCGAATGCCCTGAAATAATCGCCTTTCTCAATTGTAGTTACAAACGAAGGAACCTGATCCTGAAGCATGTTCTTGCGCGTTTCATCAGACTTATCCACCCATGTTTTCTGAATTAACAAATCCAGGTTATTCTGAAAGTGACCCAGAAAAGTCTGCATATCATCGTTGCCTCTGTCAATCGCAAGTAAACGCTGATGTTCAACCCCGACACCAAGAGCCTTGGCGAATTCTGCGGTAATTTTTAAATCAGGCTTTTGACCCTTAAAAAAACCGTCTTTTGGAAACAGGCGTTCAGCGGCTTTACGGTATTCCGAAGGAATAGCGGAATTTGATGAAAGATGATTTCTATACATAACATTAAGATGCAAAGAAAAGACAAAATAGTCAAGATAGCAGAGCATATCAAGATAGCGGAGTTAAAATCAAAATGGCAATTCATTAAGATACTTCTTTACAGCTTTTAAAGTTGAGGGAAAAGCAAAACGGTTAAAGTCAATTTCCTCTGGTTTCAGGAAACAGATACCGGCAATTTCAGACTGTTCGGGATGCAGATCCTCCAGCTTCAAGCCAGGAGCGTTAACTGTAAAGTACATATCACAGGTATTGTAATTGATGCCTCTATATTCGTATACATTGGAAAATGAAGCGAACAGTTTAAAAATTTCAGAAAGATCCGATCCTTCGGGGAC
>JAIRQN010000020.1 GCA_031256445.1 Treponema sp. | reverse complement strand
ATGTTCGGCAAGCCTGACAATTCTTCATTGTACTCGTATCTTTTTCCTTTTTTATCATAGATGAAATAATTATACCAGAATGTAGTATTTCCCGATCCGTTATAAATGGCAATGTCCATATATCCGTCAAAATTAAAATCATCAACAGCAATGTTATATGTACTGTCTTCACCGATTGAGTTATACGGAAACCAGTCTTCAGGAATATCAAGCGTATGATTATTGCCGCTATAATCGAAAGTTATTTTTTCTGTAAAATAATACCCGTCTTCATCGTCATGATAAAAAACAGTCATGGGGATTATTTGATTTTTAAAGGTTACGTTATGCGCAATTTGAGATGTCTGCACCGGTGTTTCCTCTTCTAAAAAAGATAAATCTATATTTAGTGGTTCAGCCTCGCCGCCGAAAGAGCGGACAGCGCGGACAAGGCAAATTTGATACCTTGCGAAACCCGATCCGCCGTCTCCTGTATCATCGCTGTCAAAGAACATATTATAAGCGCCGAGTGCGTCATCACCGTAACTGAATGACGATGACGACCAGTAATAGTCATTTTTAAATCCCCCTAAACCCTGCTTGTGCAGATTTAAATACATCAAATCCAACTCATTCCAGCTTGGCAGAAACCAGTCGTCGAACCTGTTTATATTCATATCGTCAACTAACCTGGCGGCTCTGCCTGCGGTTTCTCCTATTTTATTGAGAGCGGCTATTATAAGAGCGGTATTGCGCCTTCCTGTACCGATTTCCGGATCAGTTTTAAGTGAAAAAAAAGCTAAACCCCATTCAGCGGAAAATTCCGAGGAGGCTGGCGCCGCTTCCAAATACCGCCAGCCGCCATCGGTATTGCCTTTGTCGTAGAAAACAATTCCTCTGGCAGGTCCTGTATCTCCGATTTTATATGTTTTTGTTTCGCTGTTTTTTGTGCAGGCTGTGAAAGCCATTGCTGTAATCACAATAATTGCGATTGTCAAAAAAAACTTTTTCATAAATACTCCTTTAATTACCCATAAACCTTGCCAAAGACGCCCCTGTTCCCGTCAGAGTCTATGATGATTAGATTCTCCAAGTCTGAACTGAATAAAAAGTAATAAGTATTCCAGTCATACTCAACAAACAAGCGACCTTCTGGAGTATAGCCCCAAATGCCGGAGCGGGCTAAACGCAAGTATTGATCGCCTTGTTCATAAACATTTACCGTTTTGTCAGTCAGGAAATCTATTGAAGGAGCTTGCCCAAAGAAATAAACATTTCTCCCGCTTTTAAACATCCATGATCCAAGAACCAAATCATTGTTTACTGTAACCGGAGGCAGTTCCCCTTCACGGTAATAGATTTCATCGCTTCTGCTAACTGATTGAATGGTAATACGGACTTTTGTTTTATCTGTTTGAATGGGTTGACCATAATAATCCAATACCTCAGTTCCGGCAGGATGCAGATTTACGCCAAAACCATCGCCTGTCTGGGATACCCACCATGAATAAGTTGTGTTTGCGCCGTCTGTCTTACTGAAATCGGAAGCGCGAATTCCACCGGCAAGAATGTTATGCTGTAAGACTCCGTCCGCCGTAATGCGCGCTTTTTCGCCTTGCCCGTTCACCCATGTTCCCGTAAAATCGGATAAATCGCCCGCGAGGATTTTTGAATAGTTGTATGCTCCTTGCGATGACGCTCCTGTTTGGTAATACACAACAGGCACAGAATGAAGATCTTCGGTTATCAAACGGATTTTTGTTTTATCTGTCGGTAAAATCGATCCATGCATTATTATATCAACACCGGCAGGAACAAGGTATATTCCGAAATCTCCGGCTGGATGTGCCCAATGAAAATAATTGCCGCTGCCTGGATTATTCACATTTAAGAAAACGCCGACAATTTCATTCTCCCATGAATTGCCATCCTGCCGCATGACAAAGGTTCCGCCTGGTTCAAGATGTATACTATTACCTGAATCATTTACATAATATCCCGCGAAAGCGGGTACAATTTTCTGGTGTGAACTATATTCGTGAAGATCATTTTGCTCTTCGTAATTTGAGGAACCAGCGTTTTCCGCTTGCGCTGTTTTTACGGCGTCAAAAGCACCTGCTTGATTGCTTGAACCGCTTCCTCGATTGCAGGCTGTGAAAGCCATTGCTGTAATTGCGATGATTGTGATCGTTGTTAAAAAACACCTATTCATTTTAACCTCTTCTGCCTGTTTATTTCACATTAAAAAATACTATTTATTAGAGTTGTTCGATAACTTCAGTTATTGAACAACTACCGCTAAAAAAAGGCAATTTTTGGGGCTTTAGCCCAGAAAATTGCAAGACATGTGAGACAACTAACTCGAACCGAAGGTTCGCTGTTGTCGAACAAGTCTATTGAGCCGACCAGCCGGGATTATGGCAACGGGTTAATTCAGTCCAACCTGTGCCGGGCAATAACAAGTCGATATTATTGGGATCGATTGTTTCATACTCCCCATATGCAGTAAAATCATTAGGCGTCCAGCCGGATTCAAAATCAATGAATTGTTTATATTGAAGCGTTAAGTGATATTTACCCGTTGCGGCGTCTCTTGCCAAACTCCATGTGCCGTCGTGCTTTTGATATAAATCGCCTTTTCTATAATAGCCGTCTGCGGTAAAGATATAATGCTCCTGTCCGTGACAACTGCCGGTAATTGATCTGGAATGCCATTCCCCTGTCAACTCGGCTGGTTCCCACACTTTTGATTGTGAAGCGGCTTTATTGCTTGCCATAATGCGGTAATTACCTGAACTATTATGACTCCATGCACTGAAGAGATAAGTACCGAATTCACGTTCATTATTAATTATAATTGTTATACACGGGTTAGGGGCGTCCGCGGTAATATCATCAAGAGAATCATCCTTAGCGATAACTTTATAATTTTGATTGTAAGCAGTCAAATATACATTCCAGGTGTCCGTCTCTACTACAAGACGATTTCCTTCGGTAATTGTGACGGCATACCAGTACATATGATCTTTTTCGCTGTATGCGTCAATGAATGATCCGGGTTTAAGATCAACCGGAACGGGAAGCGATATTTCTCCTTCGCGGTAAAATATTCCATTGCTCATTCCGGAGATACGGACTTTTGATGTATCTGTTCTGCGTCCTGTAACTTCTATTCCAACAGGATATAACCATACTGTTGTGGAATCCTGACCCATAGCAACATCCCATCCGTAAATATCATCGTCCTTTCTGAAATTGAAAGCCGAATATCCGCCGCCAAAGAGTCCGTCTGAAGTCAGCACGCTGACTTCGCCCTGCTCGCTTGCCCATATCCCGGCGAAAGCGGATAAATCTTCGTTCAGGATTTCAGGGTGTGGGTTGGCTGTTTGCGATTGTGTCGAACCTTCGGTTCGCTCGCTTTTTTTTGTGCAGGCTGTGAAAGCCATTGCGATTACTGCAATGATAGCAACTAATAGAATAAATCTTTTCATTTCATTTCTCCTTTTATTATTAAAGTTGTCGAACAACTCTATTGACTTAAATTTTTATTGACTTAAATGCGCCGATATTCGAAATTTGGCTTCTGTTACATCGCGGACATAAGATGATACTTCCAAAAGATAGACGGTATTGGGCTGTGCCGCGATTTCAATTCTTGAATGATATTCACCGCTGTCGTCAATGCTTGATTTAATAAACTGCTGACCGTTATAAACATCCAGCAATATTTCAACTTCGCTTTCGATTACCAATGATATATAGAATGTATCAACTGATCTTATGTTATAACGCTCTTTCCAGTCTCCGCCTACAACTCCTGTTACTGATGATCCGGCGCGCAGTTCCTCATGGTCAAGCGCGACTTGCGCTTCGCCTTGCCGGTAATAGACTTGATTACTATAGCGTCTGTCGATAGCAATACGGTCTTTTGTTGTATCGGTTTGAACACGCCGGTTATCTTCGTCTGTTACTTCCACTCCGGCAGGAAACAGAAATACCGGCATACTAACGACTCCAGTAGATAAATCCCATGAATAAGCGTTGCCGATTCTTCTTAAATTGGATATACCATAACCAATGTCGCGAAGAAGTCCATCCGGTGTCAGCTCTACTGAGCCGCCGCCATGATCGTTTACCCATCTTCCGGCAAAAGCTGAAAAATCACTGTTCATTATTAATGCGTAAGGGTTTACATAAGTACCAGAATAGCCGGCATCGACAAGATAAAATATATCATCGCTTGATTTGGGATACATTGTAATACGGGCTTTTGTTGTATCCGATTGAATAACCTGATTATCCTCGGTTATTATATCAGCTCCGGCAGGATACAGATTTATATCCATGCCGTCCAATATCATCCATGAATAATGCATATTTGCACCGTTGCCGTTAATATCGAAACGGTAAGGTTTAATACCATGATCTCCGTAAGAACCGTCACTGTAAAATCCATCAGCTCTGAGTTGTCTTTTGTCACCATTACCGGCTGCCCAAATTCCGGCAAAAGCGGAAAAATCTCCGTTCAGGATTTCAGGGTGCGGGTTGACGGGTGCAGCGGCTGTTTGCTGTTGTGTCGAACCTTCGGTTCGCTCGCTTTTTTTACTGCAAGCTGTAAAAGCCATTGCGGTAATTGCGATGATTGCTGCTAGCAGCCAGAGGCTGGCAGCACCACTTAGATTAAATCTTTTCATTTCTTTTCTCCTTTTTTAGCCGCGCCAAACCGCAGGTTTGAAGCGGCATTTAAATTGTCGAACCTTTAGTTTGCTGGCTCCGCAAAGCGGAGACGATTTCTCCTTTTGGTTTTAATTACCTCACCATAAAGCCAATGCTGGCGGGAACACCGTCAATAGACATCGTTACAATTCTCCATTCTCCGCCTGCGGGTCTGACAGCAATTCTTAATTGATAATTTCCCAGGGCTATTGTATTGGGAATAGTGCAGCCTACAAATGAAGTGCGCCCGGAGCCTGCATCAAATGAAGTGGAAGTTCTTGTTCCGATAACGGTTTCATTGCCCGCATTATCTATCAACACCGCACGCAGCGAACCTTCAAATGACTCTGTGCCTGGATTTCTAATGCTGTAATTGACATTAAATCGAGCGCCTCGTGATGCTGAAACTATGTCGCCGTCAATGTTTAAAGACGCAAATGCCAATCCATAACCGCCGCTGTTTGCTATCCCGGCGGTAACAGTAAAATTAATGGCGGTAGGAATATCTGCAATAGCCAGCGTGGCAACTCTCCACTCACCGCCGGTCGGCCTTACAACAATCCTTAATCTGTATTGTCCCGCATTTACGGTTTCCGGTACATAACAATTTATTACAAGAGGA
The DNA here is from genome assembly GCA_031256445.1 of Treponema sp. GTDB lineage: Bacteria > Spirochaetota > Spirochaetia > Treponematales > Breznakiellaceae > WQXQ01. The sequence continues at coordinate 28,350 of JAIRQN010000020.1, read as the reverse complement.
TCGTGAGACAGATTCCAATTTTGCCCGGCGGTTAACGCTCCCCTGTTCATAGTTCCGATTATTTGCACAATATTGTTGTTGCTGTCGACTAACGCTGCGCCAACCTGACCGCCGGAGAAATTGTTCAGGCTTCTTGGTCTGTAACTGACAGTAAAAAGTTCATTTTGAGATACTGTTGTTTTACTGGTATTAAAAGTTACTAACGCTATTCCATAACCGCCGCCGGCCGCGCCTCTTTCTGCCGTAACAGTTAAATTAATTGCACTGGGAACATTGCTGCTGATATTGGAAACTGTTATTGTTTTCCAGTCTCCGCCGGTTGCTCTGGAAATGGCCATCAACCGGTATTGCCCCGGCCTTACGGTTTCAGGTACAAAACAATTCATTTCTATAATACTTGTTACCCATCCGCTGCCGGGATTCATTACTCCTGTATTTCTGGTTCCGATAACTTCTACAATATTACCGTTATTATCTGCCAGCGTCATTCCCAGCTGACCACTGGGGAAAAAACCTGCGCTTCTTGGCCTGAAACTGACAGTAAACATTTCATTTTGGGATACGGAAGTTTTTCCGGCAGTAAAACTATTTAAGGACCATTCGTTACTGCCAGCCCCGCCTGCATCAGGCTTAACATTAATATACATATTATGAGCATAATTAAAATCAGAACTACCGGGACTTATCGCATTAAGAGAATACCACCCGTCATACCTTCCTCCCCACCCCATGTTTATATGAAACCTGCCTGTATTATCGTACGATGCTGCCGCTTCGTACCCATCTATTATAAAAGTGTGAGGGGATGTATTTGTTTGATTATTACCCCAATAAAATACCGGCAAACCGGCATTTAATTGAGACCTTATTATATTCTCCCAGGCAGCATCGCTATAGTCTGCGCGTGAGAGATGTTGAATGTTTTTGTCAAATCCAAAAATGGTTGTCAGCATTGCCGGATAATCAATTCCTCCTTCATCGCTATAGCCGGTAGTAAAATCCTTTTTTCTAAGTACTCCGATATGATATATCAACCGGGCAATGGCGTTTCGCTGCTGTTCGTTACTGTCCCCGCCGTCACTGCGATAGCTATTAAGCATATTGTTCCAGTCATAGGCGGCATTTAAATTCACTGACGGTACATTCACTCTGCTTGTTCTCATTGTATAGGCTTCGCTTTGCCCGTTGGTTCGAACCGGATGTTGGTGAAACTTCATTATTTGAGCCGCAGCAATTACGTCGCAGCCGGGAATTAAATGTACATTACCGCCAGGTAACATGCTATTATACGGAGCGCCCTGACTCCACTTTGTTTGCAGAAGCGGCCCAACAACGGTCCGGGGATTCGGCGTTTCCCTTAAAAGCGATTGAAGTTCGTCATCGCCTGGTATGATTACAAGTCCGCCCCCTACCTGCGGCGAGTCGTCTCTGTCGCCGGATTCCTGCGCGTACAACCCAACAGGGTTGTACAGGAAACCGCTGTTGGAAAGTGACAGCATGAGCATTAATAAAAATGTTGCTAAACCAAATTTTATTTTCATAAATATTTCTTCTATTGTTACCTAAGATGAAACTCTGTCAGCGAAAGCGATCCGTCAACGTCGCTCTCGCCTATATAAAAATATCTTCTTGTATTTCCGTCTATAAAGGTTATTCCGCGAGATGGCATTCCGCCGCCGACAGTTGTATTTGCCTGAAACGCTTCCCCGTATTCAGAAGATTTTAATTCGGGGATTGTAAACAATGTTCTTTCTACTATCCAGGAATCGGCTTCATAATCATAATCGACAACTATAAAACTAAAATCCTTAATCGTGATGTCTGATGTTATCGCAATCACATCGCCGAGGTTGCCTTTATCTTCAAATTCGTGAACTTTCCTAAAAGTAAAATGCTTATCACGAGAAAATCCTATCTGAATAATTGCAATATTTGGCGAAGATCCTATATCAAATTATAAATAAAAATAATCTTTAGGATCATCGGGAAGATCATGCCCATAAGTTAAACGGACTTTTGTATTATCAGTTTTAAGAATACTTCTGCCTAATAAGACATCCACATCGACAGGGTATAACATTACCCCAAAACCGCCAAAATCCCCCTGCGATACGTTCCATGTATAAGCGTCTCCATGTTTACGAAAACCGCTTGCTGTTTGATTAGAAGAAAATGTTCCGTTTGAATAAAGCCAGGGTCTCTCGCCTCTTCCGTTTATCCAATATGCCGAAAACTCTGATAAATCTCCGTTTAAGATTTTATCATAGTTAAAGACATTAGGATCATATTCTCCCGCCGCGTCTTGTTGCGCCCACATTCTCGCAAAATTCGCCCGTTTTTCATCTTCTAAATCCGATTCTCGATAATATACATCATCGCTTGTCGTAATACGTTCAGCCGCAGAAATAATAAAATAAATACGGTCTTTTGTAATATCTGTTTGAATATTCCCGTAATAATTAACAAATTCGATACCTTTTGGAATAAAATAAACATCATAAGCAAATTCCCCAGGCACAGCATTTTCCCACATATAATTACCGGTTGATGATAAAAATAAAAAATTTCTGGATATTTCCATGTTATTAATTGTTCCATCTGATTTTAGCTGTACCCTTTCATCATGACCGTTAACCCATGTTCCCGCAAATGCGGATAAATCTCCGTTAAGGATTTCAGGGTGTGGGTTGGAGGGAGCAGAAGAAGCGGCGGTTTGTGTTTCACTTTTTTTTGTGCAGGCTGTGAAAGCCATTGTGATAATTACGATGATTACTGCTACCAGCCAGAGGCTGGCAGCACCTTTCAAAATAATTTTTTTCAATTTCTTTTCTCCTTTTGGTTTTATATGAATATGTTTTAATTACCTAACCGTAAAATCAATGCTTGTGGGAGCATTATTATGAGACAATGTGGCAATTCTCCATTCGCCGCCTGCGGGTCTAATTACAATTCTTAATTGGTAGCGTCCGGGCGCTGTAAAACCGGGGATAAAACAATCTCTTGTTAAGACTGAAGTCTGTGTGCCGGGGTTTCTTGTTTGCGTAGTTCTGACATCCATAACCTGCCCTACAATATTACCGTTATTATTTACCAATGCTATACCATTTTGTCCTCCGGGAAACGCGTTCTGTTCCATATTTCTCAGTCTGAATGAAACGGTAAATTGTTCATTTCGGGCAATGGAAGCGCTGCTGGCGGTAAAAGCCGATAATCCCATACCGTAACCGCCTGTATTTATTACGCCTGATGTAAAGGAGGTATTAATTGTAAAACGGCTCCCGGCTCTATATATTTGCGTTCTAATTCCTGTAGATTGAGGTTCGTATACCGTTACCTTCCCTTCGCCAACCACCTCAAAAGTTTTGGTAACAGCGTTAAAAATAACCGCAGTTTTTTCGTCAATGCCTATTCCGGCAATATTCTGCTCTTGTACAGCGTCAAGCAGTACGCCCTGTCTGTTTAGTTCAGAAAAGTGCTGGTGGATTATGGCAAAATCAATAAACCCGAATCCTTCTGTAACGCCGCCGGCCGGCATAACTTTACCCATTACGGAAGCTCCCGCGCTGGTTCCGCCTATCACTCCGCCGTTACGGTAAATTTCCTTTATACGCTCCAAAAAAACTGTACCCCGTAAATGGTTTCTTAAGAGGGTCTGGCTTCCGCCTGAAAACCAAACTCCAGCTACTCCGTTCAGTTTTCTTAGATTTTCAGGTAAATCGGCATTCTCTCTGGTAAACGCGGCATAATCAGCAACGGCTCCGCGCCTATTTAGAAAATCTACAAAATAAGGTCCTCTTTCCTGCGGAGTATAGGGCGGTTCAGCGGCAAAAGGAACCACTAAAATTTTAGCGCCAATACCTCCTGCAAGAGCAATAAACGGATCCCATTGGTTGGCGTTTGTTCCTGCTCCGCCATGAATAAAGAGCTTTCCTTTTGCTTCTTCATTTGACGGCACAAACAGGGTTTGCGTTTGTGCAAAGGTATTAACCGGTAAAAGTAATGCAATTAATGCTAAAAATAACTTTTTCATCAGGAACACCTTTAATTTTCATAAAAAACACTTTTAAATATATAATTTTACTATAAACAAAAATTAAAAGATTGGAAAAAAGTTCAATTTCAATTGTACTTTTGGACAGTTTGAACTGTACTTTTGGACATTAAACAGTGTCCAGGGCTGTCCGGGAAGTTGGTTACTTCACGGACACCTCCAGACTCTAATTATCCTGCGGCGGGAGCAGGAGCGGGTGTTGGAGCAGGAGCCGGAACAGGCGGCGCGCCAGAGACGGGAGAGACTCCCAGACGTTTTAACTGCTCTTCCTCTTCTTTTTGCGCGCTGTATTCATAACGCAATTGATTTGCTTTAACCATTGAATTTTTCATCGCTGATAATTCAGGCTTTACCCCTTTAATTTTATCCCTTTCCTCAGCCGGAGCGTTTGCCTTGAAAAAATCATCAAGCGCGTTTAAAGTTTTATGAAGGTTTCCAACATCTTTTATATTTCTTTCCAAATAACCAATTATCTGCTCTTCTGTCATGGCGGCAAGCTTGTTATAGGCCTGTCCGCGCACAAAACTTGCGAGGATTCTCGATTTTTTGTTCATGTCTTCCCTGAACTGATGAAAATACACTTTTTCTTTTACCGGTAATCCTTTGGTTGAGTCCAAATATTCAACATTGTAAATCACCTCTTCCGGCGCGGCTTTTGTTATTTGCCTGATCAGCTCTTTAATAGCCGCGAGAAATCCCTTTTTATGACTCTCCAGAATTGCCTGGTTTTCATCGAATTTCGCGCCGATTTCCGTTAACGAGTTTGAAGCGCCGCCGATTACTGTAATGCCGTCCAGCAGAATGTTTTTGAAATTTACAGACGGTTTTACCGTTTTTGGTTTTTCCTGCGCGACTTTTAGTAAATTTAAAATTGATTCTTTCAGATCAGCGCCGCTGGAAGAATAATCTTCTTTTATAATCTCATCTGCCAGCTCTTTATAAAAGGGCGTTCCGGGCATTGTTTGCTGTACTTTTTTCCTGATATTTTCCAAAGTGGCTTCGGAAGCTGACATGCCCTGAGTCGCTTTTAAACGGACATTTAATTTATATGTTTCCCTGTAGTAGGTGCTCAGTTCTTTCAAAATATTCATTACCTGAGCTGTCGTTTTTGATAATCTTGAAAGACTTTCTCCAATTATGCTTAATGTGATCGGGTCTACGCCCGCTTTGGACTGATTTGACATTTCCGAGACTGCTTTTGTCATATGCGGCTGAGCGTCCGGAGTTAAATTAATCCAGTCAATATAGCGGACAAGCCCAACAATGCGTTTTATCCGGTCCAGGTTAAGAAAATCAATGCCCAACTGGTAGAAATTGACCAGGAAATCCAGTTGGCTGTCGTAATTGGAAAGTCTTATTGACAACTGTTCGACCCGTTTATTTTCATTGAACGCGCTTGAGTCGGGTACCTCAAGTTCGGTAATTTTTGCTTCCTGTTTATAAGGGTCTTCGTCTATCAGCTTCTTTTTAAGATAGATATTATACAATGACGCAAATGAGGTTTGATATATCCGCAATTCATCCTTGAGTTTCCCCATTTCTTCCCTTTCGATCCAGTCCTTTCTGGCTTCAAGGGCTTGTTGAAGCGTCTCAACGTAATTTGAATTATTCTCTGCCATATTATAAGTATGATATAAAAATGTAAAAATTACAATTATGGTAATTATCTTTATGTTGAATGTGCCTTAAAAACGCAAAATTTGACGCTTATAGAGGTTTTTTTGGTTTTTCTTAATCTCACTAAAGCGCTGTGCGGGAGCGCGCCTATGTATATGTATGAAAATATTACTTTGGGTTTTTACCTTTGCATTGCTTTTTTGCCCGTTGTTTCTCAGTTGCGGGGAAAATCAATCCGCAAATTACATTGCGGACTTGCCGGTTCTTCCTGAATCATGGATTTCTCTGCTTGGCGATCCTGACTGGCGTCTTGAATGGGTAGATCCGAACGGGAATAGGCGCATTGTTGATATTTCCTGCGGAAATGGCCCTGGAAATTCGTATGAAATTGAACTGCCCGTTACCTGGACTAATCCTGTCACCGCATGGCCCTATTGGCCCGGTTATAACTTGAGTCCGGGGCTTTTTAAACCTGCGGGGGCTCTTTTCCCGTTAGATGTCTCCGCCGGTAACAAAAAAGCGCGTATCCGCCTGAGCTGGGAGGCCGGACCGGATATTGTTCTTTATTGGGAACTGGTCCGCGCTTGCTCTTCCGGCGCCGTAAACCAAAATCATGTAAAAACCCCTCCTAATTTTAACTGGCCCAGGTTCAGGGAATTATTCTCCCCGCAGGAATCAACTCTTCAAAATGAGGCGCTTCGCGATCCCTGGGTGCTACGCGACCCCTGGCTGATTGACTGGCGTTTTGTGGCGGAAAGGACAATCGCCGCAAATTTTGACCGCTGCCGTCTTGTTCCCGAAGCCGTTAAAATTACAGCTATCCCTGTGCCTCCTGGCATCTGGTACGGCGTTTCCCCTTTCGCGGAGCCGCTGTCTTTCAGTGAAAACGAAATGCCTGTTTTTCCTGTTCGTTCGGGCATTAACGTTTGGGTTTCTGCGCAGGGGATTTTAAAATGCAGCGGCGAAACCTGGATATTTACGGAGTTTAAAAATTGAACCGGGAGGAGTGAATTCTATGGCAAAAATCGCAGATAAATTAGATAATGGACTTGTTCGGCAACTGCGAACCTTTGGTTCGGGTTAGTTGTCTCACAAGTCCAGCATTTTCTCGTCTGAAGACTGCGAAAATGCCATTTTTATAAGGAAGTTTCAAACTTCGTTTGGTTCTATAACTGAGGTTATCGAACAACTCTAATATAAATGATACACTGGAGAAAATGTTGAAAGTTATGGCAAAGCCGGAGCATCCCTTTATAAAGGCATTGGCAATAGCTGGAATGGCAGCCAGTGTTTTTGCTATAATTGGGTCAATTGATATTATTATTAATTGGTTTTAAGGAGTAATTATGGTATGGGATATTATTAAACTTGCTTTATATGCTGTTGTTCTTGTTCTTAGTATTAAATTAATTGTAATGTGCGTAAAAATGATGAGGCAGCGTTAGTCCGTTATGAAGTATTTTTTATTTTTTTCATTTGTTTTTCTTTTCATTCTCCCTTCGTTTTCACCTAATGCAGTTATGCTTCCCGCGCAGGAGCAGTCTGCATCTGCAGCTGCAAACGCAGTTGTAAGCGCGGCTGTTACCGAAGAGCCTCGCCGCGAATTTTCCTATATTGGATTAAAGCTGCCTGAGCTGATTGAACGTTTAGGGGCGCCGAAGTCTGTTTCTGCCGCGAGGGGAAATGAACTCTGGCAGGATGATGTTGTGTTTCAATATAACGAAGGCGATTTTTTTATTTTCAAAGACCGGGTATGGCAGGTAAAATTTACGTCTGCTTACGGTATTTCGCCCGGAGATCCAAAACAGGCGGTTTTATTGGTTCTGGGAGAGTCTGCCGAGGATAAAGGGGATCATCTGATCTTACCGGTGCAGAGCAAAGACTGGCCATTAATGATAAGGGTGAATTTAAACAGCGCTGGACGGGCCGCCTCAATTTTTATTTACCGTCCTGATTTCTGAAAAAACGAGGGTAACATGGCAAAGATATGCCTGTGTTTGACAGCAAAAACAATTGGCCGAAATCTGGAAATACTCAGTAAATACCGCCAGTCCGCTGATTTGGCGGAATTGCGGGTGGATTGCCTTGATTCCGATGAACGTCTGCTGATACGCCGTTTTCCCGAACTGGCGGGTTTGCCGGTAATCCTTACAATCAGGCGTGATATTGACGGCGGGCATTTTTCAGGAGGCGAAGGAGCAAGGGTTAAACTGATGGCAAGAGGCCTTGCGTTCGCCAATGAGGATTCAAGGCATAATTTCGCGTATGTTGACATAGAAGATGATCTTGTTGTGCCAAGCCTGGAAGAAGCGGCCCGCACGTTCGGGACGCGTATTATCCGCTCCTGTCATAATTTAAACGGGATAATTGATGATATACCCGCAAAGATAAAATTCATGCAGCGCTCCGTTGATGAAATTGCCAAAGTAGCCGTCTCTGTTAAATCTTCCGGCGATGTTCTGCGCGTTTTCCGCGCGTCCAAAGCGTGCGCCGGTCAGGATAAAATTCTTATCTGCATGGGGCATTTCGGCGTATGTTCAAGAATCCTCGCGGAAAGATTCGGCTCTTTTTTAACATACGCAAGCGCGTTATATGAAAATGAAATCCCCGGAGCGTCAGGTCAGATGGATGTGCAGGAACTTGCGTATTTATACCGCTTCCGCAGAATAACAAAAAAAACAAAGGTATACGGCATTACGGGTTTTCCCCTGAATGCCAGCATAAGCCCGTGGTTTTTCAATAATATTTTCTGTTTGGAAAATTCCGACATGGTTTATGTTCCTTTCCCCGCCGATTCAGTTCCCGAGCTTTTGGAGCTTGTCGAAGAATTAAATGTTCAGGGCCTCTCTGTAACAGTGCCGTATAAAGAAGCGATACTTCCTTTCCTTTCCAAAAGCTCTCAAATGGTTCAGTCTGTCGGAGCGTGCAATACGCTGATACATACTGACGAAGGCTGGTACGGGGAAAATACCGATTGCACGGGCTTTTCCGACTCATTGCTTAATTTTCTGGGCGAGAAAAATCTCAAAAATTATAAAATTACCATTATTGGCTCAGGAGGCGTCGCGAGAGCCGCGGCCGCTGAAATTTTCAGGCTGAAAGGCAAAGCGCTTATATTAAACCGTTCTGTGCATAAAGCCAGAAATGTCGCATCACAGTATAAATTCCGGTGGGGAGGCCTGGATTCCGCAGGAATGGAAGTAATGTCCAAATATTCGGATGTAATAATACAGGCAAGCTCTGCGGGAATGGAAGGGCACGATAAGTCGGATCCTGCTGAACTGTTCAAATTTACAGGAAAGGAAGCGGTGATGGATTTAATTTATACGCCCGCTGTGACTCCGTTCCTTGCAAGAGCCGCCGCCGCAGGGTGCAGAACCATAAACGGTTACGATATGGTAATTCGGCAGGCTTGCCTGCAGTTTTCGCATTACATTGGCAGGGAAATTCCCCAGCAGTTTTTATCGAGAATAATGGCAGGAGAAAATATATGGAACAGGATTCAAACAGGATGACGAAAGATGAGGGGCAGCTTCAACAACTGAAGATGTCGGCAGGCAGGGCTGTCGTGGATGATATGGTAAAATGCGGGATGAAACTCGGCCTTGGCACAGGTTCTACCGCAATACACGCTGTCCGCAGAACCGGCGAGCTTTTGGCGCAGGGACAGTTATGTGACATCAGCGTCTTTGCCACAAGTTTTCAGACTGAAATAGAATGTGAAAAACTGGACATTCCATTTTATACGCTTAACTCGCGCGAACTGTCTTCAGGGCTTGATCTTACAATTGACGGCGCCGATGAAGTTGATCCTCAAAGCCGGCTTATCAAGGGCGGCGGCGGCGCGATGCTGATAGAAAAATTAGCCGCGTACGCTTCTGTATTATACGCAATTATTGTTGACGAATCAAAAATAGTTGAGAATCTTGGAACGGGATTTCCCGTGCCGGTGGAAGTCGTTCCGGAGGCGAGAGTGCAGGCGGCGAAAGCGCTTGACAAAATGGGCGCGGTTGTTTATCTTAGAGAAGCGCTTCGCAAAGCCGGTCCGGTAATCACCGAGCATGGAAATGTAATTCTGGATGCCCGCTTTGGCTCTCCTGTAGATCCCGCTTTTATGGAAACGGAATTGAATCGAATCCCGGGTGTTGTGGAAAACGGATTTTTTACCCGGAATCCTCCGGTGGTTTATATTGCCTGTTCAAAAGGAACTGTAGAAATAAGGAAAAAACCATGAGTGAAAAAGAAAATGTAAAAGAAATTACGGCCCGTGTGCGGGTATTAAGGGAAATTGAAGAAATTTCATCTGAAACACTTGCCAAAGAGCTTGGTTTTGATCCTGCGGAATACGCCGCATGGGAATCCGGAGAAAAAGATTTTCCGGTAGGCGCGCTTGTAGAAATAGCGTCCCGCTTTAAAGTGGATCTTTCGGAACTGATAAGCGGGGCGGCTTCCAAATTAAAAACATTCTGCGTTACGCGCAATGGGCAGGCGCCGGAAGTCAGCCGCCGTCCCATGTACGGATACTGGAATCTTGCGTATAATTTTCACCGCAAAAAAGCGGAACCGTTTTTGGTAGAAGCCGCCGCGGAGACAGAGCAAAAGCCCATCAGTTTAAATACGCATCCGGGGCAGGAGTTTAACTATGTGTTGGAGGGGCGGCTGCTGATATCGATCAGCGGCCATGAAATTGAACTTAATCCCGGCGACTGCGTTTACTACGACTCAAGCGAGCTTCATGGCATGAAGGCACTGGGCGGGAAAACGGCGCGCTTTTTGGCAATAGTGTTCTAAGTTTTATTTTATAATTAACAGGCGGCGAATCCGCCGCCTAAACAGGAGTAATAATATGTCAGTGCTTGACAAATATTTACCTAAGACAGATTTTGAATCCTACGGGGATTTTTATAAAAATTACAACGTTAAAATACCTAAAAATTTTAATTTTGCGTATGATGTTGTTGACGTTCTTGCAAAAGAAAAAGGCAGCGAACGGGCGCTGCAGTGGTGTGATGAAAGGGGAGCGAAAGCCGCCTTTACCTACGCCGAGATGAAAAAACTTTCGGATAAAGCGGCGAATGTATTTTGTAACGCCGGTATCGGCAGGGGCGATACAGTGATGCTGATACTGAAACGCCGGTGGGAATATTGGCCGGCGCTGCTGGCTTTGCATAAACTGGGAGCAATCGCAATTCCCGCAACTCATCTTTTAACAACAAAGGATATTGTCTACAGATGCAATGCCGCGGATATTAACGGAATTGTCTGTGTCGATGATTTTGAGCTGATACGCCGTATAGACGAAGCAGAGGCGATTATGGAGCAAAGCGCCGAATCCCACGGGATAAGGCATCTGAAATACAAGGCCTTTGTCCGGTCAATCCACAGTCCCAAAGATTACGATCCTGCGGCGATGTCGGCGGAAAAAATGCTTGCCGGAGCCGCAGAAGGCAAGGCTTACGGACATTCGGCAGCGGGCAATTATGTGTCATGGGCGGATTTCAGCCGGCTGATGGAAGACGCCTCTTATATGTTCAAAAAGCCGGATGTCGTTAATGCCAACTCTGATATTATGCTTTTGTACTTTACATCCGGAACAACAGGAATGCCGAAAATGGTCCGTCACGACTTCGCCTATCCGCTGGGACACATAGCGACCGCGAAATACTGGCATCAGGTTACGCCGGACGGATTGCACCTGACAGTAGCCGATACCGGCTGGGCAAAAGCGGCCTGGGGATGCATCTACGGGCAATGGCTGTGCGGCGCGGGAATCTTTGTGTATGATTACGACCACTTTGCGCCTTCGGCAATGCTGGAAATTATCAGCAGGTACAGGCTGACAAGTTTCTGCGCTCCTCCCACAATATACCGCTTTTTTATAAAGGAAAATCTGAAAGACTACGATTTTTCCGCGCTTAAAAATTGCACAGTCGCTGGAGAGCCGTTAAACCCGGAAATCTACGATAAGTTTCTGGAAGGCACAGGTCTAAAACTCAGGGAATGTTACGGGCAGACAGAACTTACAGTGTCTCTCTGCACATGGCCGTGGCTGGAGCCGAAACCAGGCTCCATGGGGAAACCCGCTCCCGGTTACGATATCGATCTGTTACGCGAAGACGGGTCTTCATGCGCAATGGGCGAAGAAGGGCAGATTGTTGTCCGTACAGGAAAACGCAGGCCGTGGGGAATGTTCGGCGGTTATTACCGCGATGATGTTCTGACAGCGAGCGTATGGGAAGACGATATCTATTATACGGGCGATGTCGCGTGGAGAGACGAAGACGGCTATTATTGGTTCGTTGGACGCAACGATGACGTGATTAAGAGTTCCGGATACAGGATAGGGCCTTTCGAGGTAGAAAGCGCTTTAATGGAGCATCAGGCGGTGCTTGAGTGCGCTATTACAGGCGTCCCCGATCCAGACAGGGGCACTGTAGTAAAAGCGACAGTAGTGCTCGCGAAAGGTTTTTCCGCTTCGGAGGAACTTAAACTGGAACTGCAGAATCATGTGAAAAAAACTACCGCTCCGTACAAATACCCCCGTATTGTTGAATTTGTCAGCGAACTTCCCAAAACCATCAGCGGAAAAATACGCCGCGTACAGATCAGGGAAGAAGACAGTTCATATTCATGATGGGGCTGTCCGAAGAAGTTTTCCAACTTTTCGGACACCGCCATAGCAAGGAGAAAAACATGGAAAATATTAAAAGCCAGTTAAGTGAAATTACCGATGAAAATTACATAAACAGCGAATTGTACGGCAAGTACAATGTAAAGCGCGGGCTGCGTAACGCGGACGGCACCGGCGTGCTTGTCGGTCTTACGCGCGTAGGCGAAGTTCACGGCTATATTGTGGATGAGGGCGAAAAAGTCGCCGTTCCCGGTAAACTCTATTACAGGGGAATCGATATAGAAGATATTGCGGCATCAGCCGCGAAAGATGACCGGTTCTGTTTTGAAGAAACGATCTACCTTCTTTTGTTCGGCAGGCTTCCGGACGCAAAACAGCTTGCGGAATTTACCGAGTTAATCGGCCGCAACAGAGCGCTCCCCAAAAATTTCGCTGAAGATGTAATAATGAGAATACCTTCTCCCGACATAATGAACAAACTGACATCTTCAGTTCTTGCCCTGTATGCTTTTGATGAAGATCCTGAAAACCAGTCTCCTGAAAATGTGGTGCGCCAGTGTATTGAGCTTATCGCGCGTTTGCCGACTATTACCGCTTATTCATACATGTCCAAAAAACACTATTTTGATCATGAGAGCCTTGTAATCCACCCAATCGAACCGACAGCTTCCAGCGCGGAAACTTTGCTTTCGCTCATCAGGCCGGATCAGAAATATACCCATTATGAAGCCCAGCTTCTGGATTTGGCCCTTGTGCTTCACGCGGAACACGGCGGCGGCAATAACTCTACATTTGCCGTCCATGTTGTTTCTTCCGCCGATACCGACACATATTCCACCATCGCCGCAGGGCTCGGTTCGCTTAAAGGCTTCAAGCACGGCGGAGCGAATGCCAAGGTTATGGGCATGATGGATGATATTATGCGTAATATCAAAAACTGGGAGAGCAAGGAAGAAGTCTCGAACTATCTTGTAAAAATACTCCAGGGCGAGGCGTATGACGGCACAGGGCTGATTTACGGCCAGGGGCATGCCGTTTATACAGTATCAGATCCGCGCGCGGTTTTATTACGCGACAAAGCTGAAGCGCTTGCCGATGAAAAAGGCCTGATGAAGGAATTTGACCTTTACCGCCTGATAGAACGGCTTGTGCCGGAAGTTTTTAAAAAAATTAAAGGATCGGACAAGGAAATCTGTACAAATGTCGATTTCTATTCCGGTTTTGTATATAAAATGCTTGGAATCCCCGCCGATCTTAACACCCCAATATTCGCCATAAGCCGAATTGCCGGCTGGTGCGCCCACCGTCTGGAAGAAATAACCACCGGAGGCCGTATTATACGTCCCGCATACAAGTGCGTACAGCCCCGTATTGAGTATTTGAGTATTGATAAACGAAAGGAAGGCATATTAACCTGGTTAAAGAAAATTTTTCATCTGTAATTGAACTTTTTTTGGAAAGTATATTATACTGTAGGCTATGGGACAGTATGACAGTTGGGATAACCTGACAAATTTTATTTTGAAACATCCGGATGATTTTGAAGCTGAACTGGCCAAGCCTCCTTATTCTGTCAAGGTAAAACGGCACCCCAGCCGCCCGAACCTTGTAATGTTCAGATATAGCCAGTTTGAGTCGGATTTTTCCAATCCGGTCGTACGCTGCTGCAGAGGCTCTGTTTATAACATTCAGAAAGACCCGGAAACGGGAACCGTCACTGCAAAACCTTACCTGATGCCTTTTTTTAAATTTTCAAACTACGGTGAGAAAGGCGCCGACCCCATTGACTGGAACAGCATCCTGTTTGTCCGTGATAAACTTGACGGCTCGCTTTTAAAGCTGCTAAAAGAGGAAGACGGCAATGATCTTTGGACAACCAACGGCAGCTTTGACATTAATGTTGAAGTGCCGGAATTACTGCCCGCGGAAACCAATGAAAATATTCAGCCTCCTTACACCTTCGCGAAACTTCGCGATCACGCTCTTCGCGGTCGCGAGGAGGAAATAAAGCGCCTGCCCGCGGGCTGGACTTTCATGTTTGAGTTAATCTCGCCGTATAACAGAATTATCGTTCCGTACAGGGAGACAAAAATGGTTCTGCTTGGATGCCGCGATCCGGAAGGGCTTGAGCATACTCCTGAATGGGTCTCCAGAAAATTCGGTTTGACTTTTCTTACTCCCCAGATATACCAGCTTAAAAATATAACCTCTGTTCTTGCTTATTGCGAGGCTGTTGATACAGACGACCGCGAAGGGGTTGTTGTTCAGGACGGAAATTTCAACCGCATAAAATTAAAGACCGACCATTACCGCAGTTTATTTTACCTGAAAGGCGAGGATCATTTTTCCGATGAGCGGCTCTTTCTGGCAATCAAGCAGGGCAGTATTGATGACGCGGTTGTAGCATGGCCGGAGATAGTTCCAAGAACTGACGAGATTACAGACGAATGGATAAAATTCCGCGCCGCAGTGAACGCTCTTTGCAAAAAAGGAATTGGGTATTACCAGGAACGCCTTAAAGAATGCGCGGATGATTCAAAAGAGGCAAAGAAGCGTTATGCGGTGTTTGTTCTGGAAAAGTACAGGAATTTTTCTTCTTTTATGTTTGACGCAATCAAGGAAAACGCGGATCCTGAGATTCTCTACAATAAAATTGATTATAAGGAATTGCGGAATTTCTGGCTTCCCGCGCTGGAAAACGTTAAGTTTTAGCAAATCGTTCAAGCGGAGGATTAAATGCCTTCCGGAAAATACGTTTACATTTACACAGACGGCGGCCCTGAAAAATGGGCCTTTGTTGTCGTAAAGGACAAGAAAATAATTCATGAAAAATCCGGCACATTCGGTATCTGCGCCTCCACCAGCAATGATGATACGGAATCAGAGGGCATATTACGCGCAATTCAATACGCCGGCGGGCATCCCGGCAATTACATTCTGACAACCGATTCTCAGGCGATAATAGCGAAGATTAACGGCAATATCGCCAATGTAACAAAAAATCCCAATATACGCGGAATTCAGACGCTGTTAAAAGAATTTAAGGAAAACCCCGCGCCTGTCAGTTTCTCCATTAAATGGGAAAAACGGCTTTCCAACGAATTTATGAAACGCGCTGACGCGTTGTGCAGGTAACGGAATTATTAATCTTCCAGATAAACAAATTCAACAGAATTGGTTTGCGTATCCAGAACGGTAAGGTAATTATGTTCTTCGGTATCGCAGAAAACGAATATCAGGTTGTTTTTTTTTGCTATTTGAGGTTCTGTGCTCTCTGTATGACCGGTTATTTGATTGTAATCATTTACGCAATTGTTAATCAGCGCTCCCGGACGAATCCAGAGCGGACCTTCATTTGCGTTGTTCCCGTAAGAATCAGGTCCAACCCACCTGAAAAAATCCGGCCTCTCCCTGAATAATAGATTTATTTCATCCAAATTTGTAATTCCGCACCTGTGCATCCATTTTTTGGAAACTCCGCCATGCGAAAAAATCCAATTATCGTAAATATATACGACATTGTACAGATCCCTGTATTTGTAATAAAAATCCCTTATTTCCGCGGCATGCACATACTGAAAACCGCTGCATCTTTCGTCCAGGTAATAACTTATCGCATGATTGGACCAGCATAGATCAATTTTCTCCGGAATGCTTTTTTTAAAAGTAATTATGTTAAGAGCGTTGTTCATCTGGAAAGGCCACCTGTTTCTCCAGTAGTCAAACTCATCGCCAAGAAAAATGATCTTTTCATATTCATCTTTCAGATCTATTATTTTTCTCCAGTATGCGGATTGATGAATATCGCTGATCACGGCTATTTTCAAATTTTTACCCGCTTCCCGGAGTTTCAGCCTTTTTAAAACCCGGAGAAATTAAATTTTTCCCAAAACTCAAGCTTTGGAAAGCCTGAAAAAATGCAGGACTTGTGAGACAACTGACATCGAACCGAAGGTTCGCAGTTATCGAACAAGTCCAATTAACGAACTATCCGCTATTCGTCAGCTTCCTGAATCTTGAACTCCGCGCGCGCTTTGATAACATCGTCGGCTATGCGGCCGGATATTGGCGCGTAATGACTGAAGTCAACATTGAAAGAGCCGGTTCCCGAAGTAATTGAGCGCAGGTCAATCGAGTAGCGAAGCAGTTCCGACATCGGAACCTCGGCGCGTACTTCCGCGATGCCGCCTGCCGAATCCTGCCCGAGTATCTTTCCTCGTTTCCCGGACAGGTCGCTCATTACATCGCCAAGGTATTTTTCTTCGATAAAGACAGTAAGGTTCATGATAGGTTCAAGCAATGTCGGGTTTGCCTGCTTCATGGCTTCGCGGAAGGCGTTGCGCGCGGCGAGCTTGAACGAGAGCTCATTTGAATCTACCGGATGGAATTTACCGTCCACGATTTTTACTTCTACGTCAACTACGGGATAACTCGCCATGGAGCCGTGCACCATTCCTTCGATAATGCCCTTTTCAACGCCGGGAATGTAGTTCTTTGGAATTGCCCCGCCGAAGATGGCGTTAATAAACTGGTATCCTTCGCCGCGCGCAAGAGGCGCGATTTCTATCACTACCTTTCCATACTGTCCATGACCGCCTGTCTGTTTTTTATGCGTATATTCGGCGCCGGATTTCTTTGTGATGGTTTCGCGGTAGGCAATCTTGGGAATGCGGGTTTCAACTTCGATCTTCTGATTGTTTTTTATTTTATCCAGTATAATATTAATCTGCAGTTCGCCCATGCCGGAAATTACCGATTCCTTTGTCTCGCCATTGTAATGGAAGCGGAATGTTTTATCTTCTTCCGCCGCGCGTACAAGAAATTCGCCGAGTTTGTCATCATCTTTTTTCGCAACCGCGTTTACCGCCACAGAGTGAACCGGCTCAGGCAGGCGCAGCGGCATAAAGCTGCTGCCGGTATCTATTACAGCCAATGTATCATTTGTTTTCAGAGTGGCTGATTTTGTAATAATGCCCGCATCGCCCGCGAACAGTTCTTTTACTTCTTCCAGTTTTTTACCCTGGCAGGTGTACAGTTTGCTGACCCTTTCCTTTTTGTTTTCTGAAATATTAACCGCCTCTGAATCCGCTGTAAGTTTGCCGGTAATAACCTTTATCCATGACAGTTTTCCCGAAAACTGATCGTATGTCGTTTTTATTACCAGCGCGGACATCGGCTTATCCGGATCGAAAGAAATTTGCGTCTCTTTGCCTTCTCCGTCAATCATTGTATCTTTAGCCGTGCGCGGGTTGGGCGCCGCGTCTATGATAAAGTCGATTAACGGAATTATGCCGCAATTGTTAAGCGGGGAGCCAGCGAAAGCCGGTACGATTTTATTTTCGGCAAGCGCTTTAACAAGACCGGTTTTTATTTCTTCGGGGGAAAGGGAGCCGTTTTCGATAAATTTTTCCATCAGGTTGTCATCGCCCTCGGCGGCGGCTTCCATCAATTTTTCACGAGCGGAGGCAACAGCGTCTTTTAATTCGGCTGGAATTGCCTCTTCTTTTTCCGGGGCATCGCCCTGTATCGTATATGCTTTTTCATGCAGAACATCAATTACGCCTTTAAGACTGCCGCCTGTGCCCATGGGCAGCGTAATGGCAGCCGGTTCCACTTTAAATTTTTCTTTTATATCAGCCAAAGTCCTGTTAAAATCGGCCTGATCATTATCCAGCTTGGTAATGAAAACGCCTCTTGGCTTTCCGCTTGTATCCAGGTTCCGCCAGAGCTTGACAGTTTCTATCTGAACGCCGGATTTTCCGTCAACCGCCAAAAGCGCGAATTCCGCCGCGCGGAAGCTCAGAATAACATTGCCTGTAAAGTCTGAAGAACCGGGAGTATCAAAAAAATTGATCTTTGTACCGTTTTTTTCGATATGTCCCAAAGCCGCATGTATTGAAATTTTCCGCTCTATTTCTTCCTGACTGTAGTCGCTGGTAGTTTTCCCGGATTCCAGGGTTTCCGCCCTTTGAATTGCGCCTCCTGTAAAGAGTAAGCGCTCAAAAAGGGTGGTTTTACCTGTCTGTCCATGACCGGCAATGGCGATATTTCTAATATTGTCTGTTGAATAGCTCACAAAAAGCTCCTTAGAATATTATTCCCTATATATTGCCCTGATTTGGAGCTAATGTCAAGAAATACATTATCCCGCCTGTACAGCATTTTTTGGTGATATTTATCGTGATTTATATGTAATTCCTGTAAATACGCTGGAAACGTGAGTATGCAAAATTTAATAACATATTGTAAAATGAATTATGAAATCTTTTACCAAAGAATTGTGGGTGAACACCAAAAAGCCCAGAGAGTTTATCAATATTACCGCAGAAGTGGAATCTCTGCTTCGTGAATCAGGCATTCAGGAAGGATTATGCCTGGTGAACGCCATGCATATTACCGCCAGCGTGTTTGTCAATGACGATGAATCCGGCCTGCATCACGATTTTGATGTCTGGCTGGAAAAACTCGCTCCTCATGAGCCAGTTGCGTTTTACCGCCACAATACCGGCGAAATAAACGCCGATGCCCACATGAAACGGCAAATTATGGGCCGTGAAGCGGTAATCGCCGTAACCGGCGGCAAGCTGCACTTTGGCCCATGGGAGCAGATTTTTTACGGTGAGTTTGACGGGCAGCGAAAAAAGCGGCTATTGATTAAGATTATCGGAGAATAGTATAATAATTTTTCATGCCGGCGTGGCGGAATGGCAGACGCAGCAGACTCAAAATCTGCCGCACGCGAGTGTGTATGAGTTCAAGTCTCATCGCCGGTAAATGCTCTGAATTGATAAATATTGATGAGGTTGTTTCTCTTAATAATTTACCGAATTGATCGCTTGTAACACATTCCCGTCTTATTGCCCGGAAACAGGCTGTATTGGCTCTTTGGGATAGGCCGCTTTTAACATCAATGGCGCAATAAGCACTGTTACAAGCACTACTACTATAATGCTTGGGTACATGATGGAGCCTAAATATCCCAATGCTATGCCTTTGGAAGCGACAATGATTGAAACTTCGCCGCGGGCTACCATGCCGGCGCCAACCTGCAGACTTTCCCTGTTTGTAAATTTGCTGAACTTTGCGCCAAGACCGCAGCCCATCAATTTTGACAATATCGCGACAAGAACGAGTAAAAGCGTGAATAGAATCAGACTGCTTGTCATGCCGCTGAACGATGTGTGAATGCCAATATTCGCAAGGAATACGGGAGTAAATAACATATAGGAAAGCCAGTGTGTTTTTGATTCAAGAAATTCGACGCATCGCGTACTGCAAAAAGCGACGCCCGCGATATATGCCCCTGTGATATCCGCCAGTCCAAAAAGTTCGGCAAGATACGCCATAAGAAAACAATAAGCGATTGCAAAGACCGTAAACCTTCTTTTTTCGCCCATTCTTGCGTAAGCCCAATTAAACAATTTATTAACAAGAAAACCCGCTCCGGTAGCGAATGCAAAAAAGACGATTATTTTTACAATAATAATTCCCAAAGTAACAAGAGAAAAACCGTTTGAGCCTATGCCCATGGTAACCGCGAGTACCATAATAACCAGAATGTCATCGAAAACAGACGCGCCCAAAAGCGCAGTTCCTGTTTTTGTTTTAAGTTTTCCCATTTCTGAGAGAGCTTCCACTGTTATGCTTGTTGACATTGACGCGATGACAACGCCGATATAGAAACTCTGAAAGACCGAAAGTCCAAGCGTTTTGCTGAACAGGAGCGCCAGGCCAAAACCTCCGCCCAATGCCACAACCACGCCCAGAACTGAAATTAAAAGCGATGGTTTTAACATTCCTTTCAGCTGCCTGAAGTCGGTTTCCAATCCGGCGGCAAAAAGCAGGAATATAACTCCAAATTCGGCGATTACTCCAATAGTATCGTTAGGTTCAACCAGCTTAAAGACGGCAGGTCCCAATAAAACCCCCGCGATGAGCGCGCCTATTACCTGCGGCATATGGATCTTTTTCATGGCAATGGAAAATGCCTTTGTCGTAAGAAGGATCAAGGCGATAATAAGAAGAATGCGAGTATCAAACATATAAAGCTGCTCCTTATTTTAGTATATGATAATTAACCCGGTTGCGCCAGTACTCTGGTTTTCGCGGTTTTAACGCTTATCCCTTTAACCCTGTTGTCGCAATTCCTTCTACAAAATATTTTTGGCAGACGAAGAATAACAGAACGACCGGCAATACCGCCAGACTGGACATTGCCATTACATTTTTCCAGATAATCACATTTTCCGCGTCCAGCGTCAGGCGCAATGCGAGAGAAACAGGGAATTTTTTTACGCTGTTGATATAAATTAATGAGTTGAAATAATCGTTGTACGTCCATAAAAACTGAAACAATCCTGCGGAGAATAATGCCGGTTTCAGAAGCGGCAGCAAAATGCTGACAAGAGTTCTGAATGAACCGCAGCCGTCAATAAGCGCCGATTCATCGAGTTCCTTCGGGATTCCGCGTATAAATTGCACAAGCATATAGGTGAAAAACGGGTAACACGCGAAAACCGCCATCAGGTAGAACGGGTTATAGCTGTCCAGTACATTCAAAGAGCGGAAAATCGTATAACGGGGGATAATCAGAATTGAATTGGGAAGCATAAGGGTGGAGAGCAGAATTACAAACAGGATTTTCTTTCCCCTGAACTCGAAACGCGCAAATCCATACGCGACCAGTGTACTGGAAATAATTGTGAAAAGCGCGGTAGGTATTACCAGAATAAAAGAATTGGCAAAAAATCTTGTAAATGTATTATTTGCGACGCCTTTCCAGCCGTCACGGAACGCGTCAAGGCTGTATTCCCGAGGGAATAAATTCGCTCCCGCGTATATTTCCGCGTTTGTTTTGAAACTTGCGAAAAACATCCACAACAGGGGATAACACAGGAAGAACGCGAATAAAACTAAAATGATAAAGGAGAGCGTTGATGTTAATCTTTTTTTTGTCAAAAGCATAAAGCCTGTATCTCCGTTATTTTAATTTTCATCACTGTAAAAAACCCAGTGTTTTTGGCTTGTGAACAGCAAAAGGGTAAAAAGAGCTATCACAAAAAATATTATCCAGGATGTAGCGCTTGCGTACCCCATCCTCCAGAACTGAAATCCGTCGTTATAAAGTTTCAAACCAAGCATGTATGTGGATTTTAAAGGGCCTCCCCTTGTGATTACAAAAACAGATGTAAAATTTTGCATGGCGTTTAACGTCTGCATGATTATGCAGAAGAAAAGTATCGGCGAGATATACGGCATTGTTATTTTAAAAAACCTCTTGACGCCGCCTGCGCCGTCAATAAGCGCGGCTTCGTACAGGGTGGAAGGAACCTGTTTTAACGCCGCCAGAAACATTACCATTGAGGAGCCGAACTGCCAGATTTCCAGCAGGCTGAGGGTGGGGAGCGCGGTTTTGGGGTTGCCCAAAAATGAAATGGTGGAAATGCCGATGGAATTCAGAAAGCCGTTGATCATTCCGTAATCCATAAACATTATCCGCCAGAGAACGGCAACCGCGACGCTTCCTCCGAAAAGGGACGGCAGATAATACGCCGTGCGTAAAGCGCCGATTCCTTTTCTGGATTTGTTGAGCAGCATGGCGATAAAAAGCGACATGATCAATTTTAACGGCACTGTGTAGAGCACGTAGAGCAGTGTTACCCGCAGCGAAATCCAGAATTCGGGATCTCTTGTAAATAATCTTGTAAAATTGCCAAACCCGATAAATTTTGGATTTCTTAACGGATTGTAATCGCAAAGAGCGTAGTAAAATGAAACGATAAACGGATACAACTGCAAACCCAATATTCCGATTAACCACGGTAATAAATACAGATATGCTATATTGTTCCGTCTATCAAGGCTTCTGCCTTTCATTTCATTCCTTATTATAAAATATTATTTATGAAAGAGCAGCCTGACAGTTTGCTGGCGGCTGCCCTTTCAATAAGACACTGACTAGAGTCTGTCTATGCGGACAGACACTATTGCCGGGAAAGAAAATCGTTGAGCTGTGCGACAACATTCCTGGCTGCCGCAGCAGGGGTCACATTTCCAAAAGCGACCTGCTCATATGCGTCCCTGAGGATTGCCTGAGCTTCACTCGCTGTGGTGTATCCGCCGTCGCTTTTACCGTTGTAGGTGAGACTTAGCGTTGTCGCATCGGCTGTAAGTTTATCGAGCTTGCCCTCGCGGGTTACAATGTCCTGCGCCATTTTTGTAGGAGGCACTGTGCGGACAGTCCCCAGCAGGCTGGCGGCTTCTTCTGAGTTAAAGAAGAAATCCAGGAATTTGGCGGCTTCTTCGGGATGTTTGCTTTCAGCGTAAATGCCCATGTACTGAGGGCAGTCGTTGAACCAACCGTCGCTCTTGCGGTTTGCAAGTAACGGCATATGTCCGGGAATATACTCGGCGTTGGGATTTGCCGCCTGCATTCTGGCGGCGCTTGATGTGAAACCGACATGGGCGACATACTTGCCCGCGATCCAGTTGGGATCGTTATTATCCTGATCGCCAAACGGCGCCTTATAGGCGGCAGGAGCCGCGGTTCCGGATTTGTAGATACGGTCGATTAACTCAAAACACTGGGTAAACTGCGCTTCTGTCATATTGAGTTTTTTATTCGCATCATCAATGATGGGCACACCGTTAAGCTGACGGGCGTAAGCGCGGACAAAGAAATCCATTCCGTAATTTGTATTGACAGATAACAGATAACATGAAGGATCGGCCGTGCGCACCTGCTGTCCCCATGCGATAAGCTGTTCCCAGTTATAGGGTTTGGTGAAATCAATGCCGAGTTTGTCCGCAAGCGTCTTGTTTACAACCAACGCGGAGCCGGCTACTCCTGTCGGGATTGTCCATTGGCTGCCGGAACCGAATTGTCCGTTTGCGGCAAGGAAATTCGCGTCAAATTTGCCGAAGCTGATTGATTTTAGCTGGGAGAGATTTTTTATTACTCCCAGTCTGTAGTATTCAGGACCGGCTCCTGTTTCAATCTGCATAACATCCGGCGCTGTCCTTGACGCGAATTCCGTAGTTTTCTTCGCGTTGTAGCCGTCCTGCGCTCCGTATTCAGCTTCAATCTTGATGTTTGGATTGGCTTTCTCAAAGGCGGCAATGGCGTCTAACGTGGCTTTGTGGCGCGCGTCGGTGCCCCACCATGAGAACCGCAGGGTAACCTGTTCCTGTCCTTTTGGCTGATCTTTTTTGCCTCCCGCGAAAACGGGCAGGGTTAAACATACCAGCAAAACCAGAACAATGATTCTTTTCATTTTTTCCTCCTGAAACTGCGATATATAAAAAACCTTAAAGGTCTTTTAACATATTTTAATGTAATCTGGGGCTGTCCGAAAAAGTTTTCCAGCTTTTCGGATACCGCCAGAAATTAGTTCAAAAGCGCGGTGATTTTCCCGGCAATAGCTTCAGCGGTAAGGCCGTAGTGTTCAAGAAGATCGCCAAGGCTGTGCGCGCTCTGCCCGAACTGATCTTCAATCGCGACATAGTCCATAGGCGTCGCGCTTTTTCTAAGCGCGAACGCGGCGGCCGAAGCAAGTCCGCCGATACGGCTGTGATCCTCGGCGGTGACAATCGCTTTCACTTTTTTGGAAAGCTCAACTATGCCCTCTGAATCAAATGGTTTCATTGTGCCCGCGTTTATCACCATAACGGAAATTCCCTTTTGCTGCAGAATGTCCGCCGCGTTCATTGCCGCCTCTGTCATAATGCCGTGGGAGATAATGGTTGCGTCCGCGTACCCATTGGCTGAGCCGGGACGCAGTACGCTCAATTTACCTGGCGTAAATTCACCGTTTGTATATGTTGGCACATCACAGCGTATAACGCGGATATAAACAGGCCCTTCAATAGCCGCGGCCGCTCGTACCGCCATGCGCAGCTCCTCTGCGTCAGCGGGAGTAAAGACAGTCATGTTTGGAATGGCTGTCATGATAGCGATATCTTCCACCGCCTGATGCGTGCTGCCGTCTCCAAAGTCGGAAAGGCCGCAGGAAGAGCCGCATATTTTTACATTTAACCTGCCGATGGCGACAGTTTGGCGGATTTGATCATAAGCGCGTCCGGAAGCGAAAACCGCGAATGATGAACAGAAAGCGATTTTCCCCGATGCGGTCAGACCGGCTGCTGTCGAGATCATATTCGCTTCTGCAATACCCATTTCAAAATAACGATCCGGATAGGCAGCCTGAAACATTGAGGACATGGTGGATTTGCCGAGGTCAGCTTCCAATACGACAATATCGGGATTTTCCGCGCCAAGAGCCACAAGGGTTTCACCGTATGCTGTACGTTGATTGCACTTTTCCATTTATCAATATTCCTATTAAATCTTTAAGACAGTTCCGCGATTCTTGCGTCCAACTGCGCCAATGCGCTGTCATACTGTTCCTTTGTCAGCGCTCCGTTGTGAAAAGCCGCCTTCTTTTCGGCAAAACTGATGCCTTTCCCTTTAATTGTATTTGCTATAATAACAGCCGGTTTTCCTTTTACGTTTGCCGCTTCGTCATAGGCTGCCAGAATTGCGTCAATATCGTGACCGTCAATTTCCATAACATGCCATCCGAAACCTGCCCATTTTTCAGCTAACGGATTTGTGTTGAACCGGTCTTCTATAAAGCCTGTGGCCTGCATGGCGTTGCGATCGACAATGCCAATCAGATTATCAAGTTTAAAATTAACAGCCGCCATTGCCGCTTCCCATATCTGGCCTTCCGCCATCTCTCCATCGCCCATCACGCAGTAAACTTTATTTTCAAAGTGTTTGTCCAATCTCATCGCAAGCGCCATACCAACCGCGATGCTTAAACCCTGACCAAGGCTTCCTGTGCCGGCTTCAATGCCGGGCGTTTTCAGCCTGTCCGGGTGCCCCTGAAGCATCGAGCCAAGCTGCTTTGCTTTCCATAATTCTTCGCGCGGGAAATAGCCGGTTTCCGCCATTACGGCGTACTGCGCGATAGCGGCGTGGCCTTTGCTGTAAATGAACCTGTCGCGTCCTTCCCATTTCGGGTCTTCCGGTTTGAAACGAAGCCTGGCGCCAAAGAGGGCGGCGACAATTTCCGCGCTTGAACAGGAACCTCCAAGATGCCCGGCCTGTCCGCTGCAGCCAATCATCTGTACAATATCGCGGCGGATTTTTTCAGCAAGCAGTTTAATTTCCTTTATGTTCAATTAATGCCTCCAGTTGCACATAACACGAAAAAGATTTATTTTCATGGCGTTTAATATTTTGTGTCGTAAGGCCATGGAGCGCCGCCGGCGAGGCACCCGCCGTCCACATGCATCATGGAACCTGTTATATAGGAGGAAGCGTCTGAAACCAGCATCAGCGCGATTCCCAATAATTCCTCCGGGTTGCCTGGACGCTTCATTGCGATGCGCTCACGAAGATACCTGCTGCGCTCAGGATGTTCCCATGTTACTGTTGTAAGGCTGGTGAGAATATGTCCCGGCGCCAGCGCGTTTGCGCGTATGCCGTACTGCGCCCATTCAATCGCCATGCTCCGGGTAAGGGCGGCAACAGCGCTTTTGCTCGCGCCATATACGCTGCATCCCCCCATCATGCCCACCGAGTTATGCGACGCAATGTTCAGAATATTTCCGCTTTTTTGCTTCATCATGTGTTTTGCGGCTTCCTGGGAAATAAAGTACAAACCTTTAAGATTGATGTTCATAATCCTGTCATAGGTTGATTCTTCGACATCCAAAAAACCTTCGCGCACATTTATTCCGGCGCAGTTTACCAGCACATCAATACGGCCATAATCCGCAATCACTGCGTCAACACATTTTTTAATGCTTTCCATTTCGATCAGGTCAAGGTAATAGCTGCCTGCCTTACCGCCGTTGGCATTAATTCCGTCAGTTATGGGATTTAATTTAGCCGCGTCCAGATCGCATAAAGCCATCGCCGCGCCTGCCGACGCAAACCCTTCGGCCAGTACTTTGCCAATGCCGCCTGCCGCGCCTGTGAGCAGTATAACTTTATTTTCCATGGAGAACAGCTTTTCCAGACTTTGAGCGATTGATACCGGCATTGTAAAATTTTACATTGTAGTCTTTGATTTGTCAATTTTTAATTTTTTAAGTTTTGGGATAGAGGTCTTTTTATATATAATCAGGGGCGCTTTTTGGTTATCTCATTTTTAACGCATTTTATCTTTCTTTTGAGCAGCAAGTAGACGATCGTAATAAAACGAATTTATTTTGCCGTTCAATCTGATGAAAACTCCAGTTGTTTTCATCAGATTCATTTGAGGTAAAAATCACGTCTTTGGGTATTGGACTTGTTCGACAACTGCGAACCTTCGGTTCGAGGTCAGCTGTCTCACAAGTCCTGCATTTTTTCAGGCTAGCCTGCGAACTAAAGTTCGGCAAAAATGCATTTTTATAACGAAGTAAAAGAAGCCAAAATCCTGGGTATAGATTTTCGCAATTCTTTAAAGCCACCGTATCGTTGGAGTGATTGGGGAAACAAAAACGGCAAACAGCGCAATAAACTGACCGAAGGAACTATTGGGTCGTATTTTGATTTTATAAACACAGAATTGATACCACATCTTAAATCACTGCGTAAATTACCGAGAGCTACATCACGCCAAAAAGTTATCAGCGAAATAATGTCAGGTGTGGATCGTGTTAGAATAGACACAGAAAAAAACTTTCTTGATATTTGCGATAAAATTGATGAAATTACAAATGATAATGTTGATGATACCCATATTTTTACTTTATCACAGATATACGAAGGTCTATTATTAAAAATGGGAGAGAAAGGAAATGACGGCGGTCAGTTCTTTACTCCAAGAGAAGTAATTCGGGCAATGGTAAAAACAATTAATCCAAAAGTTGGCGAAACAGTTTACGATCCATGCTGCGGGACGGGCGGATTTTTGGTTCAATCTTATGTTTATATGCTTGAAAAAGCTAAAAACAAAGCTGATGATTTACATACATTAAAACATGATACTTTTTTCGGGCGCGAAAAAGAAAATCTTATTTATCCGATTACATTGGCAAATATGATTTTACACGGAATTGAACAGCCCGCAATTTGGCACGGCAATACACTTACAGGAAACGAAACTTTTGGAGGTTTATTTTCCAGTACATCAAGTAAATATGATGTCATTTTAACCAATCCGCCGTTTGGCGGCAAAGAAGGCAAAGAAGCGCAGACAAATTTCGCGTATAAAACAGGCGCAACCCAAATATTATTTTTGCAACATGTTATTGACAGTCTAAAAGATAAAGGCAGATGCGGAATTGTTATTGACGAAGGAGTTTTATTTCGATCTAATGAAAACGCATTTGTTCAAACTAAAAGAAAATTACTGGAAGAATGTAATGTCTATTGCATTGTATCATTACCGCAAGGAGTTTTTACAGTTGCAGGCGCAGGCGTAAAAGCGAATATTATCTTCTTTGAAAAAGGCAGTAAAACTAATAAAATTTGGTATTACGATTTGTCGGATATTAAAGTTGGTAAACGTACTCCTTTCACAATAGACAGATTTGATGATTTTTTCTTATTATTACCAAAAAGAACAGACAGTGATAGAAGTTGGTCAGTTGATCGAAAAACAATTGAAGAAAACGAATTTGATCTAAAAGCGGTTAATCCTAACCGTAAGGTCGAAGAAGATACCAGAACGCCTGAAGAATTGATTGCCTTGATCGAAGAAAAACAAAGAGAGATTAATGAGGCTTTGAAAATATTAAAATGATAATCCTAAACCTGCGATTTCCTTTTGCGATTTTATTTTATGGAATTTATGTCCATTTTGAGTAATTATGGCATGTTTTTTGCTTTTTTTGCCTTGCCTCATACTTTCAACCAGTATATAATAAAAACAGACATAATTGAGCTTTTAAAATCTTTGTGTTTGGAAAAGCTCAATTAATCTGATATTTTGTGTGCATTCGAGAGGTGGCAAGTTGCAAAAGATAATTTTTGTTGTTGACGATAACGATATGAACCTGATTGTGGCTAAAGAAACATTAAAAAACCTGTATCGGGTAATAACCATGCTTTCGG
>JAIRQN010000097.1 GCA_031256445.1 Treponema sp. | reverse complement strand
CTTTCCCAGGGATTCCCGGATTTTGATCCGCCAAAAGAAATATTGGACAGGCTGGCCGAAATTTCACATACAGGTCCGCATCAGTATTCCATCACATGGGGCGCAAAAAATTTCTGCGACGCATTGGCCGAAAAACAATCAAAACTGATGGGCAGGCAGATTGACCCCGACAGGGAAATTGTAGTCACATGCGGCAGCACAGAAGCAATGATGGCGGCAATGATGACAGTCGCAAATCCCGGCGACAAGGTAATTGTTTTCTCGCCTTTTTACGAAAATTACGGCGCGGACGCGATACTGTCAGGCGCTCAGCCTGTATATGTGCCGCTTTACCCTCCTTCCTTTAACTTTAATACCGATGAACTTGAAGCCGCTTTCAGGCAGCGTCCCAAAGCGCTGATTCTCTGCAACCCCTCAAACCCGTGCGGCAAAGTTTTTACACGAGGCGAACTGACGATTATCGCCGATCTGGCGAAAAAATACGATGCCTATATCATCACAGACGAAGTGTATGAGCATATTGTGTATGCGCCTAACGCTCACACATATATCGCATCACTGCCCGGAATGTTCGAAAGGACAATCTCATGCAGTTCGCTTTCAAAAACATACTCAATCACAGGCTGGCGGATTGGATACATTATCGCCGCGCAGGAAATCATTGAAGTATCAAAAAAAGTGCACGACTTCCTGACTGTAGGAGCCGCCGCTCCATTACAGGAAGCGGCTGTAAAAGGGCTGCGTTTCGGCGAATCGTATTACGCCGGTCTTTTGCGGGAGTATACCGAAAAACGCGCGCTGTTCCTGAACGGACTGGACTCCCTTGGCATTCAACATACCAATCCCGAAGGCGCGTATTATGTGCTGCTTGATATATCGGAATTCGGATACGAAAGCGACCTTGATTTTTGCGAAAAGCTCGCTGAAAAAGTCGGCGTAGGCGCGGTTCCCGGCTCCTGTTTTTTCAGGGAGAATGTAAATCATCTTATACGTTTTCATTTTGCCAAAAAGAACGATACTCTTAACGAAGCGCTGAACAGGCTGGAAAGCATGAAAGCAAAAATGTTAAGATAAGGTTTAAGTATTCACAGCGCAAATTATTTCCTGACTTGTAATATCTGAATATAATGTCAGTCCTTTTATCTGCGCAAGGTGAATAACATGTTCCAGATTTTTTTCCGAAGATGACTCTTCAACATTTAATATAACGTTAAGCATATTTGGTTTATCAAGAATTAAGTTCGGATTGAAGATGACATTTTCCTCTCCGCCGGGATGGGAATCTTCGTCTGACGAATCACGAGTGATCAGCTCCGTCCGGGGTTCAAAAATCGCGGCATAGAAAATATCCGCCTCTACAATGTCCTGAAAAAAGTGACTGCCGAAAGACAATTCCGGCATTAAACCGCCCTGCCTGTATGACACTTCGCACAAACATGCCATGTTGCATAACTCGCTGAAATGAACGGGTACGCCCAGAGACGGAGTTGTAGTCCCCCATCTGCCTGGCCCTGTCAGCATAACATTGCTGCCTTTCAGTTTATGATTCAGCATGCCTATGATACGCGCAGTCTGATACTTGTCGCGCTCTGTAAGCGCCAGATATTCTTCCGCTTTTACAAAAATAACATAATCCAGCGGCAGGCGTGCATTGCCTCCCATAAAATTACCTGCAGAGGAAAAGAAAATATTTTCCCTGGCGGGTTTTGGAATACTGATATCCTGGTTTACCGCCGAGACATCGGACGCTTTTCCGCCTCTCTTTGTCTGCAGCGGGCGGCACTGGAGCAGATTGAATTTGAAATTTCCATCATTGTCAAAGTTAGCCGTAAATTCAATGTCTACGGGGTAATTGTACGCTTTTTCAATTGTATGCATTACTTTTTTTGCAAAGCCCGGAAATTTGGTTTCAGCTAACAATTTTCTGAAATCCAGCATGACGGGCTTTGGGTTCGTGGGCCGGCCAAGCTCCTGCAGACGCGCAAGCATGGCGTTATCTACGCTGAAAAAAATATTTTTATCTGTTTTTAAATTCTGATTGTAAAGAATATCTACCTGCGCTTCCGTCATGCGGTTTTCTTTTAAATCAAGAACGTCCGCTTTATGCTGGGAGAATTTCCGTTCATCGCCGTAGTGAACAGGCGGGCTTTTTTCCGGATGATCAAGAGGGACAAGACGCGCGTAATCGCCGCTTACGCGGTCTACAGCGCGGGTGCCAAGCCCAAAAACAAGCCGAAGCATTCCGGCTTTGGGATCCATTTCCCTGTTCCACACATAAAGGTTATTGGAGTGGCCAACGCCCGCGATATGCGGAAAGAACAACCCGCTGCCGCCTTCTTCGTATGCGTAATGATCCCCGGAAACCCGTTGAACAAGAATAGCCATCTGCTCGTCCATGTTCGCGAGTTCTCTGGCTTTCCTGTAGACAAGGGCGTCCTCGCTCATAGAGCTTGCGTAAACCGCGCGCACCGCCTGTTCAAACGCTTCAAACCTTTCTTCGGGAGTTCCCTGATTAGCGCAGAAAACGCTCTCGTACTTTCCGGCAAACGCGTTGCCGAAATTATCTTCCAGAAGAGAGCTTGATCTGACAATAATGGGAGACCAGCCGAAATGTTCCATCATCTGATAAAATTGCTCGCGGATTACGTCCGGAAATTTCCCTTTTAAAAGTTTTTCTTTTAATTCAGGCGCAAGTTCAAAATAACCTTCGGGCGTTTTTTGCCTGCAGCGCAGATCCCACCAGTCGTTGTAGACAATATATGTATAAAAAATATCGGAGCCGAGAAACCATGAATCATGCGGTTCCCAGTAATTTGACAGCGCATCCGCGGGATTCGCGTCTCCGTTTTCATGAAACGGCATGTCTTTTTCAGTGACTTTTCTGCCCAGCAGCATACCTACGCTTTTCCCGCCGATAAAACCAGATCCAATTTCACGCGACGCTATGTCAAGAATGTCGCGTAATGAAAAATATTTCTCGGCAAGCTCGCAGATGCGCGGTTCCCTGCTGATTATCAGGCTGATAAGCAGTTTTTTCATATCTTCGGCCTGCTGTGACGATTGGGCGTTTTTGTCTTCGTTAAGGGCGTTCGCCTTCTCCAGCGTTATATCCCAGTAATCACGCGCTTTTATTCCGTGTCCAAGGCCGGAGAAAAGGGACGCGGCGTCCGCGCTTGACGTTATGGGGACAGCCTTGTCTGAATCAATAAGATGGGGGAAAAACATGGTGGGCGAATAACGTTCCCATACTTTCAGCGGATGAATATAGAGTTTATCGTCTATGCTGTAAAGATCGAGCAGCAGCTGCGTTGTCTCGCGGATACGCGCGATTGTGGAATGGGTGTGAACGCCGCGAATCAGCGCGAAGTACGCGACAGTATCAAGCACATAAAGAAAAGGGCACGTTACGCGAAAGAAATTGCCTATCATAAGGTCTGAATACCAGAACTCCAGAAGATCGCTCAGGCAGTCAAAAACATAAAAAGCCTTTAACCCTTCCTTCGCGATTAAATCATGCACCTGCGTGGCGAAACTTTCAAACCCGACTGATGCGTCCAGTTTGTAAACTACAGAAGGCTCATCTTCGCCCATAATGGGCTGGTGATTGCCGAACCGGAAATACACAAGCCTGCGGTTGTCGCGTTTTGACTGTTCAATAAAAGGACGCGCTACCTTCAGGTAATCCTCTATTGACTGAACCTGCCAGACAACATTGTCGCCTAACCACAGCATGTCAATAACATGATCGAATCCCGGAAGCCCCGTGCTTACCCGTTTATCAATAGCCATTAAATCCTTCCTTTTTTACAGACTGTGCGCGGAAGACCACGCGCGAAGGCACAGAGAAAACTCAGCGCCTCCGCGGGAAATTCTTTCCTGCTACTGTTACGCCTCATCCTGAAGCGCGTCGTATCCCTCTTCTCCTGTGCGTACTTTCACGACATTTTCAACATCATAAATGAAGATCTTGCCGTCTCCGACATTGCCCGTGTAAAGCGCTTTCTTAACGGTATCGACAAAGAGTTTTAGCGGCACTTTGCAGATAACTACTTCAATTTTAATCTTGGGCAGAAGCGTCGATTCAAGCGGAATGCCGCGATAGAATTCCTTTCTGCCCCTCTGCATACCGCAGCCGAGAACCTGGGTTACAGTCATACCGGTTACTCCGATCCTGTCGAAAGACGCTTTCAAACCTTCAAACATGTTCTTCTTTGTAATGATAACTACCTTTGTCATTTTCGCGCCTGGCTTTGAATTGTTAACGACCGGAATTGCCGCATTTTCCGGAACCGTCTCCGCCGCGGGCGCATAGGAACCTGAGGAAGAAATCATAAAGTCGGCGTAACTGCTCGCAAGACCGTGTTCTGTAATATCAAGGCCGGAAATTTCATCCTGTTTTGAAACGCGCAGTCCGTTGATTTTCTTTATTATGAAAAATGTTAACCCGACTGTCGCGAAAGTCCAGGCCGCGATTGTCAGAACGCCGAGCGACTGTATTCCAAGCAGGCGCGCGTCGCCGCTGTAAAACAGGCCGTCTTCTACGGCAAAAAAACCAACGGCTATTGTCCCCCAAACGCCGCATACGCCGTGCACCGCGACCGCGCCTACAGGATCATCCACGCGGAGTTTTATGTCAATAAACTCAACCGCAAGAACTACAAGAACGCCGGCGCACAAACCGATGGTGAGCGCTCCGACAGCGTCAACGAACGCGCAGCCTGCCGTTATGCCAACAAGACCCGCCAGCGCGCCGTTAAGCGACATTGACACGTCCGGCTTTCCGGTTTTAATCCATGTAAAAGCCATAGTCGCGACAGAAGCGGAGGTAGCGGCAATTGTTGTCGTAACAAAAATTGAACCGAGTTCGCTCACATTTCCGGCGGCCGCGCCGTTGAAACCATACCAGCCAAACCACAGAATAAACACGCCAAGAGCGCCCAGCGTTAGGCTGTGGCCGGGAATGGCGCGGGCTTTTCCGTCTTTGGCATACTTGCCGATACGCGGACCAAGAAAAGCCGCGCCGAGGAACGCGGAAATGCCGCCGACCATGTGAATAGCCGCCGACCCCGCGAAATCAAGAAAGCCGAGCTGTGCAAGCCAGCCGCTTCCGTTCCACACCCAGCCGGCTTCGATTGGATAAATAACCGCGCTGATCACAATACTGTAAATGCAGTAAGCGCTGAACTTGGTGCGCTCAGCCATCGCGCCCGATACAATTGTCGCCGCTGTAGCGCAGAAGACCAGATTAAAAATAAAATCGGAGTAATCGAAATTTTTATAATCTGTCAGAATGCCGAGATTCGGAATTCCAATCAGTCCGAATACGTAATCTTCCGCCGCAAGAAGGCAGTAACCAAGCAGCATAAAGGCGATTGCGCCAAGGCCAAAATCCATCAGGTTTTTCATGATGATATTGCCCGCGTTTTTTGCCCGTGTAAAACCCGCCTCGAGCATTGCAAAACCGCATTGCATAAAGAATACCAGCGCAACGCCTACCAGAAACCAAATTTGAAAGTCCATAATACTTTCCCTCCAAAAAAAAAACGGCGTATGTTCTTGCCTGCAAAAAATATGCAAACAAAAACACACGCCTTTGTGTGAACGGCAACGCCGTTAATAAGTTATATAGTTAAGAAGGGGTTGTCCGAGAAGTTTGTCACTTTTCAGATACCGCCATTCTCATTCCACGCCTCTAGATCACAGAGTACAACATCTCCGCGTATGTGGGGATGGGCCAGTGCTTTCGCGCGACCAGCGTTTCCAGCTCGTCAACGATGAGCCTGAGTTCCGACATTGCCGTAAAAATGTTGTCGCGGTAGAAAGCTGCCTGCGCGAGTATCTCCCTCTCCTGGGATGATTCCAGAACAGCGCTTTCAAGAGCGGTCAGTTTCTTTAAAAGACACGCCGACAGTTTTGTGATGCTGTTCAGGAAATGTTCCTCAAGCGAACAATCAAAGGAGACGCCGCCGTACGCTTTCTTCTGGCGCAGAAGATCAATCAGTTCGCGCTGATAATCCATGCACGATGGAATTATCGCTCCTTTGACCATGTCCACCATTGTCAGCGCTTCTATATGAAGCGTCTTGCAATAGGATTCCATCATTATCTCATAACGCGAATTTACCTCGCTTTCCGTAAATACATGATGCTTTGTAAAGAGGTCAATGCTTTTCTTCTCGATAAATTTGGGCAGGGCGTCAACTGTGGTTTTTAAATTTGAAAGCCCCCGTTTCTGCGCTTCCGCAACCCATTCTTCGGAATAATTGTTGCCGTTAAAAATGATTCTTTTATGCTCGCTGTATGTCTTCTTGACAAGCGCGGCAAGGTCAGTATTAAAGTCGCCTGATTTTTCCAGAATGTCGGCAAACTGACAGAGCGCTTCGGCGGTTATTGTGTTAAGCACAATGTTTGGTCCCGCGATTGAAAAAGTAGAGCCGAGCATGCGGAACTCAAACTTGTTTCCCGTGAACGCGAAAGGAGACGTGCGGTTGCGGTCTGTTGAGTCCTTCGGAAAATTCGGCAGCACCATTACTCCGATCTCCATATCATGTTTTTCCTTTCCCTTGTAGGCGGTTCCTCCCTCTATAGCGTCAAGGATCTCTTTTAGTTCATCGCCGATAAACATTGAAATAATCGCCGGTGGCGCTTCGTTCGCGCCAAGGCGGTGATCGTTAGCCGCGCTTGCGGCGGACAGGCGCATTAAATCCTGATACTCGTCAATCGCCTTGATGAGCGCGACAAGGAAAAGCAGGAACTGGGCGTTATCCTGCGGGGTGTCGCCTGGCTCAAGCAGATTAAGTCCGGTGTCAGTGCTTATTGACCAGTTGTTATGCTTGCCGCTTCCGTTAACTCCCGCGAACGGTTTTTCATGAAGCAGGCAGGCAAAGCCGTGCTTGTTGGCGATGGTTTTCATCAGTTCCATTGTGATCTGATTGTGATCGGTCGCGATATTTGTTGTGGAAAATACCGGAGCCAGCTCATGCTGAGCGGGAGCGACTTCGTTGTGTTTTGTCTTGGCGTAAACGCCGAGCTTCCACAGTTCTTCGTCAAGTTCTTTCATAAAATCGGAAACGCGCGGCTTGATGCATCCGAAGTAATGATCTTCAAGCTCCTGTCCCTTGGGCGGACGCGCTCCGAACAAAGTCCTTCCTGTATAGATCAAATCCGGGCGCTTAAGGAACGCTTCTTTATCAATAAGAAAATATTCCTGCTCAGGACCCACGGTTGTAATAACGCGCTGGGCTGTTGTGTTGCCGAACAGCTTGAGTATGCGAAGGGCCTGTTTGTCAACTGCTTCCATTGAACGCAGAAGCGGCGTCTTTTTGTCGAGCGCTTCGCCTGAGTACGAACAGAAAGCCGTCGGGATGCAGAGGGTGCCGTTTTTAATGAACGCGTACGAGGTCGTGTCCCAGACTGTGTAGCCCCTGGCTTCAAATGTTGCGCGTAACCCGCCGGACGGGAAACTTGACGCGTCAGGCTCTCCGCGCACCAGCTCCTTGCCCGAAAACTCCATGATTACCTTGCCGTCGTTTGTCGGCGAAATAAACGAATCGTGTTTTTCCGCGGTTGTTCCTGTCATCGGCTGGAACCAGTGGGTAAAGTGCGTCGCGCCTTTTTCTACCGCCCATTCTTTCATCGCGCTTGCGACAACATTGGCGATATCAAGTTCAAGATGCTTCCCCTGCTGCATCGTCTTTATAAACGCCCTGTAAATGTCTTTCGGAAGCCGCTGTTTCATAACAGGGTCATTAAAAACCATGCTTCCGAATAATTCCGGAATGTTTTTCATGTTTCTCTCCTTATAATATTTTGATACCGGCTTCATTACATCCGGTTAATGTTTCTTTATCCCACACGGAAACCTGCACTTCCCCGATGTGCGCTTTTTCCAGCATCAGCATACACAGCCTTGACTGCCCGATGCCGCCGCCCATTGTCAGCGGAAGTTTTCCTTCCAGCAGCATTTTATGAAACGGAAGCTGCCTTCTGTGCCCGCACTTCGCTTTCTCCAACTGCGAGTCAAGAGCCGCGGAATCCACGCGAATCCCCATCGAAGAAATTTCAAAGGCGCACTTTAAAACATCGTTCCAGAAAACAATGTCTCCGTTCAGCGTCCAGTCATCGTAGTCGGGAGCGCGCCCGTCATGCTTATTCCTCGACTTCAGTAAATCGCCGATCTGCATGATGAACGCGGTCTTGTTCTCTTCCAAATAAACGTTCTCCCTCTCCTTTGGACTCATCTGCGGATACATATCTTCAAGCTGCTGGGTCGTTACAAACTTAACGTCCCGCGAAAGGCAGACTTTCAGTTCAGGGTAAATCTCCTTTATTTTTTCCGCCGTATCGCAAATCGCGCCGACAATGTCTGAGACGGTTTTTTTCAGGTAACTTTCGTTCCGCATTTCCCTGTCAATTACAACTTCCCAATCCCATTGATCAACATATATGGAATGAATGTTATCCATTTCCTCGTCACGGCGGATGGCGTTCATATCCGTGCAGAGCCCTTCGCCAACAGGGAAACCGTATTTGTAGAGCGCCATACGCTTCCATTTGGCAAGTGAATGAACAATCTGCGCGTTTGTCTTTGTCTCTGCGATGTCAAACTCGACAGGACGCTCTACGCCATTCAGATCGTCATTCAAACCCGTCTGCGGCTCGACAAATAGCGGCGCTGAAACGCGCTTCAGGTTTAGAGCGCGGTACAGATAATCCTCGAACAGCCTTTTTATCGTACCAATAGCGGTCTGGGTTTCGTATAAAGACAAAACCGGCCTGTAACCGTCTGGTATGTTCAGCTTACTCATTTCCGTGCTCTCCCTGTAAATAAAAAAGCACTGTACCCGACCACAAATTCCATGGTCAGATACAGCGCCTTTGCTGTTTCTGTGTTAACTCTATACAATTTTTAAATTTTTGTCAAGCGGGATAAAAGATTATTTATTGTCCTTGCAAAATAAATTTAATACGATAAAAATAAGAACATGAACCAAACTAAAATATCATCTGTTTACCTGAAGCAAATTGCCGAAAAATACTCTCAGGATACCGGCTCATCTAGCAGGTATAACGCGGGTTTTTTCAATATGGATGTCTTTCTGGAGTGGCCGAAACTGGAACTTGAAAAACGGGGGGAAGGCGTTTACCCGCTGGATTATAACAGGATAGAAAAATGCCTGAACATCGTTACAGAACACAGGGACTGCGCAGATTTTGTAATGCCGGTTTTTCTTGCCTTCCTTTCCATGTATAAAGATTCAAACCTCCTGACGAAAGAAAATTTTGATACATATAAAAGCGCGGTTATTAATTTCAAATATTTCATGAACGATCCAAACGAAGACAGACACGGTATTTGTTATTTCACCGAAAACCATCAAATCCTTTATGGAGCGAGCGAGTATATTGCCGGTCAGTTGTTCCCTGATGAGCTTTTTACCAATAACCAGCAGAAGGGAAGCTGGCACCGCGAGCGCGGGAAGAAACGCCTGCTCCAATGGATAGACTGGAGAGCCCGGTTCGGCTATTCAGAGTGGCTTTCCAATGATTATTACGGCGAAGACCTAATGGCGCTCTCTCTTGTCTGGGGTCTTGCCGAAGATAAAGACCTGAAAGAACAGGCTGGAAAATTAATTGAACTGACTCTTTTTGACATTGCAATAAATTCTTTTAACGGCATCCTTGGCGCGACAAACGGCAGGGCTTATCTGCCCATGACAATGCGCACCGAACTGCCCGCGACATCCGCCATTTGCAAACTCTATTGGGACGAAGGCTCATTCGAGGCTGTGTCCATCGGCGCGGTCGCGCTCGCGGTTTTCGGCTACGAATGCGGCGAAGCGGTAAGGAACGCGGCTCTGGATAAAAGCGTAATCATTAACCGCGAACGCATGAGCCTTGATGTTGAAGATTCCAAAAAGTACGGCTTGGACCCAGCAAGATACGAAGACATAATGTTCTACTGGGGACAGCAGACATTCCTTCACAGGGATGTGATAGAAAACTCAATGAAGATCTGTCCTCTCTGGCTGGGAATGCGTCCTTCCATTGACGCGCATTGGGAAAAGTACCAAACGCTTGAAGCGTCCGGTTTTAAACCAAGACATTTTGATCCGCTTTTACCAAACGGATTTACAGAAGACGGCCTGTACGATCCGGATATGGCGTGCTGCGCTTTGACGCAGGCGGATATCTATGTATATAAGACCCCCTATTATTGCCTGAGCAACGCGCAGGATTTCAGAAAAGGGAAAGCCGGATACCAGCAGCATATCTGGCAGGCGACTCTGGGCGGCAATGCTTTGGTGTTCACAAACTCGCCGGGTTCCAATGAGTACAAAGACAGACCGAGTAAATTCATCGGCAGCAAATTTATGCCTCGGTCTGTACAGCATCAAAACGTTCTTTTCTGCGTCTACAGGCTGCCTGCCGAAAGCGCGCACTTTTTCTTTACGCACATTTATTTCCCGCAGAGTGAATTTGATCAGGTCGCAGAAGAGGGAGGCTGGATTTTCGCCTCACGCGGCGGGGCATACATAGCGGTTTTTTCTTCAGTTCGCGGCAAATGGGAAAACCCAGACCCTGATTTTTACAAAGCGGTTTACGGCGATTATTGGGAAGAAAAATTCAATTCCGCAAAACCTTATGAGTACCTGGTTCCAAAACACGCAGTTGTCTACATCTGCGAAATGGGCGATGAAAAAACCGACGGAAGTTTT
Source organism: Treponema sp. (assembly GCA_031256445.1). Classification (GTDB taxonomy): domain Bacteria; phylum Spirochaetota; class Spirochaetia; order Treponematales; family Breznakiellaceae; genus WQXQ01. Next base: position 29,321 of record JAIRQN010000097.1, on the reverse strand, counting down.
GATAATTTTACCGCCAAATTCAGGACAGCCGCTTTCACAGGAGATACTTTCGCTTTTTCATACCGGTCTCCTTCGCTGGGGGAAATGTCCTTTGGGTGGAAAGGGCCGCTTCGTCTGAATGGCGAAGAAATTTCCATCCGGGATTACAAGCGTTATGACAACCCGTTCTGCGCCGTCTCCTTTGGAGAGAAACTCTACCGTATCAACGCAGGCGGAAAGGAAACTGTTTTGGATTTTAATTATTAGCTGTTACACTACAGGTATTTTTCCATTGCCCGCATGAACACCAGGAAATTTGGCGCTTGTCATGTTCACACAATCATTTATTAAGATTTTCTTTTGAATACTCATTTTTATTCAAAATTTTAACACGAAAACATAACTCATTCCATATATCATTATATTCCATTTTTGAACTCATGTATATTATTTTGCATTTCACCTAACGTTCCAGGTAACCCGAGCCGCCGAATAGGCGGCGCAACAGTTACCGTTTGTTATGCGAAGTGGCATGATTTACATTATTTCCTCTATAATTATTTCTTTCAATATATTAATCCAATTTCTTTTATTATGTAAAAACCTAACTATTTTTAAATGTTTATTATCTTCTCCGATAATATAAAATATCATATAATTTTTTACATTTATTAATCTATAACCTAAAGAAGCTAAATATTTATCCTGAACTAATGGACGAAAATTGGGATTCTCTTTTATTTTTATTAATTTTTTCTTTTATTCCCTTTTTCAAATTTTCAGCAGCCATAGGTGCTTCCAATTTATATTTTATATAATTGTAACTTGAAGAAGTATCTTCTTTATATAATTTTGAAATTCTTAGTTTATACAAAAAAGATTTACTCCAAATTATCTAAAAATTCCATAAATTCATCTTCTTCTATAAATTCACCATTATTTATCTGATCCAATCCCATCTGTAATGAATGATAAAGTTCTAATCTACCTATTAATTCTTCATAAGCCTCAATACTCATCATTACAGCTTGTTCTTTTTGATTATCATCTGTTACATACACTGGTTCCCTGTTTTTTTGACAAAATTTTAGAATTTCATTAAAATTATTAAGTAAATCAGTTGTTTTCCTAGTTGCTGGCATTTATACCCCCAAATTATTAATCAATTTATATTACCATTTTTATATTATATTGTCAAGTATTATTTTGACATTATTTCAAATTTTGTAAATTTGCCTAAAATTTTAATGCCATTTCACATAACGTTACAGGTAACTGACATTTTTTTGTGCCCGTAAAACGCGAAGCGTTTTACGGGCACAAAAAAATGTGGTGTAGTGAGACGTGGGAATACCTAGCCAAACGAAACCCAAAATGCCCGAACAGGGCTTTTTGCAGTTACCGTTTGTTAAGCAAAGTGCCAATCTTCTATATTAGAATATAGGCTGTATTTTCTTTATTTCATTTATTATGTCTCTATATTCATCATCATATTTATTTACCCATGAATCAAAATCTATGAGTAAATCATTATTTGAAATATAATTTGTATAATCAAATATTATTTTTACTTTTTCATTATAATTTGAAATTACTTTATATACAAAATTTCTTTCATCATATCTTTCTTCACGACAACTCTCACAAGTATTATCTATTTTCTTTAATTCCAAATGATTTTTACAAAATTTTAATTTTGATCCTGATTTTTTATATTCATTTTCAAAATATTTTTTTATTGAATCACTATAATTAGTATTTAAACTATAAAATGGACACAATTTCCAATTATTGGATAAATGTATTAATGTAAACAGAGACATTGATTCGCAGATTGTTTCCTCAAACCATTTTAAATATTTATTTTTATCATTTTTAAAAGATCGTATTACTAAATGTGTATATTCATGTGAAAATTGATAGGAAAATTGATCCCATACGTTATCTTTAACACATGTTCTAATTATTAATGGATTTACATTTGTAATTAACATTGGATACGGCGCATTTGGATCATTATGAAGAATATATTTTTCTAAATTATTATCAAAATTAAAGAAATCATTTACAAGAGCAGCTATAAATTCTGAAAGTTGTGAAAAGTGGTTCATTTATACATTTTATGATTTTTTATACAAAATATCAAGATTGGCGTTTTGCTTAACTATATTTATATACATTATTTATTCTTTATTACCAGAATCCCTGTCAAGATTGAACGCAAAACGATCAGATAAAAGTTCCACGTTCCTCGCTCCTCACTTCATACTACTACCTCCCCTCCATTCTCTGTTCCCTGCTCGCTTAAACGGCTAAACACCGCCTGCCCGTTCCTGCTCCATGCCCAGCCGCGAACAGACCAAAAAAAAAATTAATTAGTTCGTGTCGTTAGGACCTGTTCGTGGTGAATCTCTTTATTTTTTTTACCACGAACCACACAAACCTGTTGTTTTGATTATTGGCTCTAAATTCCAGATAATTTAATTACAGGTTCGGGCTTGTTCGGACCTGTTCGTGGTAAATCTCTTTATTTATCCTTCTCTACGCTCTGTTAGCTGCAAACTCCTCCACTCCCCGCTGCTAACTTAAGCGGCAGGAGGCCGCTAAACAAAAGCCACATTAAAAATGCCAAGGATGGCATTTTTAATGTATAACTCCTATGGACGCACAATGCGGAAGCCGTAAAAGTTGTACCCGTTGTTCCGGTACGCCGAAGCAGTGTACTCAGCCAAATTGCCACAGCCCCCGCCGCGTATCAGACGGTAGCTCCCGGAAACTGCGCCCGTGGGATCGGTCTGCGCTGTATATGGTAAACTTCCATACCAGTCCCAGCACCACTCCCATACATTCCCGTGCATGTCATATAACCCCCACGCGTTAGGCAGTTTCTTTCCAACTTCATGCGTCATGCTGCTTGAATTTCCGCTGTACCATGCGTAATTTGTAAGGCCGCTTTCATTGTTTCCAAAAGACCAGGTTGTTGTTGTCCCTGCCCTGCACGCGTATTCCCATTGCGCCTCTGTAGGCAGCCGGTAGCCTGTAGAACCTGCAACAACCTGTGCAGCGTTCCATGTTGCGTTACTGCTTGTCGGTACTGTCCCCCAAATAGCAGGATCTGTACTGCCATTAATACTGTATGCCGCAGTTAATCCTTCCGCCATACTTAACTTATTGCAGAATACAATAGCGTCATACCATCTTACATTCTCCACAGGGCGTCTGCCTTGTATTTCGCCACTAGCCGGGTTTGATGAATCACTTGGATTATTACCCATAACTGCCTGATACTGCTCTTGAGTTACCTCATATTTTCCCATGTAAAAACCGCTGGTTAATGTTATTGTGTAGCCGTTTCTTGCAAAAGTACCTAGGTTAATCTGTACCATTTCAATTATTGGTATCCAAATCACATACAAAGTAACATTGCCGGTAACAGTATAAGAAGAACCTGCCGCGTATGTTGTCCCGCCGCCGTTTGCGGCGGTGTTCCAGCCGTTAAATATATATCCTGTTCTTGTAAGACTTCCCTGACCAGGTAGTGTAATACTTGCGTTCTGGTTTGCGCTCATCGTGGCGGGAGCGGTCCCGCTTGCCGCGCCGTTGGCGTTAAATGTTATAGTATAGGTATTGGTAGCAAGTTCCCACTTAGCGTAGAGAGTAACATTTCCTGTAACAGTATAAGAAGCTCCTGCCGCGTATGTTGTCCCACTGCCGTCCGCATTTGTATTCCAGCCGTCAAAGACATATCCTTCTCTTTCTAAACTCTCCTGGCCGGGCAGCGTTATACTGGCGCCGAAACCTCTGGTAACAGGCGCAGGGGCAGTTCCGTCATCAGCCTCGTTAGTGTTGTAAGTAACAGTGCCCACCCTCGGCGGCGGCGGCGTACTGCCCAGTGCAATCTTATAATAATCAATGCTGTTACCGGCAAGATAACCCATGAATGTTCTTTCGCCTGTTGCAAGGTTAATTACCGGAGCTGTTTCTTCAAATTCGTTGTCAGGTTTATATTCTCTCAGGAAATCAAACTGGCTCAAAGAGGACCAGTTTGTAGGAGGATCGGCGTTTATTCCGAATGAATATTTTGTCGCTGTCTCCGCTGCTACATCCGCTCCCAGAAACACTATGGTATATTCATCATTTGACCACGGCAGTTCTTTTGTAACGGCAAAGTCGCCGGTTGTTCCTGTCCTTGCCGTACTAAAATAATAACTCTTTCCATTTCCCGCTTTTATTACGCCCTGAACCTTTTTTTCCGATTTAATATTAAATGATACGGGTACATTATAGTATTTAACTGATACAGAATCTTCCCATTCCCTGACTCTTTTTGATACTGAATCATAATTCATCATTTTAATTGTTATAAGATTTTTTGTTGTTTCCTCAGCTCCGATTGTTTTTGGAGTGAGAGTCAGGCTGCGTTGTTTTTTTGTACCTGGCGGGATATTGGCGAATTCATCAATTATTCCCGATGAACTTTCCAGATAATCACCGCTGTCCCATTCTATTTCCCAGCCTACTTCTCCGGTATGCGTTGTCCCGATATTTTCAAGTTCTAAAATATAGCCGCGCGGAACCATATCAGCGTATAATTCATTCATATCATTTGCTGCCGGGTTTGCCATTCTTAATGAAACTTTAAAGTTATCTCCGTGTGTAAGCGGGATTGTCCCCATGTTTTGCTCATTGCCGTAGCCGGGCGTAATCCCTACTGTAATATTGCTCCATTCATCGGATTGCGGAATAATCTCAACCCTGTCTCCCGGTATAACTCCGGGAACGTTAATAACGCCAAGCGCATCCGGTGTTACCGTTATCTCCATGTCCGGCTGTTCGGGATTTTTTATTTTTACCGGCGGTATAATATCAGTAATACTTCTGACAGCGCTGCTGTTTGCTGTACTTTCATCAAGAATTACTACTTTAGCGTTGAAACCTGCATCTGCAACCCGCGCCGCGAATAAGGTATATCTTTGTCCGCCCGCTGTTGTTGCCGTAATTACATTTTCGGAAGTCCTTGCAAGCGTTACGCTCTGGTTCATGACTGTGCTGCCCGCCTTGATTTGGTTTCCTTTTATATACCATAAGTCGCCGTTATCAATGCGTATCCATTCTCCTCGGAATTCCGCCGCGTACAATGAAGGCGCGTTATTTTCTGGTTCTTGATTTTCCCCGGGCTCCTGATTCACTTCAGGCTCCGGACAGTTGCTCAGGACGAGACTCAGTATTACCGTTGAAACAATGAGTGTTAACTTCCTTTTATATTCTTTGCCTTTTTTCTGCTTCATGTTGTTTTCCTATTAAAAAATATTTTTATCCCTTGGAATCACCATATATGGTATAAATATTCACCTAAATAGGTGTTTTTGTCAACCTAAAAAGGTGGTATTAATCACCTGATATGGTAAAAAAGGAAAAATTTGAGCATGAAAGAGAAATAAATAATCAAATAAAGCAAATTATTCAGCGATTACGGGAGGAACGTGAAAAGCAGGGTATATCCCAGATGGATTTATCATTTAAGGCAGGTTTATCACAAAATCAGGTTAATTATATTGAAACCGGAAAAAGAACGCCAAATTTAAATACCATTTTATGTATATGTAAAGTTCTGCAAATTAACCCCGCGGTTCTTTTTGAATCCAATGACACAGACCGCCAACAGGCGCGCGAAATTATCATACGATTAGTATCTAAATTTTTATAAAATATTTATTTTCCCCCATCTTTAATTAATCAATCCAATAACTTTTCCAGCGTTTGAGCGTTCCGTACAGCCTTCCCGAAAGGGTGATTGTTAAAATACACAAGCACCCGCTCCTAGCCCATATATTTTGTGATTACATCGTCTAATGCAGTAATAAGTGTACCTTTTATATCTGATGAAAAGCGGTTCATCATTACTTTTTGGTCTTTGTCAATAATATCAGTTCTAAAAAGTTCGAATACTTCCACATCAAGGCTGGCGGTCAGCCGTGATAAGGTTTCAACTTTAGGAAACATAATGCCGCGTTCAATGTTTGAAAGGAACGTAACAGATATATCCGCTCTACTTGCCAGTTCTGCCTGTGAAAGTTTTCTGTGGCTGCGAAAATATTTTACATTTTTGCCTAAAATGGCCTTAATTTTTGTAGTTTCCATTTTATAATTGTAATGTTTCCCTAAACTAACCTTTTATTCCCTTGTTGACGAACATCTACAAATGTGTTAGTATTAAATTACAAATTGAAGTTACATATTTCGACTTTCCCCCGCCAATTAAAATTGGAAGCTATGCAAAGGAAAGTCTAGGGCGGTAATGCGTAAAGCCATCAAATATTTATTATCATCACAATTGCCGTATGCCCAGATGCTTTGCGTCTTCCTGGCATTCACGGTAATGGGAACCGCGACTTTCCTGCTTGCAGTAAATACCGAAAGACAGCATTCAAAAAACTATGAGGAGGCTTTATCCATAGAAATTGAAGAGCGGCTTACCACCAATCTGCATGAGTTAAAGACATTCATAAGCGTTGTGTCCGAAACCATACGCTCATTGCTTTTGCGGGGCGCTGATTTTGAGGAAGTGAAAGCGTACATAACTGAAATGACCAATTTCGGGCTGCGCGAAAATGGCGGCATTAACGGCTTTGGCGTTATTTTTGCCATGTTTGACGTATTCGACGGCGCAGGAATTAACGGGCTTGTTCCTGATCTGGACTGGGAAAAGGACATCCCGGATTATGTGCCGCAGGAACGTCCGTGGTATATCACGGCGGACAAATCAAACGGCGAGATCGTGGAAACAAATCCGTATGTAGACGCGTTAAGCCATGAAGTTTCCTTTACATACGCCCGCTGCATATATGACAATAGCGGCAGCCGTTTGGCCATTATTTGCATGGATATCCTTCTAAGCAATATCAATAAAATTTCATCAGAACATCCAAATTTGGGTATTCATTCATGGATGATGCTTGACAGAAATTTAAACATTATTTCCTACCCCTTTGAGGAATTTCTGGGAATGAGTGTACGCGAAGCGAAGGGCAGCGGTATTGAAGATATCGCTGACAGGCTGGAACAGGGACTGCCTGTTTTATCACACAAATTTGTTAACCCCGTGGGGGAAAAGAGAATATATTCAGTCAGGCAGACAAAGAACGGCTGGTATATAGGCGTATCAACTCCAGTGGACAGTTACTACGCCAATATAAAAAACATACTATGGTTTCTTGTTGTTTTCGGACTTTTTATGTCTGTTGGATTAAGCGCCATTCTGCTGCGCATTGTCGCGCAAAAGAATAAAATAGAGAAACGTACCCAGATAATGCTTGATTCGTCGCCGTTCGCTGTTAATTTTTTTGATAAAAATTTCAAGGTTATTGACAACAATCTGGCGGCGCTGAAAATGTTTGATATCTATGACAAAGAGGAATACAGCAGGAATTTTTTTAACTTTTCACCTGTATATCAACCAGGCGGGGCGCTGTCAAGCGATTTACAGCGCGAATTCCTGGAAACAGCGTCTATAGAAGGCCGCAATCAATTTGAGTGGGTACACCAAAAATCAAACGGCGAGCTGCTCCCGGTTGAAGTTACAATCGTAAATTCGACATACGAAGGGAAAGATATTTTCATTGCGCATATGCGCGATCTGCGGGAAACCAGGGCTGCCATCGCAGAGAAAAACAAAGCCGAAGAGAGCAGCCGCCACAAGAGCGCTTTTCTTGCCAATATGAGCCATGAAATACGCACTCCGATGAACGCGATCCTCGGCATCGCGGAGATACAGCTTCAGAACAAGGCCATCCCCGGAAATTTCGCGGAAGCGTTCAGCAAGATATACGAGTCAGGCGATTTGCTGCTCAATATCATAAACGATATACTTGATATTTCAAAAATCGAAGCGGGCAGGCTGGAACTGTCCCTCGCAAAATATGATATTCCAAGCCTGATCAACGATACCGTCCAATTAAACATCCTGCGCTACGACAGCAAGCCTATTGATTTTACCCTTAATGTAGATGAAAATACTCCGGTTGAATTTTTTGGCGACGAACTCCGGATTAAGCAGATACTGAACAACATCATTTCCAACGCGTTCAAATATACCGATGAAGGCAATATTGAATTTTACGTTTGCGCCGAACCCGCGCAGCCGGCAGATGCAGCGCATGAGAGCGCAGGCGAGGACGTGATAATTTCCTTCCGCGTCAGCGATACAGGCCAGGGCATGACGGAAGAGCAAGTCGCCAGCCTTTTTAAAGAAGAGTACACGCGCTTTAATATCGAAGCCAACCGTGAAACAGTCGGCACCGGCCTGGGCATGAGCATCACAAAGCGCCTTCTTGATATTATGAACGGCACTATATCCGTCCATAGTGAGCCAGGCAAGGGTTCTGTTTTTACGGTACGCCTTCCTCAGAAACGCATAGGCCAGGCCGTTTGCGGCTCCGAGCTGGCCGAAAAACTGCATAACTTCCGTTTCCAAAGCATAGCGCCCAGGAAAAAGGCGGAGTTTATGCGCGAGCATATGCCCTACGGAAGCGTCCTTGTGGTTGATGATGTGAAATCAAATATCTATGTTATAAAAGGCATGCTGCTTCCTTACGGTCTAAAGATTGATTCCGTCTCCAACGGGTTTGACGCTATCAAAAAAATTGAAGACGGAAACGTCTACGATATAGTCTTTATGGATCACATGATGCCGAAAATGGACGGCATCGAAGCGGTAAAAATTCTCCGCGGTATGGGGTACTCAAAAACAATAATCGCCCTGACCGCCAATGCTCTGAGCGGACAGGAGAAGATGTTTTTAGACAACGGCTTTGACGGTTTTATTTCCAAACCGATTGACTCACGCGTGCTTAACCGCGTACTGAACGAATTCATACGCGATATAAAACCTATCGAAGTTATTGAGGCGGCAGGGGCGGAAACCGCGCAGTTATCAGATGGCAGGCAGCCACAGAACGGTACCGTTCCCGATTTACTGCCAATAGCGGCGCAACGGACGGTTGTAAGCAATGAATTGGCGGAGGCAACAATTCATGACATAGAAAACGCCCTCACCGTTCTGGAAGAATTATTACCGAGGATAAATTCCCAAGCTGCCTACGGCAGCACTGCCGCAAACATCGGCGAGGATCTTCAGTTATTCGCAATAACCGTTCACGGCGTGAAAAGCGCCTTCGCCAATATAGGCGAAATGCCGCTTTCAAACGCCGCGTTCAAGCTGGAAGAAGCGGCTAAAAACGGGGAAACAAAGGTAATATTCGAGGAAACCCCAGAGTTTTTGAATAGCCTCAGGTCATTGATGAAAAAATTAAACAGCCGGGAACAGACACCGAAGGGGCTTCTTACGACATGACCTTTATTTAGGCATACATTTCTGCTATCATTAGTCATGGATACCCAAATAAAACCATCAATCGAACTTCTAATCAGCAACATCAGGCGGTTAATCTCCGTAGATGCCAAAAAACTGGAGTACATTATCGCGGCTCAGATAGCCGGAGGGCATGTGATTCTGGCGGATTCGCATGGGGTGGGAAAAACCTCCCTCGCGCGGGCGCTGGCTCAGTCTTTCAACTGGCGGAAAGAAGGCGCAGGGGTTTCAAAAGACGCTTCTGGCGGCGATGTTTCCCGCGCAAAAACCGGAGAAGCATTGATGGAGGGGTTCAGCCGCATTCAATGTACCGTAGACCTTCTTCCACAGGATATACTTGGGTATAACCGCTTTTTGGGCCATTCGGAAGAGTTGATTTTCAATAAAGGGCCAGTGTTCGCGCATTTTGTTTTATGTGACGAAATTAACCTGCTTACCCCGAAAACCCAGGGGAGTTTTTTCCAGGTGATGGAAGAGCAGAGCGTTACCATCGAAGGAAAGCTGTACCGCTTAACCGATCCGTTCTTTATCATCGCGACAATGAACCTGAAGGGCGTCCACCTGTTCCCGCTTCCGACCCCGCAGCTTGATCGTTTTATGATCCGGCTGTCGCTAGGTTACCCGAATGAAGAAGATGAAACCGGAATAATCAACAGGCACGGCAGGATAGACGCCTGGGACAGTTTTAAAAGCGTAATCGGCAGCGATGATTTAATACGCTGGAAAAAGATGGTTGACGAAGTGCAGATGCATCCCGATGTAACCGCGTATCTTGTAAACTGCGTGCGTCAGACGCGGATACATCCCGATATTGAAACGCCCGCAAGCCCGCGCGCCGGCGTCCGCATTTCGCGGCTTGCGCGTTCTCTCGCTCTTTGCCGCGGTATGGATTATGTTCCGGTTGATATAATAAAAGAAATATTTATACACGCGATGGCTCACAGAATTATAACCCGCGATCCGTCCATACCGCCGGAAGCGCCGCTTCAGAGTATTCTGGATTCTGTTCCTGTCGAAAAAAAACGGGAACGTAATTGATCAGGCCGGTTTTTACGCCTGCAGGCGGCGTTGTTCTGATAATTGCCATTGCTCTTTTAATTCGCTCCCTTACCGCGCGCAATTCCTACGAAATAGCGCTTTCATCGGCGGCGCTTTTGCTTCTGCTCATTCTCGGCGTTATCGGAAAGTGGAAGTCGCGCAAAATGGAACAGATGGAGCCTGGCTGGAAGCCGCCGTTTCCAATGACAGCTAACGCCGTGGATAATAATATGCGTATTACAGGCCTTGACGCGCCTGTACCGCTTTTTTTCCGGCTGCATTTTATTGTCAAAGGCCGCTTTTTCCCCGCCGGGAGAATTCTGGGAAAATTCCGTGGCTGCCCTGTGTTGGTTGAAACTTCAGTTCCGCGGGGAGAGACAGCCGCGCAGCTTCCGTTTGATTTTCCCGTATCGGGGGTATTTAGCGGGGACGGGCATTGTGCATTACGCGACATATTCGGTTTTTATTCATTCCGGTGCGGAAAACCGCAGCGCAGGTCCGTAAATGTCAGAAGCGCTCCGTGCTTTGGGACTAAACTGCCAATTAACCCGCAGTCGGGATCGGAAGACCAGCGCAATAAAACATCCAGCAGCGAAGAGCGTTATTACATGCGCGAGTATACTCCCGGAGATCGTTTCCGCGACATTAACTGGAAAAGCTCGGAAAAAATTGACGTTCTTATTACGCGCATATCGCCTGATAATCAGGAGAAGGTAAGCCGGATTGATGTCTACTTCAGAAATTTCGGGCTTAATGCAGATAACAGGGAAAACAGGGCGTCTCTTGAGGCATCGTGGCTTTTGGACCGGGCAAAGGCGAGACTTGCGTATTTTTTGCGGAACGTCAGAGAGCAGAATTCCTCGTTCATTTTTAACGTACGCTTCGCGTCGGGAAGCCGCGATATAGAAGATGAAGAAGACCTGGACGCTTTTCTTGAAGAGCTTGCGGGCCTTTCATTTTCACCGTCCCGGAATGAAACCGCAGAAATCGTATCAGCCGCCGGCGGGGATATATATGTTTTTTCCACAGCCTGTGATATTGGACTGCCGGATTATCTCGTGGCAAACAGCCAAAAACAGGTTTCACTTTTCCTGATTCAGCCGGCGCAGAGGGAAAAAGACATCGAAACTCTTAACATAAAAAGTTTTATCAGGAAAGGAAGCGTTCCTTCTGTCGGATGGCTGGCGGGAAAGAAAACCAAACCGTTAAGTGTCCGATCCGCCAGAATGGAGTTAACTTACGCAGAGGTAAAGTTATGAAAAGAAACCTTGTTATGCTTTTTTCCCTGAGAATGTTTTTTTACCTGAGCGTTATTTCGCTAATTACAATTCATCCGGGTATTACGGTTTCTTTTGACCGTATAGGCGTATTGCAGTGGTTTGTAATCATTCCCGCGCAGGCGTTAATCACTTTTATATTTTTTTCAGATATGGTGAAATTTTCGTTCAGCCTGCGCAGGAAGTGCGTAATAATTTTATTGCCTTTGTTTATACTTTCAGTTTGGGCGGGAGGTTTCAGCCCGGGCGCGTTCCGGCCTTTTACCGCGGGCATTATCAGTTTTTTACTGACTTTCCTGTTGTTCAATCATCAGGGCGGCCCGCTTCTGCGCAATATGGCGAAAATTGCCGCGCTTGAACCGTTTTTTCTGGCATGGGTGTGTTTGCGGCTTCTTGCGCTTTCCCGCTCCGGAGAGGATATCGCGGGAGAGAGCGCCGCGTTAACTCAGTTCATCCTCGTCTGGACGGCTGTTGTGTTTTTGCTTCACTGCGTTGTTGTTTATTTTTGCGCCTATCCCCAAAGCGCTCATGCCGCTTCAGCGTCAGGCTCGCGGGCAAAAGGCTCAATGAATGAAGCCGCGATATTCTTTGCCGCGGCCGCGGTTTTGCTGTTTACTGTTCTTCTTGTTCTGCCGCCGGATTTTATCCGTAACGCAGTGATCAACAATCTGCTTCAGGACAGGGCGCCGGAGAGAAGGGCTTCCGATTCAGATCACGGCATTCCAAAGGATTCCAGTTCCAGAAGAGACGGGCGCAGGACTCTGCCAAAGAACGGCGGAGACGGGCAGCCGGGATTGCGCGGTATCGCCGAACACAATTGGCAGAACCGGACCGGACGGGGCAGGGGAGGAGGCTCGCAGGATAACAGGCAGTACATGGTGATGGTTGTCGCTTCTGACAGAGAGCCTGTATATATGGGCAGTTCGTTCCGCGGGCATCTTGACAGAACGGAGGGATTCCTTGTGAGTCAGAATGAACCTTTGAATAACCTTGTCAACCAGCGTTTTTTCGTAACATGGTTCAACAATGAACCGGATTATGACTTCGGCAGGCGGCGGCAGGAAGTTTTTTCCCTTTCCACGCTGCCGCAGAAGTATCTGCCTTTCCGCCCTGTATCGGTTGATCCTACAATACTGAGCGAAGACTCCGGCCCTTTGCGTTACATTCATCAGGTTACTGCGAATACCCACCTTGGCGATCCCCTGATGCTTGTTAACGCGCAGACCCGTTACTTCAGCGAATATGAAAAAAAATCACTTGCCCATTATCTTGAAATTCCCCTTGAAGAAAACGATATAAAAGCATTTAACGCATATTTGGACAAGGCGGTAAAAACATGGAAAGAAAACCGCGGTACGTTAATTGCGGAAGACAATTATCTGAAGCAGATTTTTTCGGGCGGAAAGGATGAATGGGAGCCGGATTACGCGCCGGCTTTGCGTTCCGGCAATGAATATATGGAGAAAATAATTGCGCTGCTTGTGAGTTTTTCCGGTTACCAGTATAACCTGAATTATAACGATGATTTTTCCGTTGCCGCGTTAAAAGAATTTCTTTTTAATTCGGCTGAAGGCGACTGCGTTGAATTTTCCAATACGCTCGCGCTGCTTGGGCGTTTGGCGGGAATTCCCTCGCGCGTGGTAACAGGCTACCTCGCCGCAGACAGTCTTCAGACAACGGCGCATCTGCGCGGGCTTGCCGCTCTTCGCGCAAGAATACCGGTTCTGCAGAAATTCCGTTTTGACGACCTTTTCCTTGTTACCAATCTGCACAGTCATTCGTGGACGCAGTTCTTTATCCCCGATTACGGCTGGCTGGATTTTGAAGCGACCTCTTTTTCCATGCCGCCGCTTGGCACGGGCGATTTTAACGGATGGGATGTTGTAATTCCCGTGATTAACGAAACAAAAGTTTTCTCCAACGTTAAAAAATTCCCCTGGCGCGCTGCGCTGCGTACCGTCTGTGTTTTGGCGGTTTTCGCTGTTGTTCTGGCGTATACATTGCGCTACGGACGGGAACTTGTCCTGTACGCCGGCGTCCGGCGCGGTGGCAGGGCGGGAGCCCGCTCCTTGTATCTTTTGCTCCTCGCGAAACTGGCCGCGGACGGCAAACCGGTAAAGCCCGCGTCAAAAACCGCGCATGAGTACTCGCAGTTGTTCCCGGATAAATCAACCGGGGGCGCGGCGGATCCGCACTTTCAGGTATTCGCTTCTCTTTACTCTCAGCTGCGCTGGCGGCAGTTCGCTGACAACGGCGAGATGGAAAAATGTTTTATGCTTCTGCGGCAGAAGTACAGCGAGATATTAAAATCCGCGTACCGCCGCGGTCCGCATCACGCGCTAAAACGCGCATTCAGTTTAAGAGGACTCGCCTACCTATGAAAAAGCACATAACAATTTTATTTTGCATAATTAATGTTTTTTGGCTGCTGAGCGCGTGTTCGCGTAACGCTGACTGGGTGCAGTTCAGGGGAGAAGACGGCCGCGGCGTCAGTTCTTCGCGAATTATACCGCCGCTGGGGCTTCGCTGGAAAATCAGGCTGCAGTCCGGCGATGAGAAAATCCGGTCTTTGAATCCTCCGGTTGTTATGGGCGACACAATTTACTTTGGTTCGGATGACGGAAATTTCTACGCTCTTGATGTGGAAAGCGGGTATATGCGCTGGGTATTCAAAAGCGGCGCGGAGATAAATTCAATCCCATACGCTGACAAAAACCAGGTTTACTTTGGCAGTAAGGACGGAAAACTCTACGCCCTGTCACGCGAAACAGGGCAGGAAATATGGACATTCCCAATCCGGAGCCAGATCAACTCGCAGGTGCAGCGTTACGGCGATTACATCATCTTCTGCGGAGACGCCGACGCCATTTATTTTCTTTCGCCGGAAGGCATTGAACAGTTCCGCATCAATAACCCCGGATGGTACAACTTTACCTTCCTGATGGCGGATGATGTGATGTATATGGCTACCGGCCCGCAGGTTGAGCTGATCGGCCCTTTTGATATAAATAAAAGGGAATTCCTGTGGTTTCTGTCCTATTATGAAATCGGAGCGACATGGTATTCATTCCCCGCGATCCGCGGCGATCTTCTGTATTTTGGAACGGCGGATATATACGGCGGTACAACTTTGGGTTTTTATGCCTATAACCGCCATACCGGAGAAATGGTCTGGAATCAGATTCATGACGGAATCCTGAATTCATACGATTTTGAATCTGAATGGAACTTTTTTATCAGAAATGTTGATTTGCTTGATTTTGCCGCTCCTACGGTATGGAAAGACCTGGTTATCTTCACCGGCGGGGATTGTGTCGCGCGCGCGTTTGACGCGCAAACCGGCGTTTTGCGGTGGGAAAGGGAATTTGACATGCCGGTAAGCTCCGCTCCCACCATTGCCGCCGGCAGGGTTTATTTCGGCCTTCTTGGAAGCGATTTAACCCCGCCTCAATTTGTCTGTATTTCCGCAAGAAACGGCAAAATCCTCTGGCAGATGGAAACCGAAGGTTCAATTCTCTCCGCTCCCGTGATAGCCGGTAAAAGAGTCATTTTTGGCACTGACAAGAGCGTTTTTTATGTCCTGGAGCAGGTTTTTTAACCCTTCAGATCAAATATTTTGTATAAAGTGCCAAATATTTCTAATTATTTATTGACATAAATTTTCCATTTATATACACTTGCATTTATGGAACGTATGTTTCCTGCAGATTAATTTTTTTTAAGGAGAATTCTTTATGAAGAAGTTAGGATTTATTATTGCAGTAGTTGCAATCGTAGCTTTTGCCGGATGCGCAAGCGGCGGCAAGTCATCGGCAGCCGGCAGTAGCGCAGGCGGCGGAGAGCCTTATTCTGTTGATCTTTCAACACTGACCCAGGTTTTATTGGCGGAAAAAGACGCTATCGGCGAAACAGTTGGAAAAGGTATTTTAAGGAATCAGACCCCTTTCCCGAAGAATTATGCGGATTTAATGTTCATATTTGACGAATTCCCGGTTGATGTTACCCAGTATCAGAGAATAACCATCAAATGCAAATATTTCAATGAAGCAGGCGAGGAAATCCCCGCCGGCGACACCAATGCGATGGTTGTACTGGTTTATGATATTGACGGCGACAAGAGAGGCCCGGCAATGGACGCTGGCCCGAATACCCCTCTTAAAGAAATGAACCTGATGGGATATTCCGGCGTTGTTTCCACAGACAAGGGATCAAGATCAAGGCTTACAAAAGCTCCCGGCGGAATTCTTTTCCAGAACTCCAACGCAGGCGTTAAATTTATTGAAGTAACAGAAATCACCTGGCACAATTAAATTACTGCGGACAAAAAAACGGGCTGCCTGGGCAGCCCGTTTTTTTTATCTCTGGCGCACACGCCAAGCTTTCAAATTAATGAAGGTGTCCGAAGAAGTTTTCCAACTTTCGGACACCTATTTTTTCATGCATTTTCGGGCGTTATTTGTACAATGACGCTCTTTCGTCATATACTTCCTGTCCGCCGGAGCTAAGCCATGCTTTAATGCCTGCATCCCAGACCTTGTCAAAATCTCTGGGGGGGCAGGTTATCGCTTTGGCGATAAGATCATCGGCCTGTTCCTTCAGGTCGTTGGAATACTGATTAACCCTTGTTGTGGCCTGGAAAACCGCCGGCGCGCGGGCGTTTCGTGTGGAAATAACAAACGCGTTTGATACAACATCCGCCGAAATACTGCCGTAGCCTAAACCGAGGGCTCTGCCGTTAAGTTCCGTACTTCCGAGTTCTACGCCGTTCATGGGCATTGTGTAGTCGATGTTATTGGGTGAATTCTGAATCCATGGATGCTGCGCCGGAGCCGCGAGGGTTCTGGGAACACCGCTTACCATTTCATGGTTAATACCCGCTTGACCAAGCTGCAGGAAGCCGTAATTTTCCGGTTTTGCAAGCCAGTTAAGATACTTGAGAGCCGCGTCTTTATTTGGAGAGAATTCCGGAATAAAAATCTGAAGTCCTACTTTGTCCATCATGTCTTTATTGTTAACGATGTCGATGGGGATATAATCCGCGCTGGGAACATTCTTGCGGAGATCTTCAAGGATTCTGTAGTCTGTCCGGTAAGGCATATCCCAGTTCTGGCAGAACGCGCCTACAACGCCGCTCTTTATCTGGTTATAGAAATCCTCAGCGGTAACCATCAGCGGGAAATCCTTGAATATGAGGCCTTCGTTATACCATTTGTTCATTTCTTTTACGCCGTCTTTATATCCGTTCATGTATATATAACGATCCGCGATGTTGTAAACCCAGCGATCCCTGTCGTTCATTGGTTTAATATGATGATGAATAACATCGGCAAGCCCCCAGCGCGCATCGCTGTTTACGCCGTAGGGAACAAGCCTGGCGCCGACTCCGCCCGGATCTCTGGCTTTAAAAGCCTTAAGCGTGTTGTAGAATTCATTGTAGTCTTTGGGTATGCCAAGCCCGAGTTTATCCAGCCAGTCTTTGCGGATAAAAATATTCCGCTGGGCGATTGCGACACGATAACTGGGAATTGAAAAAATCTTTCCTGTCTGAAGGTCTACGTTGCGGTTAATAAAATCCTTGCCGCTGAATGCAGGGTCTGAACCAAGCAGTTTTTTCAGATCGGGCAGGTATGAGTTGATATAAGGCGCAAGATCCATTATACCGCCCTGATCGCGGAACGCGTTTACCATATCATGCGCGTATGTGTAGCAAAGATCAGGAGCGCTGCCCGGGCCGGCTGCCATCAGATTGACAATATCTGTGTTCTCTGACCATCTGCCGACGGGAATAAAGGTAACGTCAATGCCAAGATCGGCTTTCACCTTTTGTTTAATCCAGTTGGTCCATTCATTATCATGGGCCATTGATTTTCCACCGTCTGTGCCGCGGTCAAAAACTTCTACTGTAAGTTTTCCTGTTGCCGGAAGCGGTACAGCCGGTCCTGGCGGCGGCGGTTCTTTTGGTATGTACGCAGGCGCGGCAGGTCTTGAGCCTGAATCTTTGCTTCCTCCCGCAAATACCATTGTTGCGGCCAATAACATGACCAGTACTAATAAGAGTTTTTTCATAAAATCTCCTCCTGATAAGATATGATTTATACCTGCGCTTCGCGCAGGCTTTAATCCGAAGTAATCAGCCTTTTACGGCTCCTATTGTAACGCCGGCGATGAAATACCGCTGCAGCCAGGGATACACTATCAGAATGGGCACGGTGGCGAACATTATCGCCGCGGCTTTTATCGCGTCCGATGCCCTTGGCACATTGCCGGATACCATTTCAACAGTGCTTACATCTATTGATGTCATATTCTGAATTAACTGCCAGAGTTTTAACTGTATCGGCACCCATTGCGGCGCAGAGTTAATGTAAAGAAGCGCGTCTGTAAACCCGTTCCAGCGGCCGACCGCGTAAAACAGTGCCAATGTAGCCAGTACAGGCGCCGACAGCGGAAGGTATATCCGTATAAGGACTGTGAAAGGGTTTGCCCCGTCAATTTCGGCGGATTCGCGCAGGCTGTCGGGGATTCCAAAAAAGAAACTGCGGAGAATAATCATGTTAAAAACTGAAAGGCAGTTGGGAATAATAAGAACCAGAGGATTGTTTAAAAGACCGAGCGTTTTCATCAATATGTAATTTGGTATGGTTCCCGCGCTGAAATACATGGTAAAAATAATTATTGTATTAATTACCGTTTTGCCCTTCAGCCAGTCGTAGGTTAATGGATACGCGCAAAGAATTGTCATGGTAAGGGAGAGAATAGTGCAAATAACAGTGAGGATTGCCGTCCACCACATTGAATGTGAAAAAGCCGGGTCCAAAAATACATATTTGTAGGATTCCATTGTTATCCCGTAATGATACGTCATGTTTTCGTTATTGAAGACCACGGGCAAAAAGGTTACTTTGCTGTTAATAACGGATTGGGAACTGCTTAAGGACTGGGCAAGAAGATTTAACATCGGCAGAAGGCATAAAAGAATTACAAGGACGCAGAAAAAAATGACTATCAAATCTCCTAATCTGGTTCCTTTCGATTTGATTTTCATATGCCTACCAAATTCCCCTTTCGCCGAATTTTTTCGCAAGCGTATTCGCCGCGACCAGGAATATTACGCATATTACTGACTGGAATAGCCCAATAGCCGCTGTTAAAGAGAACTGGAACGATCTTATGCCAACGCGGTATACCAGAGTGGAAAGAACGTCCGCGACTTCCATGACCACGCGGTTTGCCATTGTATAGGGACGATCCAGCTCGATTCCAAGAATACGCCCGACATTCATTATCAAAAGAATCACAATTGTAGCTCTAATTCCCGGCAGGGTAACATGCCAGAGTTTCCGCCAGCGTCCGGCTCCGTCAACTTCCGCGGCTTCATAGAGTTCCGGATTAATGCCTGTAATTGCCGCAAGGTAAATAATCGTTCCCCAGCCCATTTCTTTCCATACGCCGAAAACAATGTAGGTCATTACCCACTTGGTTTTGTCCATCAGGAAGTCTATTGGTTCAATACCGAATGTACTGGTAAGGTAAATATTAACAACGCCTGTACTGGGCGCCAGAAGCCTTGTGGCTATGCTCGAAACAATGATCCACGAAAGAAAGTGGGGAAGGTAAACGATAGTCTGCGTTACTTTTTTGAATTTTTTGAATATAAGCTCATTCAATAACAGAGCCAGAATAATAGGAGCCGGAAAACCTACTATCAAGTCCAGGAAATTGAGCATCAGGGTGTTTCTCATTGCGAGCCAGAAATTCCTTGACGCGAAGGCTCTCTCGAACCATTTAAATCCAACCCAGGGTGAACCTTCCGACCAGACGCCCTGGAAAATATTGTAATCCTTAAAAGCGGTAACAATATTTGTCATGGGGACATAACGGAAAAGCAAAAAAAACGCCATAGGCAACGCCAGCATTGCATAAAGCATCCAAGAACGCTGAAGATAAGTGATATGTCCGGATTTTACCGCCACAGCCTTTCCTAAATTTAAATTCTTGCTCGTGTTATAGTACACGGGAATGCCCTGTTTTGTCAAGAGAAGTGATTTTTGGCGAATTCCCTGTTGAACTTTCCTTAAATTTGGGGAATTATATTGTAATTAATTCAAGGGGCGTTTTTATGGAAAGGCTTGATTTTCCGAAGGATTTTGTGTGGGGTACAGCGACTGCCAGTTATCAGGTTGAAGGAGCGGCGCGGGAAGGCGGCAGGGGCGAGAGCATCTGGGATACTTTTGCCCGCAAACCGGGAGCTGTTTACGCGGGAGAAAACGGAGATGTAGCGTGCGATCAGTATCATCGCTATAAAGAAGACGCCGCATTGATGGCGCAGCTTGGCTTTACAAGTTACCGCTTTTCCATTGCCTGGCCCAGGATCATTCCCGCCGGAACCGGCAAGGTGAATCCGGAAGGCATTGCCTATTACCGCGGACTCTGCGATGAGCTGCATAAATATAATATCAGCGCCTGCGCGACCATTTACCATTGGGATCTGCCTCAGCTGCTGGAAGACGCAGGCGGATGGCTGGAGCGTTCCGTTTTGGAAGCGTTCGAAGAATATGTAAAGGTTTGTTACAGGGAGTTGGGCGATGTTGTTGATATGTGGATTACCGTTAACGAACCATTTTGCATAGCGCGTCTTGGTTACTTTGTTGGAGTGCACGCTCCCGGTCGCCGTGAGGCTCAAAAGGCCGCCGCCGCTGTGCATCATATAAACATGGCGCACGGTATCGCTGTCAGGGAGTACCGCAAAACCGGATTGAAAGCGCCCATTGGCATAACCTGGAATCCAATTACTCCAAGGCCGGCAAGCGTAAAAGAAGCTGACAGAAAAGCCGCCGAAACGGCAAGGGCCATAAATACCGAGGTTTTTATTCTGCCGTGTCTTGGCAAAGGTTATCCTGAAATTGTTAAAACGGCTGGTTTTGGCTTGCCGGTTAAAGACGGCGATCTTGAAATAATCGCGCAGCCGGTTGATTTTATCGGAGTAAATTATTACTTCGAAGACGTTGCAGCCGCCGATGAAAAAGCTGAATTGAAATTCTCGTTCAAACCTTCCTGGCAGGAAACCTCTGTTATGGGATGGCACTTTACGCCCGGCGGCCTTGAGAGGCAGATTTTATGGATAGCCGAAATTTCAAAGGGCGCGTTCGGCAAAAAAGAGATACCGATTTACATTACCGAGAACGGCTGCGCCTGTGACGACACGGTAACCGCCGCCGGCCGGGTTCATGATACGCAGAGAATTGATTACCTTAAAAAACATCTTGCTGTATGCGCGGATGTGATAAAGAAGGGAGTTCCCCTGAAAGGGTACTATGTCTGGTCGCTTTTGGATAATTTTGAATGGGCTTTTGGCTATTCCAAACGTTTTGGCATTATTCATGTTGATTTCAGGACGCAGAAGCGCACCATTAAAGACAGCGGGTATTTTCTCAGGGATACAATCGCCGGATTTGGAGAGTGGTAAAGGGGGCTGTCCGGGAAGTTGGTTACTTCACGGACAGCCTTTGTTTTTTCTCTTATTTCTGCGAAATAATACGAAAAAACAGTAATTAATGAAAGTGTCCGAAGAAGTTTTCAACTTTTCGGACACTGGCGGAAATATTTATGAGCAATTCGCTTTTTTCTACAATAGCGCGTCTTAAGGGGAATCCCAGAGCATGTGTTTATACAGAGCCGCTCTGGGGGCTTTCGATGAATCTCTGCATGCCGTATCTGTCGGTTTATATGCTTGCTCTTGGACTGAGCGATACGCGGGTAGGTTTTATCGTAACAATCAACACGCTTTCCCAGATGGCGTTTTCTTTTTTAAGCGGGCCCATTACCGATAAAATGGGCAGAAGAAAAGCGACCGCGGTTTTTGATGTTCTTGCCTGGTGTATTCCCAGTATAATCTGGTGGAGGGCGGAAGGTTTCTGGTTCTTTCTGGCCGCGGCTCTTATAAACGGGACAAACGGCGTTACGACAAATTCATGGCACTGCCTCCTGGTGGAAGACGCTGAAAAAAAGCAGATAACAAAAATTTATTCGGTAGTTATGGCGTGCGGACAGCTTTCGGCCGTTTTCGCTCCTATTTCCGCTGTGCTTATTTCCAGAATGACGCTTGTTCCCGCCATCCGCATTCTGTTTGTAAACGCTTTCATTTTAATGCTGATAAAGGTTGTCATTCTTTACCTCGCTTCCAAAGAAACCACTGTCGGCGAAACGCGGCTGCGTGAAACAAAGGGAATGAATGTGTTTCAGCTTGCCGGCGGTTACGGCGGAGTAATAAAGATTATTATCGGGTCCCGCGGAACCGTTTTTTCAATTATTATAGCCGCTCTTGCATGGATAGTCGGAACCATTAACAGTACATTCTGGCAGATTATCGCGAATAAAAAACTTCTTGTTCCGGAAGCGGCGCTTCCCCTCTTTAATGTTTTCAGATCCCTGCTGGCGATTATTTTTCTGTTTTTAATTATACCCCGGTTAACAAAAGGACTTTTAAAATTGCCGCTTCTTCTGGCTTTCGCCGGTTACTTTGCCGGGCAGAGCCTGCTTATTATGGTTCCCGCAGAAGGCGTTCTGAAATACCCGCTTATCTGCGTGTCGCTTGTGTTTGACGGTTTTGGATTGGGAATGCTCGGTATGCTCTCTGAATCTTTAATCGCGCTGCATGTAAACCCGGAAGAACGCGCAAGAATAATGGCTATCCGTTACATGTTCATAATGATCGCGACAGCTCCGTTTGCCTGGCTTGGCGGTTTTCTTTCCGATATTTCAAGAAACCTGCCTTTCGCGCTGAACCTTGTAATACTTGCGGCGGGTTTTTGCGTGACATTATTTTATTACAGGAAAACCGAAGATCACTCTGTCTGAATATCTTTCATTTGCATAATGCAGTTTCCGCCCGCTTCTTTTGCCTTGTAGAGGGCTTTATCGGTTTTGGAAATGAACATGTCAATTGAGCTGTCCATTTCGGGAATGAGCGAGTTAACGCCGATGCTTACTGTGCTTTTTATGGGAGTCAAATCGCCGGAACGCGGAATGTCAGCATCTTCAATATCGGTGCGGACTTTTTCCGCGGTTTCAAGGGCGTCTGCCAGCGGAGTATTCGGCAGCAGAATGACAAATTCTTCGCCGCCCCAGCGGGCCGCAATATCGCCGGGACGCCTGAATGCGTGCGGAAATATGCCAGCTATTGTCTTTAACGCGGCATCGCCCTGCTGATGCCCGTATGTATCGTTTAACTTTTTGAATTTATCCAGATCAAGCATTATCAGGCTTAAAGGCGTCTTTTCCACGATGGCCTGTTTCCATTCAATGCGCAGTCTCTCATCAAAACAGCGCCTGTTGGGAAGTTTTGTCAGCTGATCGAGCATGCTCAGATCCTTGATGGTGTGAAGCTGATTGATAATTTGAATCTGGTTCCGTACCCTTAATTTTACGATTTTCGCGCTGAAAGGTTTTGTTATATAGTCCACCGCTTCCAGTGACAGTCCTTTTTCTTCGTCTTCGTCGCTGTTAAGCCCTGTAATAAAGATGACCGGTATTTTCTGAATGACATCGTTCTTCTTCATTTCGACAAGTGTTT
This sequence comes from Treponema sp., assembly GCA_031256445.1. Taxonomy (GTDB): domain Bacteria; phylum Spirochaetota; class Spirochaetia; order Treponematales; family Breznakiellaceae; genus WQXQ01. The sequence continues at coordinate 6,085 of JAIRQN010000097.1, read as the reverse complement.
CGTACCCGTTCATTCCCGGCATCAGAATATCAAGCAGGATAAGATCGGGTTTGTATTCCCTTGCTTTTCCCATTGCGCTTATGCCGTTAGACGCTGACAGAATGTCGTAATCGCCGCCCAAAATATGGGTTAAAACTTTTATATTTGTGTTATCATCATCAACAATTAAAATTGAATTTTTCTTTCCCGCTTCCATCGCATTAACCCATCCTTTGTCGTATTTCGGCAATCGTAACGGCCGCCGATTCAAATTCAAAATCTTCCATTTCGGCTATTAGTTTTTCTTTTAACTCATTGCTGACGGGCATCGTGCGGATATCATTTTTCAGGGATAATGATTCCGGGTTTCCGCATTTTACCAGAGGTTCCAGTTTCTCCAGCAGTTCCCTTGCTTCATCGGGATTAATTGTTTTTGTTATTACTTCCTGCTGAACCTGCTGTTCAAGCAGGGGAGACAGCTCCTTCAGGACTATATTCAGTTCGGCTTCCAGATTCAATATCTGCATTTCTGTCGTGAAATTATTTTCGTCTTTCAGATAGCTTTCAACGGTTTCGGCGGCTTTCTGCAGAACTGTTTTTCCAATCTGCGCCGCGTTGCTCTTTAATGTGTGCGCAATCCGGTGAGCGAGTTTTATATCGTTGTTTTTCAGAGCCTCGGTCAGCTCATCAAATTTTTTATTGTTGTTTTTGACAAACAACAGCTGAAGTTTCTTCTGGAAGTTCTTGTCCGCTTCCAGTATTCCGCCGCCTGATTCATTCCCGGTTATTGACGTTTTTTCCCTGATTACAGGAGTCAGGTATTTCATCAGGCAGCGCCATAATTCCTGGGATGTAAAAGGTTTGCCCACGCAGTCGTTCATTCCGCTTTTCGCGTATATCTCCCTGTCGTCTGACATAATGTTAGCTGTCATGGCCACTATCGGAATGCCAGTATCAAGCCTGATAATCTGCGAAGACGCTTCCAGGCCGTCCATTACGGGCATATGCATGTCCATGAAAATCAAATTGAACTGCTGCGCGCCGTTTTGAATCCTTTCCCTGACCATATCCAGGCCTATCCTGCCGTTCTCCGCCACGACTGTCTTGAGTCCAACCCTTGTAAGATGCTCGCAGATAACCTGCTGGTTCATGGCGTTATCTTCGCATAACAGAATTTCGCCTTCAAAAACCGGTTTTTCAATTTCGTCAAATACGACTTTTTGGCTGAATGCTTCGTCATCGCTGATGTCAATCGTGTCAAAAACAAGATCAAAACTGAATTTTGTGCCGACGCCGGGCGTGCTTTCGACATGGAGTTTTCCGCCCATCATCTCAATAATATTTTTTGTAATGGCAAGCCCAAGCCCTGTGCCGCCGTATTTGCGCGTAGTGCCGGATTCCGCCTGCGTAAACGGATCGAATATTTTTTCGATCTGTTCTTTTGTCATCCCGATGCCGGAATCTTTTATTTCAAAATGAATTGAAATGCTGTTGTTTTCCATTCTGATAATATCCGAATGAAGCTTGACCATGCCTGTGTTCGTAAATTTAATGGCGTTGGAAAGCAGATTTACAAATACCTGGCGAAGCCTTGTCGGATCGCCTAACGGCCTTTTCCCCAGGCTGGGTTCGGCGTAAAAGTGCAGCATAATGTTTTTTTCAACGGCCTTGGGCAGAATTAAAGTGCGGCAGCTGACAAATAATTCATGAATATCGAAAGGAATATTCTCCAGTTCCATTTTTCCGGCTTCAATTTTGGAAATGTCAAGTATGTCATTTATTATCTGCAATAGCCATTCAGCGTTTGTCCGTATCTTTAAAAGGTAATCTCTGGTTTTGGGAGCGACATCATCGTCCAGCGCAAGTTCCGAAAAGCCCATTACGCTGTTCATGGGAGTTCTGATTTCGTGGCTCATGTTGGCAAGGAAGGTGGATTTTGATATTGACGCGATTTCGGCTTCCCTTCGCAGGTGATCGACTTCTTCGTACGGGCGCTTGAGAAATGAAGCGGCAAGAGAGGCGGCTATTATGCTTAACAGCATTGTTATTGAACCAATCAGCAATATTCCCCTCGGTATTTCATTTAACGCGCTTTCTGATAAAGGTGCGATAACGCCGATGTACCACCCTTCCGGCGTGGTAATGGGGCGGAACGCGCTTATTCTCCGCGCGCCGCTGACGCTGGCGTGGCCTATGCCGCGTTCTCCGTTCATCCCTCGCCGCACCAGGCTGCTTAGGTCATTGTATGAACTGTCTGTTTTTGCCATTTCCATAAAGTTAACGCGGTACTGCACCCAATCTTCGCGGTAATTGGAAATAACTGTCCCTTCGGCGTCATCAATGTAAAAATGACCGCTTTGCCAGAATGTAAAACCGGAAATCTGACTGCTGAAATACAAACCAGGCAGGATAGCGGCAAGAACAAGATCGTCATTGATTCTCGCCGGCACGTACATAACAAGCGTTCCGTCATCAGTGTACATGGTAGTTGAGATTGTCGCGGCGCCCGACTTTGTAAGAGTCATGAACGGCTCATTTATTAAATCATTTGGTATAGACAGCCCGCCGCAGGAGTCAATTAGTGTTTTATCATCAAAAACGGCAAGGCCGATGTATGAAGAATGATCAAGGCGGACGCGTTCCAGAATTCCCGCGGTCCAGCCTGTTGGCAGATACTGGTTAATTTCCCTGGCCGCTTCCTGGGCGATTAATTTTAAAAGTTCAATTTCTTTTTTTACATAAAGCTCGGCTACGTCGACGGTTATCAGTAAATCATCTTCCATTGTCCTGTTTATGCTGCTTGACAAAAAACGCGAGCCGACAAAAAGTCCGGAAATTATTATTGCGACTGATACGGCGATTATTACAACAAGGATTCTTAAATAGATTGATATGCCCTTTTCTTTTCTGGCGGCTTCGGAGTTCTGTTCAGCTTTGGTTTCCGTTTTGGCAGCCATTTCCACTTTCCTTTGTTGGCGGTACTATTTGTTCATATTTGCAGCTTTTTCTGCAATATGGCTTAAATTCACTATTTGAATTTGATTTCTGACTCTCATTTTTACAACTTTCGCGCTGAAAGGTTTATGCACAAAATCAACAGCTCCCGCGTCCATCATTTTTTCTTCGTCCTGAACGCTGTTAAGGCCTGTTGTAAAAATAACAGGAATGTTCCGCGTTTTTTCTGACTTCTTTAACCCGGCGAGAACTTCAAATCCGTCCATTTCCGGCATCATAATGTCAAGCAATATGACATCTGGCATATGTTTCTGGGCCATTTCAAAAGCTGCGGCGCTGCTTTTTGTCATAAAAATTGTATATTCGGGACCCAGTATGTTGATTAATACTTCCAAATTCGATTTTTCATCATCTACAATCAATAATGTATTCTTTCTTTCTTCCATGTTTTTGAATATTAACACGATTTTGTTATTTTCTCAAGCAATATTTAATAATACTTCATGATTTATTTGTTTTGACATAGAAACTGTTTGAATTGTATCAATTTATCATATTTTGTCATATTGATTTTTATGAAGCTAAATGATAACATATGAAGAATATTGGAGTTTATATGAAAACCATAAATGAACAAAGGTATTCAAAACTCGGGCCGGTTGTCGCTAAAGCGTTAATAAAACGCTCCTTTGACGCTTTTTACTATGACGAACCGGACGAGGCGGCAGAAAAAATTATTTCTTTAATTCCAAAAGATCATCTGGTATCCTGGGGCGGATCAAAAACGATGGTTGATCTTGGCATTCAGGAAAAGCTGGCAAATCTGGGATACAGCCTGCTGGACAGGGACAAAGCCGCTTCTGCGGAAGAACGGCAGGATATAATGCGCCGCGCGCTGTTATGTGACACTTTTCTCTCCGGTACAAACGCCGTCACCGAAGACGGGCAGCTTGTTAATATCGACGGTTTCGGCAACCGCGCAGCCGCCATGATTTACGGACCCAAACAGGTGATCGTCGCCGCCGGCATGAATAAAGCCGCCAAAACTTACGAAGACGCGGTTGTCCGCGCCAGAACCATAGCCGCGCCCCTTAACATGCAGCGCTTCCCAAATCTAAAAACTCCCTGCAATGAAACGGGCGCCTGCGCGGACTGCCTTGTCCCGGACACAATCTGTTCGTACTTTGTCACAACCCGTTTCTGCAAACCCGCCGGACGCATTAAAGTGATATTGATCGGGAAGGATCTGGGACTGTAGGCGTATTCTGCTTTTCCCCGCGCTGTCTCCGGCATTTAATCTTTTTTCAATATCTGGCATAAACGTAAAAATTAAAGTATAAATAAGCTGAAAAATTATATGGGAGTTAAGCGAATGAGAGTGTTGGTTATAAACGGCAGTCCGAATTCAAACGGCTGCACCTTTACCGCTCTGAGCGAAGCGGCGAAAACCCTGAACGAAAACGGCGTAGATACGGAAATTATCCAGGCGGGCAATAAGGAAATTCACGGCTGTATGGGCTGTTACAAATGCAGGGAAATCAATAAATGCGTTTTTGATGATTTGGTTAATGAAGCGGCGCTCAAATTCCGCGAATGTGACGGTCTTTTAATCGGTTCTCCCGTTTATTACTCATCCGCAAACGGCAGCGTTATTTCATTTTTGGACAGGCTGTTCTTCAGTGCTTCATTTGACAAGACAATGAAGGTCGGCGCAGCGGTAGTGTCAGCCAGAAGAACCGGATGTTCATCAACATTTGACGCGCTTAATAAATATTTCACCATATCGGGCATGCCCGTTGTTTCTAGCCAGTACTGGAACGAGGTGCATGGCAACGCGCCCGATGATGTAAAAAAGGACGAAGAAGGGATGCAGACAATGCGCATTTTGGGCAGGAACATGGCATTCCTGATTAAAAGCATAGATCTTGGCAGGGAACGCTACGGACTGCCAGAAAAAGAAACCAGAATATTCACTAATTTTATCCGCGGAATAAAAAATACTTGAGGGATTTCCGGCAGCAGAACATCGCGCTCCCTTCGCGGTGTTTTGTATGCGGCTTTTAAACCGCCGGTTATCCCTCAAGTAAAACCAAGTGGCGCAATTCAGTTTAAGCAGCGTTTATCTGAATTGTCCGTTTTTGCGCTTCCTCGCGCTTTTTGATTTCCAGTTTTAATACGCCATTCTTAAAACTGGCATTAACCGCTTCGGGATTGGCGCCTTCAGGCAGCTTAAATGAGCGGCTGAAGGAACTTGTCTTCCGTTCCCGAAGAATATATGTTCCCTGTGTATCGTCATCCTTGCCTTTTTTTTCATTCTGCTCTTCCTGTCTGGAAGTAATGCACAGGCTCGTGCCGTCCACATGGACTTCGATATTTTTCTCGTCAAACCCGGGCAGATCCATATCCAGGACATAGGCGTTTTCGTTTTCCCGGATGTCTACCGCTGGCGTTTGATTAATAATTCTTGCCGCTGGAGCCAGAATTGAGTCTCCAAAGAACGACTCAAAGTAGCGGTCAAAATCGCTTAATGCGTTTTGAATTACGTTTGGCTGATACATGGTTAAAGTTTTCATAACTTTCTCCTGATAATGTCCGATGTGATAACCGGTGAAAGTTATATGGTTCAACGAACCATCCCCCTTACGGCGGGCTCTTTCACTCTTTCTCATCGACACCCATTTAATAGCAATATTCATGCCAAGTAATAAAAATGTATGCTTGAAGAGTTTGCTTGGGGGCCTGTCAGCGGGCAAAGCACCGTGACGTGGCACGATACTTTGCAAGGAAGCCGCTTTCGCGGCCTCCCAAAACCCCTCAAGTATGTTTTTTAGCATATATTTTTAAAAAACAGGGGAATATTTATGTTAAAAATCCAGCTTATCCGTCAGGGCTTCTGCGCAGCCGTCTTAAGAATACTATTCTGCATACATTTTTGAATAAAATTACTGTTTAAAATGGGTTATTGCGTCAAAATGACATAGCGAGGCTGAAAATGATAGAATTTTGTGTCATTTTGACACAGTTGAAATTACTTATGGATCGGAAACATGATTTTTCAGCAAATAAGTGGTACTGTATTAATATACACAAAGCAGAGAGGCTGTTTATGAAACGATTATTATTGGGAGTATGTGTTATTGTTATGTTTTTA
>JAIRQN010000095.1 GCA_031256445.1 Treponema sp. | reverse complement strand
TTCCCGCGCAAGCTTTTTGAACATACTACTTCCGCCCGCGCTTTGTCAAGTGCAAACGCAATTAATTTTTTTCCGCGCGCTGCGCGGCTTTTCACGGGCGCCGCTTTTTCACAGGCGGCCGCCAAAGCGGTTTTACCATCTCTCTGAAGATCTATGCGGCAAACCGCCCCGCCGGGCTCCGTCTGCCAAGACCGGACCGGACGCATTTAGCGCGCGGTCTCCGCCATTATATCCTGATATCAATCTACCAACCTTTACACTCCTTGTCAAGCGGAATTTGAAAAAAACTTAAAAATTTTTCGTCAGTTATATATTCAAATTACCATAATAGACTTGTTCGACAACTGCGAACTTTCGGTTCGCGTTAGTTGTCTCACAAGTCTTGCAATTTTCTGGGTTAAAGCCCCAAAAATTGCCTTTTTTTTAGCGTAGTTGTTCAATAACTGAAGTTATCGAACAACTCTAATATTAAAATGGGACATTTTTTATAAAAAGTGAATGCCCATCATTATATGAAGCTGTTCCAAAAAAGAAAGTATTGGAACAGCTTTTGCGGTTACTTCAAAATTTGCCCAAGATCATTTTCCGGAGTACTGATCAGGTGAAGATTAAATTTATCCGCAAGTAAATTCAATACGTTTTCAGAAAAAAATGCCGGAGCGCTTGGTCCAATATAGATGTTCTTTATGCCAAGGAAAAGAAGCGTAAGTAAAATGCATACTGCTTTTTGCTCATACCATGAAAGAACTAGCGTCAGAGGCAAATCGTTCACTCCGCAACTGAACGCATTGGCAAGCGCGGCGACAACCTGTATCGCTCCATAAGCATCGTTACACTGTCCCATGTCCAAAATCCTGGGGAATGTACCTATTGAGCCAATATCCAAATCGTTGAACCGGAATTTCCCGCACGCCAGAGTCAGCACTAAAGTATCTTTCGGAGTCTGCTTTACAAAATCAGTGTAATAACTGCGTTCCGGCTGTGCGCCGTCACAGCCGCCAACCAGAAAGAAATGCCTGATTGAACCGGACTTTGCAGCGTTAACAATGGCGGCTGCGTTGTCCAGTATTGATTTTTTACCATACCCTGTGAGTAATTTACTCCCGCCATTATGACCTGTAAACTGCTTATCATCGGGAAAGCCGCCCAGCCTAATCGCGTGTTCAATAAGCGAAGAGAAATTTTTATAACCGTTTGAGTCCGCTTCAATATGAATTGTTCCGGGATACCCTACTACAGATGTAGTATAGACTCTGTCCGAGTAGTTATCCCCAGGCGACATAATGCAGTTTGTTGTGAACAGTATTGGCGCCGGAAGATTTTGAAATTCGTTTTGCTGGTTCTGCCATGCGCTTCCAAAATGTCCTTTTAACTGAGAATATTTTCTAAACTGAGGGTAACCGTGAGCAGGCAGCATTTCGCCATGAGTGTAGACATTTACCCATTTGCCGTCAGTCTGTTCAAGCAGCATTTTCAAATCGTGAAGATCATGGCCCGATATTACAATGAACGGACCTTTTTTCACTTTTAAGGACACCGCTGCGGGTTCGGGATTTCCATAGGCGCCTGTGTTAGCTGCATCAAGCATTTCCATACATTCAAGGTTAACGCCTCCGAATTCCATCAGCAGTTCCAGCCATTCATCCGCGGTATGCTCATGTCCCAGAGCTGCCAGACCTTTGATAAACCATGCGTCTATTTTATCTTCGCGTCTTCCAAGAATACGGGCATGATGCGCATACGCCGCCATGCCGCGCAGACCGAACAGCAATGTAGATCGAAGCGAACGCGTATTCCCGTTTGCAGCGAACAGTTCATTTTTTGTTATTGTTTCATTGCCTTCAAGTTTTTCCCGGATTAATCTGATTTCCGCCGCAAGACCGGCGGCTTTTTCAGTTTCAAAGTTAACGTTGGTGATGCAGGTGAAAAGCCCGTCTACAATCATATCCGCTTCATGCAAGCTGCATATGCCTTTTTCGTGCATTACCGAAGCCAGTGAAATCATTTCACAGGTTAAAATATCATGCTGTACGGCAGTCTGCGGTTTCTTGCCGCACACGCCGTTCATGGTACATCCTGTTCCTTTTGCCGTTTGCTGACATTGGAAACAGAACATTTTTTTGTCCCCGGCGTCTTCCTGATTATCATTGTCCGTTTGGATTAAATTAAATTTTTCTTTACCCATTCCGCAAACCGGACATAAATAATCATCCGGCAGTTCATTAAAAGGAATCTCTCCGTCATAAACATAACCGCATATAATACATACATGTTTTATCATAACAATCTCCAATAAAATGTTTTTTTATAAAACAGTTTTAAAATAAATATATATAAATTTTAAAACATCCTGAAATCGATCCCTTTCGGAGGAACAAGAACGCCTTCGTGTAACGCTTTTTGCACCTGTTTTTGAGCTTCGGCTCTCTGTTTTCCAGCGCCACAAAGACCGCGGATTTCCCGCTCGAGCCATATTTCAACAAGAGCCGTATCGCCTTCGCGTAAATGAGCCTGTTCAAGCGCGAAAATTCTGTCAAGCAGCGAATTGTCTTTGCGTTCAAGGGCAATGCGCGCGGCGGCTTCAAGAAGAGGAACAGGCAATGTTTCCAGAGAACCGGCCTTTTTTATACAGGCATCCAGCTCTGATGCGGCCTGTGATTCTTTTCCGCATGCCAAAAGAAGCGGGATATATTCTTCCGCAAAAGAAAGATCGCCGTCAAAAAACATACAGCGTCTGTAATATTCCAGCGCTGATTGCATATCATTAAGACGCGCGGCCGCAAGAGCAAGATTTCTGTACGCCCAAGCATTTTTCTGCCTTTTGACAGATTCTTTCCACGAGATGACCGCTTTTTTGGCATCACCTTGTTCAAAATAAATCACTCCCAAATGATAAGGAGTAAGCCAATCCTTCTCCCTTGGAGTACTTGCACCTAACAGATACTCCCATTCTTTGCCGGTGACAAAACTTCCGGGTCCTGCATCAGGCGATCGCGCGGGAAGAGCGTTTTTCTTCAGAAGATGCACCCATTGCACCTGTTCTTCACCGACTGATTCTTCCGGGAACGAAAGGCCGGAAGGCATTCTTTTTTTTATGTTTATTTCCAGAGATCCCCATCCGCTTCCCATACTTATAATCAACGCTTCCACGCCGCTACGATTCCTTCCATGCTCAAGCGCCGCAGTAACCGCTTCATTGCTGATTTGCCTGTCCAGAATACCCGCGACATACGCAGAAGCGGCATTGTAATTCGCCTGATGAGCCTGATCGTCAGCATCAATTGATGTAAAAGCCTGAACCCACTCTACAGTCTGCCCGGCCGCTATGTCAGAAGTATGAAGCTGCGTAGGAGAGAGTCCGGCCTGAACTTCAAAATATTCCTGTCCCGGCATCGAAAGAAATTCCTGCCAGCGCCGGCCTCCTCTTCCCTGTCCCCAGCAGAACATTTTTCTGTATAACAGCGGGAAAGAAGACTTCTCTGCAAAGGCAAAACCATCTTCATACACGGCGGCTTCCCATGGCAGGTTAACGCAATTCCTGTTATCGCAGTCTGTGCCGCCAAGACTGATATCATTCTGAAAAAAATACTCGTTAGAATGACAGAATAAGGACGGGTAACTGGCGTCTTTGCCCGGTAAGACAGGCAATTTGGGAAGACATCCATAATCCATCGTTTTAACCTGATTGTTTTTAACGTATCCTGAAGTGATGTTTCCCGCGCAGGGAACGATATAGATCACTTCATCGCTTGCGCTTAAAACACGCACGCCCGGAGTCTGTTTCAGAGCGGCATTGGTCCACCAGTACAGAGGTTTATCGTAATCATCAATATTTTCTATTTTTACATAGGAAAAAAGCGCTGGAGAATCTTCCGGAAGGGTAAATTCAACGCGCCAAAAGAGCCTGCTCTGTCTTTCAAATTCCCATAACCGAAGAATTGACAGTCCCTGCGATTCAAAGACGCCCGCAAAAACAGGAGAGCATGTATGCGCGGCGTGTCCCAAACGTCCGATATTCCATTCAATCCCGCCCGAAAACCACGCATCCCTGATCGCCAGATTTGCCGGACGAAAAACGGGATTTTTGTAAAGGACTTCCCTGTTTCTTTTTTTATCAAACAGCGACCACATCCTTCCTCCAAGAGCCGGTATAAATTCGGCTCTGAGAAAATTGTTTTCCATGACGACAGTGGTAAATTCCATGTCAACAAGTTCCCTGTTATAACGATCCTGCATCGTATAAGGCAAAAGACGGAAACCTGTTTCCCTGCCGAAACTGCATTTTTTATCGCAAGGAAAATTCGGCCCTGCGGCCACAGCAAGATCGCTCCGGCGGAAAAACGGCTGGGGATTTTCTGTAAAAACATTATCAGACTTCGCGCAAAGGGGCGAACCTATCAGTTTTATTTTTTTATTGCGTATAACGGAAGAACCCATATCATCCTTTTATTGCGCCGGCAGTTACCCCTTTTATTATTTTGTCAGAAAGAAAAATGTAAAGGATAAAAGTCGGCAGGAACACAATAACAACGCTTGCGAACATGCCGCCCCAGTCTCCTGTATAACGCATGGATTGAATCATATTGTAAAGTCCTACGGCGACAGGACGGACATTCGGCCTGTTTGCAAAAATCAGGGACATAAAAAATTCATTCCATATTGTGATGAACGTAAAAACCGTAAGCGTTACAAGTCCGGGCTGAACCAGAGGCAGCATTATTTTCCAGAATGTTTTAACAGGCGAACAGCCGTCAATTGCCGCCGCTTCTTCGTATGTTGCGCTTAAATCTTTAAAAAAGGCGAGAAGAAAAAAAACACCGAACGGCACATTCACCGCCGTATACAGAAACATCAGCACAAAACGGTTGTTGGTAAGCCTGAAGGCCGAAGCTATTCCGAACAGAGGCATAATAATCATGATTAAAGGAATTCCCAGCGCGGCAATAAACATATTCTGAATAATTATATTACCCCGGAATTTATACCTGGAAAGAACGTATGCCGCAGGCGAAGAGATTATAATTATCGCTGTGCATGAAACTGCTGTATATAAAAGCGAATTCATGAAGAAAACCGAAACCTTCTGGGTATTCCAGGCTTTCAAATAATTGTCGAAATGAAAACCGCTTCTGAACTCGAACATATGATCGGAAAAAATTTCAGAAGATGTTGAAAGAGAAGCGAAAAACACCCAGCCGATTAAAACAAATGTAAATACAACCCATCCTGTTACCAGGACATACCTTATTTTTTTAAGCATATTACACCTCGATGTCATTCCTGCGGAAAATCCAATTGGCGGCCAGGAATACTATAATGACAGATAACATCATTGTCACCCCGATTGCGGCACCGGCGCCCGAATCGCGGACTGTCGTAGCCGCGGAAGACGCGCCAAAGACAAGCTGATACATATAATTCATGGGCGCTACAGTGTCATAAGAAAGATTTACAGGGCTGAAAAGCTGGCCCCAGACAAAGAATCCCACAGTAAACACAGTCCACATGACAATATTTGTCCGCGTAACGCCGCGTATAAAAGGAACCGTAACAAGCAGGAAACGCCTTAAAGTTCCGGCTCCTTCAATCAGCGCGGCTTCGTAATATTCTTCCGGTATCTGCTCCATTCCGCTGATAAAAATCAGCATATGGTAGCCTACCATGCCAAAGCAGTAAGCGGTCAGCATTGTCCAAAAACGCAAACCCGGTCCTGTCCACAGGATTTGATTTGCTCCTTCAACCCCAAAAAAGACAAGCACAGATGTTAAAAGACCGTACTCGGAATTGTATACATAATTCAGCCACATTGTTCCCATTGCCACAGCGCTTACCACATTGGGCAAATAAATCGCGGCGCGGAAAAATTTATAACCTTTTATTTTGCCAGTTAACACAACAGCGAAAACAAGAGCCATAAACATTACGCCCAATCCTCCGATAAACCAAAGCCGGCCGATATTCTTCAAAGATTGAATATAAATGGGCGTTTGAAAGAGTTTTAAATAATTGGCAACTCCGTTAAATGTCCAGACAGAAACAGGATCGGAGACGCTTTCCACGGCAAAAAAACTCATTGCCGTGGTGCGAACTGTAGGATAAAGAAAAACAATCAAATAACACAATACCGCAGGCGCCAGGAATACGGCAATTACAGTTTTATTTTGTTTTAACATTCTGTTCCCCTTATGCCCCTTTTAATCCGCGTTAACGCTTCATCGCTTCGGCAAACTGATAGGCGGTAATATCGCCTTTGATTAACCTTGCGAAATTTTCCTTTATTTTCGCGTTAATCTCCGCCTTGTCCTCCATGCCTACAGCCCAGGGAAGGCGTTTGGAAGTGTTATCCACTACCGTTCTGGCCTCAGCGAGAGCGTCAGGCCACCTTGAATCATTCGCGACCGGGATGCCTATTGTTTCTTCAGCTAACGTTACGTCCCAGTAGCCCGTTGTCATCCATACAATGAACTGGAATGCCTGATCGGGGTATTTGGTTTTTTTATTGATGCCAAAGCTCTGAGCCCCGAAATTATTGGCCGTTATTCCGTCGCCCGAAGGATCTATCGCCGGGAACGCGAAAGAACCCCATTTCATGTCAGGAGCGTTTCCCCTGATTTCATTGGGAAGCCATGTGCCGTTCAGGTACATTGCGGCTTTGCCTGCGGCAAAATCATTGATCTGTCCCTGCGGCCAGACATTCGCCGCGGACGCCGCCGTAATATAGCCGTTCTTCGCCATATTTTCCCAAATCTGCCCAAATCGCAGCACCTGCGATCCGGAGAAATCGTTATTTGCAACCATGGAAAGAGCCGCATCAAGACCCGCGATACGGTTAATGGTATAGCCAAAAAGACACGCCATATACGCGTCATCAACCGTGAATCCTGAAACGCCGATACCTGCGAGTTTGGCGCAAGCGTCAAGCATCTGATTCCATGTTTTAGGCAGAGAACTGATTCCGGCGCGGTTAAAGAGATCTTTATTGTACATGACTACATAGGCCATCGGCTGATAGGGAATATTTTTTATTGAACCGTTACCCAGCTGCGCCGCCAAATTCAGCAGCGTAGCGTTTACTACATGGCTGTAAGGCCTGCCTCCCGTTGTTAAATAAACGGCGTTTACATACTCATCCAGCGGCAAAAGATAACTTCCCCATGTATTTGCAACCCTCTCAATGTCCTCGTCAAAAATGTCAATTTTTTCACCCGCGTCCAGAGCAGGCTGCAGCGTCATGCGGATATCCCTGCCGTTAAAATTTATCTCTACCGGTATTCCGGTTTCTGCGGTAAACGCCTGCGCGGCGCGGGAAATGACTCTTCCCTGAGGTTCAGCTTCGTTCCACATTGACCAATAAACCAGTTTTGGCGCGAAGTCTCCCTTTTTACACCCCGCAAAAGCCGTTAACATTACGGTAATAAGAAATAAAAAACAAATCTTTCTCATTTTCTTCCTCCAAATAAATTATTCTTTTGAACAAATGTCCATAAAAACAATATAAATCCATTCGTTTAACGGATTATGTATAAAAACAGGAAAACGCAGGTTTTGATTACGATTTGTTTTTGTATTTTCAGCGGATGTTATGTGCTAATGTGAAAGTTTTTGCACAATGTTACGTGCAATTTCACAGTTTATGTCCATGGATTTGATCAGGGCGATTTGCGCGCGGCATCTGTCAAGATTATGCTCCGGCCTTTTGATGCGGAAATAACGGTCTCCTTCCAGATAATCTGCAAGAAAACGCAGCGCCATAATTTGCGTAATATTTCTGCCGGCTTCCGGTATAAGTTCAATTTCCTGCTGATTTAAAAATCCGCGCATTTGCGGCAGATAACCTTCAAGCAGGCACTCAAACAATTCGGCATTGAAACTGACTTTTTGAACATCTTTCTCATCTTCCTGAGCGGTATTTGAAACTGTGCGTATTAAATCTCCAAGATCAAAAAGACTGGAACCTGGCATGACTGTATCAAGATCTATCACACACAGGGCTTTTGAGTCCTTGTTATCAATAAGTATATTATTCATTTTTGCGTCGTTATGGCAAATACGCTCGCTGATGCGGCCTTCCCTCAGGGCCTGGACAAGAATAGAGCCTCTTTCCTCATTATTCAATAAAAATTTAACCTCGCAAGCCGCGTCTTTTTTTCTGTCGTATGGATCATTTTTCAATATTTCATAAAAACGATTGTAGCGTTTCTCCATATTGTGGAAATTTTCAATTGAGTCATGCAGCCTGGGCAGTGGAAAATCCATAAGCTGTTTCTGGAAACAGCCGATACCTTCACCCAGAAACCGGGCTTCTGAAGGAGAAGAAGCGGAATCTCTTGTGTACGCGTCTTCAATGAACAGATATGTCCGCCACCAGCCTCCCTGCGCGTCCCGCGCCCAGGGTTTGCCGTCCCGCGCCGGCACTACTGTAAGGCACCTCCTGCTCAGGTCATAAATTCCCGCAGCGCGGTTTCGCCCGGCAATATGGGTTGTTACTCTCAGGATATTTTCCATAACCTTATCAGGGCGCAGAAATATTTTTTCATTGATTCTCTGATGCGTATAACGCACGATAGTACCGGCCTGATTCCACCGGGATTGAAATGTATCATTAATATGCCCGTTCCCGAAAGAGCGCGCATCCAGAAATTCGCCGAATATTGCAAATTTATTTGCGATATCAATGGAATCAAAATTGTTCATATAATCAATATAACCAATTTATATATACTTAAACAAGAAAATATTTTAATTAATGACAGTTAAACAGCGTTTCTGAAAAAACCGCAAAAAAAATTACCTTGACATTTATTTATAAAAAAGCCTATCCTGAATTAATTAAATACAAAAAAGAAACTGTTATTTAAGGGCGGATAAAAATTATAAAAGAATATTTTGAATTATTCCGTTGTTTTATCGTTATAGGGGCGTCATTATTCGGCGGCGGATACGCGATTATTCCCGTGATTCAGCGTGAGCTGATAAAAAAACGCAGATGGATAAGCATGGACGAAGTAATGGATTATTTTGCCATTGCCCAGATTACGCCGGGAATAATTGCGGTTAATGTCGCGACTTTTGCCGGGTATAAACGAAAAGGGATTGCAGGCGGAATAATCGCCACAATAGGGTTAATAATTCCGGGCGCGGCGCTAATGATAATTATTTCCGTTTTTTTTGACCGGTTTGCCGATTATGAAATTATTCAGCATGCTTTTACAGGCATCAGGCTTGCGGTCTGCGCACTTATTCTGGATACAATTGTCAAACTGCGCAAAAGCGTTACTCAAAACTATAAATCGGCGGTAATTTTTGCCTGTGTTTTTATACTGTCGGCTGCGTTCAGCCCTTCTCCTGTTCTGATCATTATCGGCGGCGCGCTTGCCGGTCTTGTTTTTTTCCGTCCGGATATCCGTTTGAAAAAAAAAGAAAATAAGGAAAAGGAAAGCGGAAATTGAACCTGTTCATCCTTTATCTGGAATTTTTTAAAACAGGCCTGTTTGCCGCGGGCGGAGGACTTGCTACCCTTCCTTTCCTTTTCAAAATGGCGGATAAATATGAATGGCTGAATCATGAAACGGTCGGAAATTTTCTGGCAATAGCCCAATCATCTCCCGGTCCTATCGGAGTAAACATGGCGGTTCTGTGCGGTTTTCGGGCAGCCGGCATAACAGGCGGCATTATAGCGGCTGCCGGGATTGTCAGTCCCGCCATAATAGTAATAATTATTTTATCTGTTATTATGAAATCATTTAAGGAAAATAAAATCGCTGTTTCTGTTTTTTCAGGGCTCCGGCCGGCATCTTTGGGGCTTCTTGCGTCAGCGTTTTTTTTGGCTCTAAAACTCGCTCTTTATGTCAAAGACGCTCCTTTTTGGCATAATTCCCTGCGCGTCAGGGAAGGCGTCATTTTGCTGATTATTTTTGCTGCGATTTTAAAATTAAAAGGCCATCCTGTTATATATATTGCCATAGGAGCGGCTGTTGGAATATTATTAAGATTATAGGACCTTGTAAAAATGCGCTTAACCGAAAAAAACAAAATATCGCCCGTTAAAATAATTATTTTTGCAGTTCTGGCGCTTTTAACTGTAATAATATTTTTGTCAATTGCCGGCAAAGAAACCGCAATCGAAGATGAATTCATGGCTCCCGTAATAACTGTCAGGCCGGCTTTCGGCAGCCTGGAAAAAACCCTGCGTATTTCCGGCCAGGTAGAAACCGGCCGTCTTATAACCCTTGTTCCGCGTGTCAACGGCACTCTTATTATGTTAAATGTTAAAGCTGGCGATGAGGTAAAGGAAAACCAAATCATCGCGCAGGTGGATTCGGCGCCGTATGAACTCACGTTTTTACAGGCGCAGTCCGGTTTTATTACCGCCCGCTCCACATACGAAAGGATAAGGCAAATCTATGAAGGTCAGGGGATATCCCGCCAGAGTTATGAGGAAGCAAGAATGTCCTTTGAAATCGCCAGGGCGCAGTTTGAACTGGCGCAGCTCAACCTTGATTATACAAAAATCCGCGCTCCGATGACCGCGTCAGTGCTGATGCGCCACGGCACCGAAGGCAGCCTTGTCAGCGCCGGAACGCCGCTTGTAACCCTGGGCGATCTTAACGACTTGCGGATAAAAGCCGCAATTCCGGAAATACATTACAGGTTTTTTACAGAAAACTGGGAGACAATGCCGGTTCGTATTCATGTGCCGGCTCTGGGAGATGAAGGCACATTTACTTTAAAGCCATTAAGCCTCGCTCCTTATGTGTCCCCTGAAAACAGAAGCTTTATGGTCGAATATAAAATCCCGCAGGGCGCGGCTTACGGGCTGCGTCCCGGCATGTTCGTTAATGTTATCTTTACGCTTGATGAAAGAAATGAAGTGTATTTCCTGCCGTTCAGGGTTATGGCATCCGGGAATAAACTCTGGTATGTCACAGAAGAAAAAAAAGCCCAGGATATGAATTTAACTCCGGAATTTTTCAACAGCGATTTTTTTCAGATTCCTTCTGAACTGCGTGACAGAATATTTATTATGGAAGGACAGCATTTTATCTCCGCCGGTCAGCGCCTGAATATCCTGAGCGGTGCGTCTGAATGAAGATTTCGGATTTTGCGATAAAGCATCCAAAAGTAATAATAATGTCTCTTGTCATACTTTTGGTATTTGGTTTAATGGCGGCATTCAACATGAGGCGCAGCCTTATCGCTGATATGGCAATGCCCACAATGGTTGTTGTCACAACATGGCCGGGCGTAGGTCCTTCCGATATTGAAATTGAAGTGACTAACCCGCTTGAAGAAGCGTTGAGCACTCTCGGCGGACTTGTGAATATGTCTTCCGTTTCCAGAAATTCCGTATCTGTCATTGAGCTGCAGTTGAGCTACAGCGAGAAAGCGCAGGACAGGCTTTATGAGATAAGGGAAAAGATCAACAGCGCCATGAACAAGCTGCCCGATGATCTGCCCGCCCCGCCTGTCATTATGCAGTACAGCACAGCCGAGCTTCCCATTATGACAATAATCGCAAGCGGCGAAGGGAACCGCAACGAACTTTCTACCCTTTGCCGCGATCATATTATCCCGGCACTATCCCGCGTGTCCGGCGTTGCCAATGTAAGGATGAACGGCGATTCAAGGGAAATTGTGGAAATAACAGCCGATCTTAACCGCCTGAACGCGCTTCAGGTTTCACTGCTGGAAATAGCGCAGATTCTTCCCGCCGTGAATTACTCCCTGCCCGGAGGCGACGGCATTTATCAGGGATACAACCTTAATATCCGCACAGACGGACGGTTTGCCTCTCTGAAAGATTTTGAAGATCAGGTGCTGGCATTTAAAGACGGTCAATATATCCGTCTGAAAGATGTCGCGCATGTGGAAATAAAGGAAGAAAGGCGGTCAAACTATGTAATCTCCGGCGGAGAAGATGTTCTGGCTCTTTCTGTAGTCAAACAGCAGGATGGAGACAGCGTAAATATCAGCCGGGAAATTCGTTCCATTTTAAACACATTTGAAAAGGAGTACGGAGACGCTCTTTCATTCGCGTATATTAAAGATGACGCGGTTAATATCTCCATGTCTTTGAACTCAGTGCTTCGCTCCGCTCTTTTCGGCGCGTTTCTTGCTGTTTTAATCCTGTTTATATTTTTGCATAACACCAGCGCTACGCTGATGATAAGTTTCTCAATTCCCCTGTCAATCCTTTTCACGATGATGGGTCTTTGGGTTAAAGGTTCCAGCCTTGATCTTGTCACACTCGGAGGCTTAACCGCCGCGATAGGAATGGTAATTGACGCATCTATCGTCGTGCTTGAAATGGTACAGCGTCACTTTAACAAAGGAAAACTAAGCGCGTCAGAAGCCGCTTCTTTGGGCGTACGCGAAACAGGTTCGGCGCTGATTGCATCCATGACAACATCAGTCGCTTCTTTTTTCCCTGTGCTTTTCCTGTCGGGCCTTGCCGGAGTTATTTTAAAGGATGTCGCGTGGACAATGATCTTCGCCATCTTTTTCTCCATGCTGGTTGCCATTGTTGTCATTCCCTTCCTTTGTTCTCTTTTCCTTAAACAGGAAAAATATTATGAAAACCGTGACGCATCCGCCGGCGCAGAATCTTTCAACCCTGTTTCTTCGCTTATCGCGAAAAAATTTTCCGCGCTGGTGGAAAAATATATGGAGAAATTGAACAATGTCTACAGGCGGCTCCTGTCAGGCGCAATAAAAAACAGAAAATCTTTTATAGCGGGAACACTGGCTCTTTTTGTTATAAGCATTTTTTCGATCCGTCTGCTTGGCTTTGAATTTCTGGCGCAGACTGATATGGCGGAAATTGTCGTGAGCATTGAAACTCCGGGCGGTTATACCCTGGAAATGACGCGCGATAAGGTAATCACGCTGGAAAAGGCAATTGAGAATTTTATCAGCGGCGAGATTGATACTTCCTATTTTATCGCAGGCCAGGCAGGCGCTTTCGCGATGGGGAATGAGCCGAACCGTTCATACGGAATAATAAAACTAAAACGTTTAAAGGAGAGGAAACGGCATGTTGTGGAAATTGTGAATGAGCTTCAGGAAAAAACAAGACGGTCAATTCCTGATATACAGGCCAATTTCAGCAACGGCGGCCTTTCCAACCTTATGTCGATGGCTACAGGAGGCGAAGGGCTTGTAATCAATGTGTACGGTACAACCCTGGATACTGTTGTAACCGCCGCGCAGCAGGTCAGGCATTACATGGAACTGGACCCCAATGTCGCAAGTACGGATGTTGATATCCGGTTTAACCAGCGCGAAATGAATACCCGCATCCTTCATCAGTATTCGGGCCTTTTGGGTCTTTCATCTTACGAAGCAGCTCTTACAAACCGCATTATGTTTAACGGCATCTCCCTTGGAACTTTTTACGCCTCTGACAAGAATTACCCGATAGAATTGAAGACCGGTTTGGCAAGCTCTGTCATCTCCCATGATGTGCTTTATTCAATGGGAATCAATACAAGAGCGGGCAGTCAGATATCCTACGCCAATTTTGCCGAACTGGGTATAGAAGAGACACTCTCTCAAATCAACCATAAAGACAAATCCCGTTCAATAACTGTCAAGGCAAGCCTTAGGGATCCGAATGTCCGCGAAAGCACCCGCCGTCTGGAGACGCTTCTTAACACACAGGGGCTTGTTCCGGGCGCAAGCTGGGAACTGGGAGGAACCGCCGCCGAAATGCTGTCCTCGTTCCGTTCATTGATATTGGTGCTCGCGATTGCCATTTTTCTGGTTTATTCGGTTATGGTTATACAGTTTGAACGGTTTACCCAGCCGCTTTTGATTATGTCGTCAATTCCTTTTACCCTGATTGGAATCACGGGCGGACTGCTGCTGTTTCGCTCTTCCCTGAATCTTGTATCAATTATGGGGATCATCACGCTTGCGGGCCTTGTTGTGAATAACGCAATCATCCTTATCAGTTACATTAATCTTCTGCGCGGCGAGTACGGCCTTCCTCTGGAAGAAGCGGTCATGAACGGAGCGATATCGCGTTTAAAACCTATTTTAATGACAACTGTCACTACCCTTTTTGGAATTATCCCTCTTTCATTGTCAACAGGGGAAGGTTCTGAAATTTACGCTCCGCTGGGACAGAGCATTTTCGGCGGACTTTTCAGTTCCACCTTTGTCACCCTGTTCTTTATTCCGGTTGTTTACCTGATGCTGGAAAAGCGGCAGGAAAGGAAAAAAGTGACAAAAAATGGAGGAGGATGATTAATCAAAGACGCAATATTCAAACGAATGACTGATGATGTAGAAGCTATAAAATACTGCCATGTTAAGTGAGGAGTGGAGTTAACAGGGATACACGTCTAAACGTTCTGCTATACCAAATTAAAAAAAAATTCATATTTCCTTGAAAAAGTATTTTTTTTTACTTAAAATTGATAATAGGGAGGGATTGTTCAGGGAAAGGAGTCAGAATGAGACGGTTTTTACTTGTAATATTGGGTATTTTTTTCCTTTTTGCGCATATTTCAGCCCAGGCAAGGCTGGGGGATTTTACAATGAGAGGAGCCGCAAGCCAGGATTTACGAACAGGCGGGTTTACTGCCGCTCATCCAAGTCTCCCCCTCAATTCCAAGGTAAAAGTCACAAATCCCGGCAACGGAAAAGAAATTGAAGTAACTATTATCGACAGGATACCGGCGTCATCAAACCGGATTGTTGATCTTTCGGAAGAGGCGCTTCAGGCGCTTGAAATGAGAGCCGGAGAGACAGTTGTCATTACTGTCAGCGCGCCGCCGCGGCCGGTAGTCCAGGCGCCGGCAAGAGATGAGACGATTGTTGATCTTAGGGAACCAACTGTTCAGCTTACTGACAGACGAACGCCGGCTGCCGATCAGGAGTCAGCAAGGCAATCACCCGCAAACGAGCAGTTAATTATCAGACCGGTGTCTGCAAATGAACCTGCAGAACAGGCTGCAAATCAGGAACAGATCAGGCAAATATCAGAAAATGAACCTGCCGCGCGGGTGCCTGCAGCCGAACAACAGCAAAAACCAGCAGTTTCGGCAGTTGATACAGACGAACTTGCCCAAAAACAGCCATTAAATATAACAGTTAACACTTATGTTAACGGATATGATGAAAAAGCGGCCGCGGCGGCTCAAAAACAGACGAAAACCGGCTCCGATACCGAATTCCTTGCATGGCTGTTATCAATGACAATGGACGCAAGGGAAGCCAGAGACGCCAGAGAAGCGAGAGAAATCCGTGAAAGACGCGAAATTCGCGAGTCAAAAGAAACAGGAGCGTCAAATTTACCGTCAAATAATCCGCGATCTTACTCGAATCCTCCAAGAATAACGCCAATGTCATCATCGCCTTCGGTTGAGATGATTGAAATTAACCCTCAGGCGTCTGATTTTGCCCGGCCTTACGATAACCGAACGCCAGGACACAAGATTCAATCCGCTGTCCAGGATGAGTTTCCGGCGGCGGATCATTCGCCGGTACGATTAGCGCCTGTTCCCGCTGATGCGGTTAAGATTATTCCGGGTCTGCCTGATCGTAATTCCGGAAAAACCTACAATTTACAGATAGGCGCGTATTCGGCAATGGATGCGGCCGGCAGAGCGGTTGAGTACTTAATAGCGGCCGGTTTTGATGTAAAACAGGAGTATTCAGGCTCAATTTACCGTGTTCTTGTTACCGGTATTTCTTCAATTGACGTGTATTCCGCGTCAATCAGGCTGGGTTCCCTGGGATTTAGTCAAATATGGGTTAAGGAATAATTTTACTTGAATACAAGCAAAAATAGTGTTACATTTATAATATAGCTGTAAGGAGGGGTTTACCCGATGGCACGTACTGATTTAGTTAATTCGGATTCCAGACAATTGGTTACTTTCCAGCTTGGAGAGGAACTTTATGGTGTAAACATTATGGATGTAAAAGAGATTGTCCGTGTACAGGCGATCCGGGCGATTCCCAATGCCCCTACCTATGTAGAAGGTATATTTAACCTTAGAAGTGAAATAATACCTATTATCAATTTACACAAACGTTTTCATTTGAAAAAACTGGCGACTTCCGAAGAAGATGAACTTTTATCAGGTTTTATCATTCTGGATATTGACGGAATGAAACTGGGAATCATCATTGACCGTATTTCCCGCGTTGTAACAATCGAAAGAGAAGAAATTCAACCGCCGCCGCAGATGTTTTCCGGTATTGGCGCTGAGTATATTCAGGGTGTGGTACGCCAGGAAAACGGGTATCTTATCATTCTTGATATCAGGGATCTGTTTAATCCAAAAGAACTGCAGAAAATTGCCGAACTAAGAAAATAAACTCATTCAGACTGTAGGTTAGCATGAAAATTGAAATTTATTCTCCCACTATCAGGCGTAAGGAAATGGATGCTGTGTTGACGGCGATGGTGGAAGAAAAGATCGGTCCCGGAGACAGGAACCGTTTGTTGATCCAGACAGCCAAAGAGCAGATACATTTTGATTTCGCGCTCGCTTTAAGAAGTCCGGCTGTTGCGCTGCATCTGGCGCTTAAAGCGGTAATCGCGGGTAATACATCCGGTGAAAACGCTTCATGCCGCAGCAGCCCTTTTAAACAGGGGGTTGTCATTTCAGCCCTTTCTCCGCGTTATTATCTGCAGGTAATTGAGGATTTGCAGCTAACGCCGCTTTTTTGCGATGTTTCTTTTGATTTTCCCTGCATGAACCGCCAGACAATTGAAAATACAATTGCGAAGAAACATGCGGATATCGAAGTCTGCGCTGTTGTTCTTCATCACACCCTTGGTTATGCGCCTGACACTGCCGCTGTCGCGGAACTTGGCATTCCCGTAATAGAAGATATATCCCAAAGCTACGGAAGCCATTTAAAACCTGCGAATAAAAAAGATGAAGAAACGCCCGCCGAAGATAATCATTCAAAAAAGGATGACGCGCGCTCAACGCTTAACGCCGCCGGCGTTTCATTATCCGGCGTTTTATTCATACTTGGACTGGAAGAAAGGGATATGCTTACTTCCGGCGGCGGAGCGCTTCTTTTTGCAATGAACAGGCGCGATGGTTCATTGCTGCGCGGCTTTACAGGCATTGCCTATGAATACTGCCTGCCGGATATTAACGCCGCGCTGGCTGTTGTTCAGTTCCGGGAATTGCCGCGTAATATCGAACGGAGACAGGAGATTTCCCGCGTTTATAATAATGCCGGCATGCGCTCGAGACACAAACGTTTTATTCCGGTTGCCGAAGATGAATACAATAATTATTCATTTTCCCTTGTTTTGGAAACCGGACTTAAAGATGTTATCGCATACGCGAGAAAAAAAGAAATCACCGTAGAAAGCGCCTTTGAAAATACCCTTGCCGGATGCGGTTTAAGCGGCGATTGTCCTGTCAGCAATTCACTTGCGTTAAGGACTGTGATTTTCCCGATTTATCCAAGGCTGCGTACCGCGGAAGCGGAACGTGTATCAAAATTAATTATGACCCTTCCGTGAGGGAAATAAAATGGAGAAAAAAGCCGGCCATATAATCAAAAAAGCCGCGTTATTTGTCAGTCTTCATAAAAAAAACTCAACCGCTGTTTCCAGGAAGATACAGACAGATCTTGAAAAGCGCGGAATTATAACTGCTGTCTACCTTTATGAAGGTAAACCTGAACCTCCGCCTGATTTAAACCTATACATATCCCGGGATTCCGTGACGCCGCCCAAAGGAGAGTGGGATATCGCGTTCTCGCTTGGCGGAGACGGCACAGTGCTGTATACCGCCCGCTGTATCGCGCCTTTGGGAGTTCCAATCCTGCCTGTAAACCTGGGGTCATTGGGATTTATCGCCGGGGTAGATGACTGGCTTGATGTTTTTCAGCGGTGGGAAAGAGGCGATCTTTCGCTATCGCACCGCCATATGCTGGAGGTTTCCGTTGAACGCGCTTCGCAGTCCGTAATGAAGAACATCTGTCTTAATGACATTGTTATTTCCGCTGATGGAATCGCAAAGCTGATAAATCTTGGCGTGCAATTGTCAGTGTTAGATGAAAATTTACAAAACGCGGGGAAACCGGCGTCAGAAACTGAGGTTGATTTGGTTAATTACCGCTGCGACGGGCTGATCATTTCTACGCCTACAGGTTCAACCGCGTATTCAATGGCCGCGGGCGGTCCGATTCTTGATCCGGAAATGGAAGCTGTAATATTAACTCCAATCTGCCCCTTTACGCTTTCCAACAGGCCATTTGTGCTTCCCTCGCGAAGGACAATTGTAATTACTGTCGCCCGGCAGCAGCGTTCCGGCGTGCTTTTGACAGTTGACGGACAGGATACTTTTAACCTTGAATGCGCGGATCGTGTTATAATTAAACAGGCGTCCAGACCGGCATTGCTGATACTTGCTGACAGGCACGCATATTACTCGGCGCTCAGAACAAAACTTTTTTGGTCAGGCGACAGCTGCGGCGCCGCAGGTTAATTCGGGGAGTTTTTAATGCTGGAGGAACTATCGATCAGAAATTTCGCGCTGATTGATTCCATTACGCTTTCTTTCCGCAGCGGGCTGAATATCCTGACAGGCGAAACAGGCGCCGGCAAATCCATAATTGTAGGTTCATTAAGTTTCTTAATGGGCGGCAAAACCGAAACTGACGTTATCCGTACAGGCTGTGACGAAGCCGGCGTGTCAGCTGTCATTTCCGTGAAAAAAGAAAATAACGAAGTTACAGGCTGGCTTAAGGCAAAAGACATTGAATGTGAAGAAGATATAATAATAGTGCGCAGGAATATTAAAACATCGGGCAGAGGTTCAATTTTCATTCAGAATGTTCCTGTGACAAGACAGGACCTGGCTGAGTTTATGGGTCTGTTATTCGATCTGCACGGACAGCACAACCATGAATCCCTGCTTCGCAGGGAGAGCCACCGCCGTTATTTGGATTGTTTTGCCGGAACAGAGGATGAAGCGCTGATTTTTTACAGAACGTTCCTGGAACTTGCCGAAAAGCGCAAAACGCTGGAAGCGTCTTTAAAGAGCGACCGCGAAAGGGAAGAAAGGCTGGAACTTTTAAATTACGCTGTTGATGAAATTTCCAAAGCGAAAATACGCGCTGGTGAAATAAGGGAACTTGAAAATGAAGCGCAGAAACTTGACAGTTTCGAAAAATTGGCTGTGTATATCAATACAGTTTCAGATTTATTATATGACGGAGAGCAGTCAATTTTAAGCCTTGCGCGCCGGGCAAAAAACGCGCTTGACAGCGCAGGTTCTGTGGATGCCTCCCTTGGCGATATCTGCGGAAGATTTGAAAATTTATTTTATGAGGCGGAAGACATAGCCGGCGACCTGAGGGAGTACAGGGAAAATCTTGCTTTCGATCCGGGCCGGCTGGAGGAAGTAAATGATCGCCTGTCCATGCTTTACAAACTTAAAAAGAAATATGTTAAAGGCGCGGAATCCCAAAGCGGGAATGATGAAGAGGCAATCCTTTCATATATGGCAGACGCCGAAGCGGAAACTGAAGCGCTCAGCGGCGCGGCGGAAAACAGGGAAAAATTAAAAACAGAAATATCGGTTATTGAAAAGGATATTGTCGCCAAAGCTCAAAATCTGCGGCAGAAAAGAACCGCCGCGGCCGGCAAAATAAGCGGGTTAATTTCCGGGATTTTGGCGAATCTTGGAATGCCAAACGCGCGTTTTAGGGCGGAAATAATTCCCAAACAGAATGAAGGGCAGATATCGCTTGGCCCCTGGGGAGCCGAAGACGTTGAGTTCCTCATTTCAGCCAACACGGGCGAGCCGCTCAAGGATCTTGCCCGAATAGCGTCCGGAGGCGAGCTTTCCAGAGTGATGCTTGCGATAAAAACCGCGTTATTGTCAGAGAATCGGGCTGCAGAAGAGCAGGCGGGCGTTGAAACTCTTGTTTTTGATGAGATAGATACGGGCATTGGAGGCGAAGTTGCCCTTAAAGTAGGGGAATATTTGGCCCGGATAGGGAAATTTAAGCAGATTTTTTGCGTAACACATCTAGCGAGTATTGCCATAAGAGCCGATAATCATTTTAAGGTGGAGAAAAAAACCGAAAGCGGACGGACCTATACCGGAATTGGGCCTTTGAACGCGGATGGCCGCAGAAAGGAGATTGCAAGAATGCTTGCCGGGGATTGCGGCGGCGCGGCGCTTGCACACGCGGACGACCTTATAAAGAAATACGGAAATCTCCGCTAAGCCCATAAACTGCGGTTGGATTCGCCGGGCGTTTATTTCATGACAGGAGCGGCAAATGGCCAAGATTACCGATCAGGAACGGAACAACTATAAAGACAGGGTAAAACATTATGAACTAATGGCGGCCTCTCTTTTAAAAACCGAAAAAGCGCTTCTTGCCGAAACCATGAAAGAAACCCCGGAAGCTGTTATGCATAAACTTGCTCTTGTAGACGAAATGTTGAATTTGTCATCAAGCTATATCGCCATCAGCGGCGTTTCGCAGGCTGTCTTTAAAATCAAAAATGAAGAAGCGCTCAATGAAGCGAGAAAATCCATTTACAGGGCTGTTATCTATCTTGAAGAAATTGTCAGTAATTATATAGACGCGCCTTTTTCCGAGTACGAAGAGAGGTTATCGGCAATAGCGTCTTTTGATCCAAACCAGCGTTATGGTTTAATAAGAAAAATGGGGCTTGCGATTGATCTTCTGGAAAACGCTTACGGAGACAATTCAAAATGGAAATGGACATTCGTGGAGATTGAAGGCCGCTATGCCACGACAGCAAAAAACATTATCGATCTTCGCAATATATATACGAATATGAATTTTGAATCCCCTTATTACGAGTCGACTGTTTATCACTTGCGGTTAATTAAAAAACTTTTGGCTCAGTCGGCTGATCGTTACCGTGAAAAATATGAACTTTCCACCGGACAGACTCTTGATTTTAAAATCGGCATAAATTTTTTAATCGCGTTAAGGCGTTTGCATATAATACTTTCTGAAAGCGAAGATGCGGAATCTGTTAAAAAGAAAATGAGCATCTGGACGCAAAAATTGGATGCCGATGTGAAAAAACAGGAAGAAGCCAAAAAGAAAGCTATGGCTTTGTGAACGATTATCAATGAACAATGATAAAATATCATTAAAGGAATATAAATTACTTATTCCGTATCTTGCTCAATACCGGGGCCGTTACATAACAGGCCTTGTCTGCCTTGTTGTTGTGGACGCGGCGCAGATAATTATCCCGCAGTTTCTGCGCGCAGCGGTAGATCTAATCAGTTCAGGTGATTTTCAGATAAAACAAATAGTTATACTTGCTTTATGGATGACAGGCATTATGGCGCTCGTTTCTGCGGGGCGTTTTTTGTGGCGGTAT
The DNA here is from genome assembly GCA_031256445.1 of Treponema sp. GTDB lineage: Bacteria > Spirochaetota > Spirochaetia > Treponematales > Breznakiellaceae > WQXQ01. The sequence goes on along the minus strand of JAIRQN010000095.1, from coordinate 23,717 downwards.
TTTATAACCGGTTCGTCCAGGAGAATAGAAGCGTCTCTGCGCGAGGATCTTTTTGATCATTTGCAGAAACTATCCTGGGATTTTTACCAAAAAAATAAAATCGGCGATTTAATGGCCCGTTCCATAAACGATCTGCACGCTGTGCGCATGTCCATCGGCATGGGGCTTGTCGCGTTCTTTGATTTTATTTTTATGGCGACGGCGATCCTTATCATTATTTTTGTCCAGGATGCCCGCTCCGCTTTTTATTCGGTTTTGCCCCTTCCTTTTATTACTTTGCTTATCCTTCTTTTTGGAAGCATGGTAGGCAGGAAATTCCGCGCCGTACAGGAAGCGTATTCCATGATGAGCGACAACGCCCAGGAGACTTTCGCCGGCATCAGGGTCATTAAATCTTTTGTAAAGGAATGGTGGTTCATAAAAAAATTCGCCGGTTCCAATGACGATTACCGCAGGGCGAACATGGAGCTTGTGCGCCTTTTTGGTTTTTTCTTTCCCTTTGTCTCATTTCTTTCCGGGCTTACCATTTTAATCATGCTAGCCATCGGAGGATTTCGCGTAATAAACGGTTTGATGACTCCGGGAAGCCTTGTCGCGATGTTTCGTTACCTTGGAATGCTAATTTGGCCTCTGATGGGAGCGGGTTTTATGGTAAACATGATTCAAAGAGGAGCCGCAAGCCTGCAAAGGTTAAATGAAATATTTAAAACAGAGCCGTCTATAAGGGATCAGGGAGCGGAAATGGAACAAATCCCCGTTCCCCGGTCCCCGGCTGTTGAAATACAGGACTTATGTTTCTCCTACAATAAAGATGAACAGGCGTTAAGCAATATTAACATCACCGTGAATCGGGGAGAATGGCTGGGAATAATGGGGAAAACCGGGGCGGGTAAGTCAACTCTGATAAAAACATTAATGAGGATGCTCGATCCGCCGCAGGGAAGCGTGCGAATTTTCGGCGTTGATGTCCGGGATTGGCCCCTTGATAATTTAAGGGCTCTTTTTGCCGTAAGCCCGCAGGACAGTTATTTATTTTCCGACACTATCGCGAACAATATCGCGTATGGCAAGACCGGTATCAGCGATAATTCTGATAATAGCCCGGAGGATTTGGAATATTATTTAGAAAAAATTATTGATTTGGCGTCTTTGAACAAGGATATGGAAATTTTCCATAACGGAAAAAATACATTGGTGGGAGAACGCGGCCTGACGCTTTCCGGAGGTCAGAAACAGCGCACAGCTATAGCCAGGGCTGTTATAATGGACAGCGAATTTCTTGTTCTGGATGATTCGCTTTGCGCGGTAGATGCTGAGACAGAAAGAAAGATACTTGATGCGCTGATCAAAGAAAGAAAAGAGGATGCAAAAAGCCGTACGACAATTATCATCTCTCACCGGGTTTCTACGCTTAAATACGCTGATAAAGTGCTTGTCCTTGACAATGGCAAGGTCAGCGAGTACGGGCCTCCTTCGCAGTTAATTTTAAATGGAGGATTCTACAGCCGAATGGCGGCATTGCAGAGACTTGAGGCTCTGCCGGGCATGTCAGGAGGAACAGATAATGGCTGACACCGGTTATTTTGAAACGGACGATGTAACAAAAGAATATGACTCAAAGATAGTCAGGCGTATTCTTTCATACCTTAAACCATATAAACGTCTTGCCGCGATAACTCTTGCCGCTTTGCTGATTTCCACGCTTGGAGAACTTGTTGTTCCTGTGCTGCTTCAGCGCATTATTGACGACGGGATAATGGTTAAAAATATTTCCTTTCTTGTTCATGGCTGCATTTTTTACTTTGCTGTTCTGATACTGGTTTTTATTTTTACATTTGTGCAGACATGGACGGCCAATCTTATGACACAGCGTGTTATGAAGGATATGCGCATCTCCCTCTTTGAAAAAACAATCTGTCAGTCCACGGCTTTTCTCTCCCGGCATCCTGTCGGCAGAATTGTTACCCGGCTGACAGGCGATGTGCAGACGATGGATGAGTTTTTTACCACCGTGCTTGTCGCCTTTTTAAAGGACATTGCAATAATGGCGGGAACCATAATTACCCTGTTTGTTCTTTCCCCGAAAATGGCCGCCCTGGTTCTTATAACGCTGCCGCCGGTACTTGCGCTGACTCTGATCAGCCGCATAAAAGCGCGCGACGCGTTCAGGGCGCAGAGAACCGCTTCTTCAAAAGTGTTCGCTTACCTTGCCGAAAGGCTTGCCGGTATGCAGGTTGTGCAGCTTTTCAGGCAGGAGAAAAAAAGTTCAATTGAATTTAAAAAGAGCAACAGGGAACTGTTAGACGCAAATCTGGGTGAAATGTACGTGTTCGCGACATTCCGTCCGGTTGTGGAATGGTTTTCGACATTGTCAATTGCGGTAGTTATTGTCGCAGGCGGCAGCATGGTTTTGTCATTTTCGCTTTCGCTTGGCACATTAATAGCTTTCATAAATCTGGTTCAGATGTTTTTTCAGCCTGTAACGGATATCGCGGAAAAATACACAATGCTGCAGTCCGCAATGGCAGGCGGGGAAAAGGTTTTTAAACTAATGGATACGGACGAGCATATTCCCGATACCGCAGCCGCCGGAATTAACGGAACTGTTCAGGGGCATATTGAATTCGACAATGTTTGTTTTTCCTACAAGGAAGGAGAGGAAGTATTAAAAGGCTTATCCATTAATGTAAAGCCGGGTGAAATGGCCGCGATTGTAGGTTATACGGGAGCGGGCAAGACAACTATCATCAATGTGCTTGCCCGTCTCTGGGATATTAACTCCGGTGAAATCCGGCTTGACGGCATACCAATAAAGAACATTCCCCTTGCAGAACTCCGCCGGTCAATAATGCCTGTTATGCAGGATGTGACGCTGTTTTCCGGCACAGTAGAAGAAAATATCAGCCTTGGTTTACAGTTGACACAGGAAGAAATAATGGAAGCGGCCAAAACCGTTTACGCGCACGAATTTATTTCCCGGCTGCCTGACGGTTATAAAACTGCTCTTTCCGAAGGCGCGGCGAATATTTCTACAGGGCAGAGGCAGCTTATCAGTTTTGCGCGCGTAATAGCGCACAATCCCCGCGTTGTTGTCCTTGACGAGGCGACAAGCTCGATAGATACCGAAACAGAGCGACTAATTCAGCTTGGAATAAAAAAGGTTCTGGCGGGAAGAACATCGTTCGTCATCGCGCACAGGCTTTCCACGATACGGGACGCGGATCGCATTCTGGTTTTATCGGCGGGACGGCTTGTTGAAGAGGGCAGCCATGAACAGCTGATTAAACGCGGCGGGCTTTATTCAGGGCTTTATTCGCTTCAATATGGTTAAATAGTGTTAAATTCTCTGGACTTGAGGTTATTTTGATACTAAAATTATTATAGTAATGAAAAGATCGTCTTTTGCACTGGTTTTAACGCTCATTTTCGCGGCTTTTGCGTCTCTGGCTGCGCAGGAAAACGCGCTTCCGCATGTTACGCAGATAAAAGCGGAAGCCAGAAATAATTTTATCAGACTGACATGGGCAGATTCTCCTGACGCGCGCGGTTCCGTATTCATTTTCCGCTCGACGCGGCCTTTTGCCGCTTCTATTCCGCCGAATATAAGGCCGGTGACTGTCAGGTACGGAGAGCAGTACTATATTGACGATACTGAAGATATTGAGAACCTCTATTACTTCATAGCGGCAAGCGATTCGGCAGGCCGCCGTTACGATATTATCATTCCGCAGACAAACAGTACAAATGTGAATATTTCCGGCGCGGCGCAGCCGGCGGAAAGTTCCGCCGCGAATACGGCGTCTGTTGTTGAAAGCGCTCCGTCAGGCCCTTCCATTTCTTTAATACAGGGCATTTCCAATATCAGGACAAGGCTGGACGGTGAAAGGATTATCATTACATATGACGCGCCTGTTCCCCGGAAAAATGTTGTGCTTTACCGCGGCATGCAGCCGATAAGACAGCCGCATGATCTGCTTAATGCCGTTATTGTTCGTTCGGGAATTGAAACGTCTTTTACCGACATTCCTGTCGCGGAAGTAACCTGGTATTATGCCCTGATTTATGAAGAGGAAATTTCCGGCGGAAGCATGGGTATAAAACCCGGAATTAACGCTACTATTTCGGCTGTAACAATAACCAGCGCCGGAACTGCTGAACGAACGCTGCGTCCTATCCCTCTGCCTGTATTGTCACGTAACGTAATGCCGGACGGTTTTTTCCTGAACAGTATTCAGCGGCCGCAGCCGTTAAGCGAAGCATCCTCGGTTATGTTAAGAAATACCCAAATGCCTCCCAAGGTTCCTCTTGTTCTGAAAACGCCGCGTATTTTTACCGTAGATATGCAATCGCCGTCCAGCGGCGAAGAATCGGCTCTGTTCCAGGTTGTCAATGAATATTTTGAAAAAAAAGACTGGGAAGAAGCCCGTTCGGGTTTACTGCTTTATTTATCCCTGCCCAGATCCAGGGATGCAGAAGCCCGCGCCCGGTTTTATCTTGGGCAGACACTGTACTTTACCGGAAAATATAAAGACGCGTTATTCGAATTTCTTGCGATTAAATCCATTCATCCGGAAGAGGCGGCCAGTTGGGTGGACGCGGTGCTGGAAGCAATGGTGTACTGATCAGAAACGTATGCCAATGGCTATTGAAAATTTAATATAGCATATAAAGACATTTTAATTAATCAGGTTCTTTTCGGTTGATTATATTTATATTTAGGTATCCCAGAACCTACTCCTGTTTTTTCCGCTCGTTTTCAGCAAAGGCTCTGATGACCGCTTTTATGGGGTTAAGGGTTTCATCAGGCAATACCGTTAAATCATCCAGCAAGTCCCTGAACTGCAGGTAGCCGGAAATGTCCACGGATTGCCTGTATTCACTGCCAGTTACAAGGTACTCAACCGAAAGCCCCAGAGCGGCGGCTATTTTGACCGCGGTATCGGCGGGAGGCATGGATTGCTGTGAACGTACATAACCATCCAAAGCTCTTTTTTTTATACCCGCTTTTTCAGCAAATTCCTTTTGAGTAAGCCCTATATATTCAATTTCAGAGCGTAAACGTTTCGAAAAATCGCGCATATATGGAAAAAATACCATAATTATGTCTTTTAGTTTTTTATAGAAAAAGGAGATTAAAATTAATAAATATTTACCAATAAGAAAGCTGTTCATAAAGACTATCAGCGAAAAGGTTATATTATTTTTTATCATTATTTTCCTGATTTCATGCTCATCATCTGGTACACCCGGAAAAGCAACACTTGGCGCTGATGGATTGGGCATTACAGCCCGCGGAGCTATTGGCAGACTGGAATCCGTTTTATCCGGTCCAATGTATACAGGGGACGGAGGCAATAATATCAGGCTTGCCATTCTTGCTCCTGATATACAGGGAGATGTCCCTGGGTATCTTCCAATCTATATACAAGGTTTGCTGAATAATAACATAGGTAAATTTTCTGCTATCAGTTTAATTGACAGGCAAAACCTGAATAAAATAATAACTGAACAAAATTTATCTGCAAGCGGAAGATTCTCGGATACCGATTTTATAAATATCGGGAATTTAACAAACGCGCAGTATTTTCTTTTTGGCACTATACAAAAACTTTCGGAAAACAGGTACTCATTGCAGCTTGCCATTACAGAAGCAAGCACGGGAGTCCGCACAGCGAATTTTATGAAGGACGGAAACCTTTCGCAGTTTGAAGGAAGGGGAATGCTGTTAAATGAAGCAACGGCGCAGCTTCTTGAACAAATTGGAATTCAATTGACAGATTCCGGAAAACAGGAACTGCTTACAGGAAATACCTCGACAGTACTGGCGCAGACAGGTCTTGCAAGGGGTATTACGGCTCAGGCGGGAGGCTCTGAAATAGAAGCGCTTTTTAATTTTACTCAGGCTATAACTTTTGACCCTTCCCAGCTTGAAGCATTATCACGGCTTAATACTTTATCAACAACCATAAGCAGCGGAACAATCAGCCAAAAAATATTAAACGATTTACAGGCGCGGGATCGCTGGATAGACGCGTTTAAGGAAACAACGCGTTTTTTTAATGAACATCCTCCATTTGAAATTACATTCGATCCAAATCTGATTCAAATAGGAGAAACCAATTACGCAAGAAGAACCGCGAATCTGGGAATGAGGATCGCACTTGATCCATCTGTAGCAGGCTTTGGCGCTCTTAACGCGCTACTGGAAGGTCTGGAAAAAACAGGCAGACGAAATACATGGGGATTCTCCGGCTGGCCATTAATGGATATTATACCGCGAACAAAGAGTACTGTCGTATTTAACGGAAAACGATCTTTTGAATTCGTTGTAAATGTCGCATTAATCAATCAGAATAACAAAACCGTAGGTTCAAGCAGTATTTCTTTAAAAACAAAAAAAATAATTTTTTCTTCCGGAGATACACGGATAATTTTACCGGACGGCATTGAAGGAATAATGAAATTTTCTAATCTAAAAGTAGAAGAACTAACCCCTATACTAAACATAGCGATAATGTCTGTAAACGGGATTCCAGCCCAGAACTTGAGCGCCTCTGGCTATATGAGGATAGAGACAGGAGATTTGGAAAAGAAAGAAGTTTTTCCTCAATTAGGCCATACAAGTTATGTCAATTCAGTTGCATTCAGCCCGGACGGCAGGCAAATTCTTTCCGGTTCTGGTGATAATTCAATCAAATTATGGGATGTCGCCGCAGGCTGGGAAATTAAGACTTTCTCTGGTCATACAGGTTTTGTCTATTCAGTTGCATTCAGTCCGGACGGCAGGCAAATTCTTTCCGGTTCATGGGATGGTACTTTTCGTAAATGGGACATTAATACTTTAAAAGAAATCGCAAAATTCATTGGTTTTAATGACGGGGAATGGGTTGTTATTACGCCTGACGGTTACTACAATACATCACCTAATGGTGATAAACATATCAATGTCCGAATTGATTTCAATGTCTATCCGATAGACCAATACCGAGAAATATACAATAAGCCCAAGATTGTAGAGGCAAGACTGCAAGGGAGAAAAGAATGATATATGAAGAACGATTATTAGCATTTATTGATATTTTGGGTTTTAAAAATAAAATTGAAAAAACTTTAAAGATGAACAGGAAATAGAAACAGAAACCAATAAAATTTTTAATTTTTTAAAAGATACAAAAGAATTGGAAATAAAGAATTCGTCTTCACAGGGAAAAGAAACAAAAATAGTAAATCATTATTCTGATTCAATAATTATTTCATATTCCAAAACAGAAGAAGCATGTTTATTTCATATTATATCAGAATTAATATTTTTTTATGCTACAGCATTACAAAGAAATTTTTTATTAAGGGGCGCAATTATTTGTGATAAATTATACCATGATGAAAATATTATTTTTGGACCTGCTTTGGTAAAGGCTTATGAGATGGAGAAAAATCTGGCAATTTATCCGCGAATAATTCTGGATAAAAATACATTAATTAATGGAAAGAAAGATATTATAAAAAGGGCTGATAAGCCTGATCATTTAAAATCAATTGAGAATTTAATTTCAATTGATTTTGACGGTCTTTATTATATTAACTTTTTTGATGGATTAAATTATATTTTTGGTGACAAAGACAGTATACTAATTTTTTTTAAAGCTTTAAGGCAAATAATAATAGATATGGAAGGAAGTATAAAAAAAGATATTAGTATATATTCTAAATATTTATGGCTTAAAACTAATTACAATATTATACTAAAAAAATATAAAAACAAATATTGTAATGATAAACATAGAACAGAATCACCAGAATTAAATAAATATTTAAATGAAACAAAAGAGATTAATCAAGGAGACAAAAATGGTTGAAAAATCAAAATCCAATGCACCATCTGATTATTTTTCACCTGAAGATTTAAAACGTATAAATGATGTACTTTTATATCAGAAATTCCGCGATGATGGAAAAAATGAACATAAAAATCGCGACATTCATAAAAAAATAAAAAAAGCAAATGCAAGGAAGAAAGCTGAAAGAGAAAAAAGAGATATTAAGCCAAATAATGAGCCGGACTAATTCTTCACTCATTCGTTTTGTACTTAAGGTACATGCAAACGGTCAGGCACCGCTTTTTCATAGCGTCCCTGTGGACAACGGTACTGGAAGCTTCGCCTCTGCGAGGCTCGCTGTAAATACACCATCTGTAGCGTAGTAATGGAGTCATGCTATATTCGTTAAGAGATTTCAAACATTAGGTTCGTGTTATTCGGAACTGTTCGTGGTAAAATTCTTCTAAAAAATCCTCTCCAGACCAAAGCGGTATGTACGGCCGCGCCCAATATAGGGTGAAGAACTTTCATCTTTGAATGTTCTTCGCGGGGAGTCTTTCGACGCTCCGCGATATTACCGCATGAGGTATGTTATGGATTTAAGCGCGAACATCAGGCACAAGGACAGCGTATTTTCAAAACTTTTCAGTAATCCTGAAATCTTGCGGGAACTGTATTCGGCTATCGAGGGTATTGATGTTCCAAAGGACGCAATCATCGATATCAATACCCTTTCCGGAGCTCTTTTTATGAAACAGATAAATGATCTGTCTTTTACAATCAATGACAGAATTGTCGTATTAATCGAGCATCAGGCGACAATTAATCAAAATATTCCGCTTAGGGTTCTAATGTACATCGCCAGAGTGTACGAAAAGATCATCGAAAACAGAGACATATATCACAGGAAACTGATTAAAATTCCAACGCCTGAGTTTATTGTCCTGTACAACGGTAAGGAGGAATGTCCCGATCATTATGAACTAAGTCTTTCTTCCGCTTTCAAGGATACTAAAGGCTTGAAGCTGACAGGAAGCGAAAACTTTCCATTGGAACTCGTAGTACAGATTTACAATATTAATCAGGGACGCAACATGGAAATGCTCAAAAGAAGCGAAAACCTTAACGGCTACAGTTTTTTCATAGGAAAGGTAAACGAGTATAAAGGGAATTTATCACTTGATGAATCTGTAAGAAATGCTGTAGGATACTGTATAGAGCATGGTATTTTGAAGGATTTTCTGGAAGAACACGGATCGGAGGTAATTAATATGTTATTTGATGATATAAGCGTAGAAGAGATAGCGGAGATTCGCGCAGAAGACGCCCGGGAAGAAGGTATCGAACAAGGTATCCAGTTAGGTCTCGAAGAAGCTCACAAATATTTTTTAAGCCTTCTTGATCAAGGTTTATCCCCCGAAGAAATTAAACAGCGTCTGGCCCAAACAACTACAACTTAACACAGATAAAAAACGCAAGCGGCATCAGGCACACTTTTTTGCAGAGATATCCAATAAGCAAGGAAACCTAAAACGGCCCGTAGCCGGTTTTTACGGCAATCACAAGAAAGATCGACGTAATAACAAGAACGGCGGCCTGCAGCTTCCATGTCCAGCGTATCCATTTGGGATAGCTCACTACGGTGAATGACAGGGCGATAAGAAGCAGGGCGTTGGTCGGGTATATCATATTGGAAAAGCCGTCGCCAAAGTTAAACGCCATTATCGTAGTCTGCCGCGTGATGCCGACAAGATCGGCTAACGGGGTCAGGATTGGCATCATAAGAAACGCTTTGGCGCTTGCCGAGCCGACAAAGAACTCCAAAATTAACGTTGTAGCGTAAACCATAAAAGCGGCTGCTATGGAAGACGTCTGTTTAATAAGCTCGGATGCCCTGAAAAGTATTGTGTCCATTATCATGCCTTCGGTGATGATGTGTTTTACGCTGTACGCCATCATTACAAGGATAATACCGGGCAGGAAACCCAGCACGCCTTTGCCGAACGCTCTGCCAATTCCGGCAATGTTAAAACCGCTGAAAAAGCCTCCGCCAATTCCGCCGATCAGGAAAAAGACAGTCATTAGGGGGAAGGCTAGATCGGAAAGACCGGGGATACGCGCTGTCGCTATCACCAGAATCATCGCAAAAGCGATCCACGATGTAAACCAGATAAGAGCGCGCCATTGATCTTTTGTAATGGCATTATTTGCATCGGCTGTCATTGCGTTATCTGTCATCTTCATTTTTTTGCGCAGGATTTCATCTTCTTTAAAACAGATGGAACTTTCCGGGTTCTTCTCCACTTTCTTTGCGTGTCGTATAACAAAAAAGCAGACAAGGGCGAATATCACAAGAAAGAAAATTATCCGTAAGCCCGCTCCGGAAAAAAGCGGAAGATCGGCTATTTTCTGCGCTACGGCAATTGTAAAGGGATTTGTAACAGAAGCGGAAAACCCGAACGCAAGGGGCAAAAGACTTATGCCAAGCCCCGTAAGTGAATCCCAGCCAAGGGCAATCGCTATCGGAATGACAAAAATGATCATGGGTATCATTCCTTCGTATATACCCACAAAACCTGTAATGAACATAAAGAAAGCGACCATTACGACAATTAACGCGTACTTTCTTTTGGCGAAACGGATTACAAGAAAATCTATTAAAGCCTTCATTACCCCGGAATTTTCAAGTATGGCGATTGAACCTCCGACAACGGAAATAAAAATCAATAAGACAATCGGGGTTAGATTATCAGGTCCAAAGAGAATTTCAATCGGCGCGGTAAACCAGCGCCATATCTGATAATTGGGACGGGCGATCTCGCGGTAACTCCCGTTCACAACAAGAGTGCGCCCTTCGCTGACAATCCTGTCAAACATTCCGGCGGGAAGAACCCTGGTCAAAATACCCGAAAAAATCATCAGAGCCAGAATAATGGAAGCCGAAAAGATAAACGCTTTCCCTCCGATTTTCATGCTTAAATCATTCGCGGGTAACTGTGAATTTTTTTGTTCCTGTTTCATAATAACCTCAAAAGACTGGTATAGAATGACAATCCGCGGTGAAGATTTTCAACTGAAATGCGTTCATCGTGACCGTGTATCGTATTCAATTCTTCCGGTTTCAGTTTATACGGATTAAAACGGAAAATGCAACCTGTTAAATCTTTATAATGACGGGAGTCTGTTGTAGCGACCATGATGAACGGGAAAAGCGGTATGCCCGGCCATGTTTCATTCATCGCGCTCTCCAGTTCACGCCAGCCATGATTCATAAAATCGCTGCTTGCGGGAACAGGATCAGTTCCAAGCCCGTAAACGCTCACCTTTACGCGCTCGTCGGCAGCCGCCTTTTTAATGAAAGCGATTGCCTTCTCTACCGTCCACGGCCACAGCAGCCGCAGATTTATAACAGCGCGAACCTGAGACGGCATTACATTATCAGCCGCGCTTCCCGAAAGCTGCGTCATGGCAACAGTGTTGCGCAGCATGGACGCCATCGTCGGGGTTGTCGCGGCCAGTTTAAAAAACAGCGGCCCAAGAGCGCGCGCATGACACATAACAAACCCCTGAATGCCACCCATATAAGAAGCGGCCCTGGCAAAAAACATTTCAACAGTTGTACTGAGCATGAACGGGAACGGCCTTTCCGCGATTCTGCACAAGGCGCGCGCAAGTATCGCCGCGGCCTGATTTTCCGGTGGCCTTGAAGCGTGACCCGGTTCCTGATCGACTGTCAGGTTCAGGCTTAAATATCCTTTTTCTTCTATGCTGACAAGCGCCAAAGGCAAATCGATGCCCTTTATCTGCCCTTCCGCGATGGGAGTGCCTTCATCCAGTATCCATTCAAACCGCTGCCCTCTGCGTTCAAACCATCGGGCGGCTTCTTTCGCTCCCAAAGAACCGCTGCGCTCCTCATCGCCGCCCAATGCGATCCAGATATCTTTTTTTGGCTTCCAGCCTTCAGCCAGGAGATTTTCAGCCGCTTCCAAAATGCTTATTAGAACATTTTTCATGTCCAGGCTGCCCCGGCTGTAGATATAGCCGTCTTTCAATTCCGCGCCGAAGGGATCAACGCTCCACTTTTCCTTTTCCGCCGGAACAACATCGTAATGGGCGATTAAAAGAACGGCGTCACTGTCCTGAGTTCCCGGCAAGTGATAAATAACCGAAAATGGGTTCAGTACATGACGCTCGGCCGTGTTATGAAAAACGGGAAAATTTTCCGTTAAAAATTCCTGAAAACGCAGCAAAGGCGCCTGCGCTTCACTGTCATCAAAAAGCGCCCGGGAAGGCCAAACAGTGGGAATTCTCAAAGCTTCCTGAAATTTATTGATAAAATTCATATATCTCTATGATAATCTATCAAAAAAAGCCGTTTTGGGTAATCCCTTGGCTAAAAATTAAAATTTAAGATGATTATCTTAAAAATCTGATTTATAATAAATTATTCAATTTTTTAAGGAGCGATTTATGAAAAAATGGGTTTGTTCAGTTTGCGGCTATGTACATACCGGAGACAGCGCGCCGGAGTTCTGTCCAACATGCAAGGTTCCCGCTTCCAAATTCAAGGAACAGGCGGCGGACACCGGTTACGCGGCGGAGCATGTAGTCGGCATCGCGAAGGGCGTAGACGCGGACATAGTGAAAGATCTACAGGCGCACTTTAACGGCGAATGCTGCGAAGTGGGAATGTATCTTGCAATGAGCCGGGTCGCCGAACGCGAAGGTTATCCCGAGATCGCCGACGCTTTCCATCGTTACGCGCTGGAAGAAGCCGAACACGCGGCGAAATTCGCCGAACTTCTGGGAGAGGTGATCACAGACAGCACAAAGAAAAATCTGGAGCTGAGAATCGAAGCCGAACACGGCGCATGCGCCGGCAAGACTGACATTGCCAAACGCGCAAAAGAAAAAAACCTGGACGCCATACACGACACAGTGCACGAAATGGCGCGTGACGAAGCGCGGCATTGCTCGGGCTTTAAAGGTTTACTGAAAAGGTATTTCAGCTAAAAACTGACTCCGGCCGAAAAAGCCCGCTCAAGGTGTTTTTTGCGGTTCTGCTGACGCAGCGGGCTTTCCCGGCTGGTTCCGTCAAGTATCAACAGTTCCCTGTTTTTAACCCTGTCATACAGACGGTCTTCCAGCATCACTTTTTCAATGGCGCTTAAAATGCCGGTTTTCTGAAAATATTCCATTGTGTTTCCCGCGCAGCATATAACAAGCCCTTTTTCCAGATGTTTCATCGCGCGGTCTTCTCCGTAGGCGAAACCGTATGTCCATACGCGGTTAAACCAGCCGACCATCTTCGCCGGCGCGTCTGACCAGAACAGCGGAAAAATAAAAACTATCGCGTCACATAAATTGATTTTTTCCTGCTCCATAACGACATCGGCGGGAACGCTTTCGTCTCTGCGGTAATACGCCTCACGCAGATATTCGGCCTCGCTCATGTCAGTGATGAAATTCATCCCGTAAAGATCGGATATCACATAACTGTGCCCGGCGCTTTCCAGTCCTTTGATAAAGCTGTCTTTTGCCTCTCTGGTAAAGGAATCGGCGCTTGGATGAGCGTATACAATAAACACCCGCATTTGTTATTTATACAAAATTTCCGTAAAAAATGCCACCACTGCGGCAAAATGCGGAATACGGTTCAAATTTACGAAATACCCGGATATGCAACTTTTTGAAAAAAAATAACTCTAAATCATTGATGATACAATTACGCGAAAAAACACTGATTTCATTATGCCTCGCGGCGTCTTTAAGATACAAAAACCGCACAGCCTTTGCGATGTTAAGCGGCGGAAAAAACTGCAGGCGCGTAACATATTTGCAAATGGGAATCCGCGCCCGCCAGTTTGGTTCTCTTTTTAGGGAAATTGGCGTAAAAAAAGGTGCAAAGGTTTTGCTTCTTTCGGAAAATTGCCCCGAATGGCCGCTTGCGTATTTTGGGATTGCGTTCGCCGGAGCGGTTTCCGTTCCCATGCTTACGGGATTTTCAGCAGAACAAACAGCAAATATCGCTGTCCACTGCGATGTTTCGGCAGTATGCTTGGGCCGTTCCATGCTGGAAAAATTCAAATTTCTGGCGGATATATTTGCGCGGATACCAATAATCGTAATAGACAGCATTTCCCCGTCAGATGACATAAAAACATCCGAAATTACGGTTTTTCTCGGCGGCGCGGAAAAAATAATGCCTTTGCGCATAACAGAAGAAGACACCGGCAGTCCGCCCTGCGAACCTTACGACCTTGCGACAATAATTTACACCAGCGGAACTGCGGGAAACAGCAAGGGCGTTATGCTTTGCGGCGCGAACATTATCTCAAGCGCCCTGTCGTCATTGTCTTTTGTTAAATTATACCCCCGCGACAGGCTGCTTTCGGTACTGCCGCTCGCCCACTCCTACGAAAGCTGCATCGGCCTTCTCGCCCCTGTAATGAGTGGCGCAAGCGTCACATATCTTGACAGGCCTCCCTCTCCTTCGGTTCTTTTGCCTGCCTTTAAAACACTGCGTCCTACCGCCATAATAACAGTTCCTCTCTTTATCGAAAAAATGTACCATAACGCAATCGCGCCGAAACTGAATGACAGCAAACTGTACAAATTCCCGCTGACGCGCCGCGCCGCGGTACAGTTTTCCGGACGCAGGCTTAAATCCGCGATGGGCGGAAAATTGCGCTTTTTCGGCATTGGAGGCGCGCCGCTGTCCGCTGAAGTGGAAAATTTTCTGCGCAGCGCCGGGTTTCCCTACTCGACAGGTTACGGTCTTACTGAGGCAGCTCCTCTTGTTACGGGCAACAGGCCGCGGCGTTTCCCGGTTCGCAGCATGGGAAAGGCGCCGCAGAATGTCAAACTGCGGATTTCAGGATACCCCGGCAGCGAAGGCGAAATCCAGGTGAAAGGTCCCAATGTAATGATGGGCTACTTTAACGACAGCGGCAAAACTGCCGAAGCGTTCACCGAAGACGGCTGGCTGCGCACAGGCGATTTGGGCAGCATTGACAAAAAAGGCTGGCTAAGCATTAAAGGAAGAATCAAGGCGATGATACTCGGCCCGTCAGGAGAGAACATCTACCCGGAAGAGATCGAAGGGCTGCTTGGCTCATCCAGCCTTGTCGAAGACGCGCTTGTATATTCGGGGAAAAAAGGCGAACTTGTCGCGCTTGTGCGTTTAAGCGATGCCGCGAAAGCCGCCGCCGGCGCGCTGGAAAACGCGCTCGAAGAACTGCGCGCATGGGTAAACAAAAAACTCGCATCCTTTTCAAAATTGAACAGGATCGAAATACAGTCTGAACCTTTCGAGAAAACCCCGACAATGAAAATAAAACGCTACCTTTACGTTTAATCCTGCGCGGATTTTTCTTCAGGTAAATTTTTTAATGTTCTTATTAATATCGGAATAACTACAACAAGACTGATCAATTCCGAGACCGGCCTTGCCAGTTGAATGCCTGTAAGCCCAAGAAGAGGCCCCAAAAGAAAAAGGCTTGGAATAAGGAAAATCCCCTGACGTGAAAAAGCGACAATACTCGCGTCAAGGGCTTTACCCATTGTTTGCAGCATCATGTTAACCATAATAATTCCGGCTGTGAACGGCATGCTGATGCAAAGGAGCCTTAACCCCAGTGCGCCGATTGCGATTACTTCCAAATCGTTGCGGAATACGGCGATTATTTGCGGCGCGAATAACGCCATTATAATTGACATAACAGTAAGGCTGCCGCAGCTGAAATAAACGCAGAACCAGAAAGCGCTTTTCACGCGGCCGTAAAGTTTCGCGCCGTAATTGAAACCGCATACAGGCTGAAACCCCTGGCCGAAACCAAGCACAATCGAAGTTGCGAACATGGAGAGCCTGCTTGCGATTGAAATTCCGGCTATGGCTGCATCCCCGTAAGGCCGCGCGAAGTGATTGATAATGATCGTGGCAATACTCATAAGGCTCTGGCGGATAAGAGCCGGAACCCCTCCCCGGAACATTTCAGCGTAACGGGCGGCGGACGGGGAAAAATATCTGAATCTGACCGGGATATTGCCCTTGCGCCTTGCCGCGTAAAAAAAGAGAATAAAAAAACTCGTGATCTGACTTATCAGGGTGGCAATCGCGGCTCCTTTTACCCCCAGGCCGAAAACAAAAATAAAAAGCGGATCAAGGAAAATGTTCAAAATAGCGCCGGATAACATTCCAGCCATCGCGACAGCCGCGCTCCCCTGAAACCGCAGTTGCTGATTTAAAACAGTCGCACCGGCCATCCACGGAGAAGCCAGAAGAACGAATGTTATGTACTCTTTGGCGAACGGCCTGATTGTCGCAGTCGCGCCAAGCCCGTCAACCAGCGACCCCAGAGCGGCAAGACCTGCCGCCGCGATTACGGACATAAAAATAAAACCGCTGATTAAACCTGTTACCGCCATGCGCGAAGCGCCGTCGCTGTCCCGCGCTCCCAAAGCCCGCGCCATATAATTGCCGGAACCCTGCCCGAAGAAAAACCCGATTGCCTGTATAACAGCCATAAGCGGAAAGGCGATACCTACCGCGGCTACCTGGCTTGTGCCCAGAGCGCTTACAAAATAAGTATCCGTCATATTGTAAACCGCCGATGTCATCATAATAACAATGCTTGGCCCTGCCAGGCCAAGAACCAGCTTTCTGACAGGTTCAGTGGTCATTTTTACAAATTTTTCGCTTTTTTCCGGCGAACTTCCATGCATAAAAATATTATATCTTTATACCCAATATTATGAAATAATGTATTATGCACAGAAAATACCGGATCATTTTTTTATTTTTTTTACTTTTCTTGCTCCGGAATACAGCCGCGGCGGAAATAACCGGCAGGGAGATAATATCAAATACCGCGTTTGAGTATAACAGGGGTTCCGGTTTTTTGGGTGGAATGTCGGCTATTGGCAGCCTGGAACTTAATAACATGATAAAATTTAAAAGCGGTTTATCAGTTGATATAGTAAAAAACGCCGCCATTATTGATCTTTTCAGCAGCGCCGCTTACTCTCCGTTTAAAAAAATACCGCTTAATTTTTCATTTTCGCATATATACAACGGCCTTCCGGAATATCAGGCACACACAAATTCAATCCTTCAGTATGTGTCATTTTTTAACAGATACGCCGGAATATCGATTGGTTTGAATTTAAGATTTTCTTCATACTTCGCCGACAGGGCGCAATTTGAATCAATGCTTTTATATTACGGGTTTTTTAATATAGTAAACTCAGACAGAATCCTGATAGGAACGGGATGGGGAAATTTTAATGACTTCCGCGCAAATAATACGGGGGCGTATTCATACAACATCTACTCCACAGTCCGCATAAACAGGAACTGGTTTATTAATAACGAAACATGGTTCATTCAGAGCGGAGGAGACGGTTTTGCCTCCACTTTTTATGGAATAAACTGGCGCACAGGAGCGGGATTTTCGTGGTAAAATATTTAACATTAATTTTTTTTAATATCCTTTTAATTGCCGCTTTCAGCCTTTGCGGCTGCACCATTGACACGCTTGGATTTTTTGTTTCAAACGACCTTGACATCCGTTTAAAGGAAAAAAATAATTTCAGATTTCTTTCAAGCGGCGATTTAACGCCGTCTTTCGGAAACGAATATTCATTTATCGTGTTGGCCGACACTCATATTGAAGACGCAGACGCCTGGGGTTTTGAAAATATGGAGGGTCTTCTTGCCGGAAATAATGAAATAAAATTTGTAGTCGTTCTGGGCGATATAACGCAAAGCGGCCGCAGGCAGGACATTGAAAAATTTATGGAAATAACGGAAACATTTAACGTACCCTGCTACCCCGTTATCGGCAACCACGATATTTATTTTGACAGCTGGTCAGTATGGCAGGAACTGATCGGCTCCACAATGTACAAAATAGACGGCGCGGACACAACCCTTTTTATCCTGGACTCCGCAAACTCCTTCTTCGGCAGGCAGCAGCTTGACTGGCTGGAAGAAGAAATAAAAAAAACAAGCGGCAGAATTTTTGTCTTTACCCATTCTCCGCTGTTTGTAGGAAGCCCTGTGGAAATGCAGCAGGTAACAGCCACAGCGGAAAGAGCGCGGATCGTATCAATACTGCGGAACAAATGCAGCATTATGTTTATGGGACACGCTCATTCAAGGTATATATTCGAAACCAACAATGTTAAATTTATCGCAATTGAAGATTTTAGAAGCAAAAAAATATATTGTATTGTTTCAGTTAATGGAACCGAAGTGAATTATGAATTCAGAAGATTATAAAACATGTCGTGGTAAAAACCGCCGCTTGACATTTATTAATTATAGTTACATTATCATGAAATGCCAAACACAGAAAAATTTTCAGGCACAGATATTGAAATAGCACAGTCTGTGTTCCCTTCGCGCGCGCTTAATATTAAAGATGCCGCAGAGAAAGCAGGCATCGGCGAAGAATATATCGAATATTACGGAAAATACAAGGCAAAAATTGATTTCAATTTTTTAAAAAACAGTCAGGATAAAAAAGACGGTAAACTTGTTTTGGTTACCGCAATCAACCCGACGCCGGCGGGAGAGGGAAAAACCACCACGACAGTTGGCGTCGCAGACGGCCTGTGGAAGATTGGAAAGAAGGCGCTTGTCGCGCTGAGGGAACCGTCTCTCGGTCCTGTATTCGGCGTTAAAGGCGGAGCTGCCGGCGGAGGCTGGGCGCAGGTTATCCCGATGGAAGATATCAACCTGCATTTCACAGGCGATTTTCACGCGGTAGGAGCGGCAAATAACCTGCTCGCCGCGTTAATTGACAATCATATTTACCAGGGAAACAAACTCAACATTGACCCGCGGAAAATTACATGGCGGCGCTGTGTTGACATGAACGACCGCCAGCTTCGTTTTATTGCAAGCGGCCTTAACGGAAAGGCAAACGGTTTCCCGCGCGAAGACGGTTTTGACATAACCGTAGCTTCAGAAATAATGGCGATTTTATGCCTTTCATCCGGTATTGACGATTTAAAGGAACGGCTTGGGCGGATAATTATCGGATACACTTACGGGAAACAGACAGAAGAGCGGCCGGTTACCGCTTCCCAGTTGGGAGCGCAGGGAGCGATGGCGGCTTTGCTTAAAGACGCGCTGAAACCGAATCTTGTGCAAACGCTGGAAGGCAATCCCGCTTTTATACACGGCGGCCCATTTGCGAACATCGCCCACGGCTGCAATTCGATCATGGCGACGCGCTTTGCCTTAAAATGCGCCGACTATGTTGTAACAGAAGCCGGTTTCGGCGCGGACCTTGGAGCGCAAAAATTCCTTGATATTAAATGCCGTATCGCGGGGTTAAGACCTTCGGCGGTTATCATTGTCGCCACTGTCCGCGCGCTTAAATCGCACGGCGGCGCCGGTAAGAACGAACTGGATAAAGAGAATCCCGCCGCTCTTGAAAAAGGCCTTCCGAACCTTGTTCAGCATATAGAAAATATAACGCAGGTTTATAAACTTCCGGCTGTGGTCGCCGTCAACGCGTTCCCAAAAGACACAAAAGCGGAACTGGATTTAATAAAGGAAAAATGCATGGCAGCAGGCGTGAACGCGGCAGTTTCCGAAGTCTGGGCTAAAGGCGGCGAAGGCGCGCGGGATCTCGCCAATGAAGTTGTCCGTCTTTGCGAGCGGCCCAACAGTTTTGAGTATTCCTGCGATGCCAGCCTTTCAATTAACGAAAAGATAGAAGCGGTCGCGAAAAAAATCTACCGCGCGGACGGCGTTGATTTTATGCGCGACGCCCAGAAGAAGATCAGGCAGATTGAAAAAATGGGACTGGATAAAGTCCCTGTCTGCATGGCAAAAACACAGTACAGTTTCTCGGACGATCCGCTCCTTTTGGGAGCCCCGCGCGGATGGCGTTTAACAGTGCGTGATGTGAAAATATCGGCGGGTGCGGGTTTTATCGTCGTTTACACCGGAGAGATTATGACAATGCCTGGGCTTCCTGCCGTTCCGTCCGCGGAAAAAATAGACGTTGACAGTTCGGGAAAAATTTCGGGCCTGTTTTAGAATTCCGCCTGGCCGACCGCGCGGGGGTACGGAATTACATCGCGTATGTTCGCCATTCCGCTGACATATTGAATTAAGCGTTCAAACCCAAGGCCGAATCCTGAATGGGGAACTGTCCCGAAACGGCGGAGATCAAGGTACCAGTGATAATCCTCCGTCTTTAAATTCAGCTCATTCATCCGCAGGATCAGCCTTTCCAGATTATCTTCGCGCTGCGATCCGCCTATTATTTCACCTAACCTGGGAACAAGCACATCCATCGCGCGCACTGTCTTTCCGTCATCGTTCATTTTCATGTAAAAGGCTTTTATCTCTTTTGGATAATCCGTGACAATAACGGGGCCGCATGCGACTTTTTCCGTCAGGAATTTTTCATGCTCGCTCTGCAGGTCGCAGCCCCAATGCGGCTTGAACTCAAAAAGACCGCCGTTTCCGGCAGACGCTTTTTCAAGCTCTTTAACCGCGTCCGTATATGTAAAATGCGTAAATTCCGCGTTCGCAAGCTGCTGTAAATTTTCGATTATCCCCTTCTCGACATGGGCGTTAAAAAATTCAAGCTCGCTGGCGCATTCATTCAATGCCGCGTTAAAAATATATTTAATAAAATCCTCGGCAAGAGCCATATTGTCTTCAAGCTGCGCAAAAGCTACCTCCGGCTCCACCATCCAGAACTCGGCAAGGTGGCGGACAGTGTTGGAATTTTCCGCGCGGAAAGTAGGGCCGAAAGTATAAACGCGGGAAATGGCTGAAGCGTAGGTTTCCGCTTCAAGCTGTCCTGATACTGTCAAAAATGTTTTCTTTCCGAAAAAATCCTTTGAATAATCCAGACCGCCTGCAGGCTGCGCGCCTGCCGTATCTTTGGCAGGTTCAAGCGTTGTAACCTGAAACATCGCTCCCGCTCCTTCGCAATCCCCGGCTGTGATAACCGGCGTGTGAAGGTAATGAAAGTCTCTCTCCTGAAAATACCTGTGAATTGCGAATGACATCCTGCTCCTGAGACGCGCCACCGCTCCGAAAGTATTTGTCCGCGGACGCAAATGCGCTATTTCGCGCAGGAATTCCATGGAATGCCGTTTTTTCTGAAGCGGGTAAGCCGGTATACAAAGCGCGGGATTATCGCTGTTTACAGCTTCCGCCGGCGCCTGCCCAATTACCCGCAGACTACAGGCGGCTATTTCCACCGCCTGCCCGGAAGCCGGAGAGGCGGTAAGTTTTCCGGTTATTTCCACAGAAGCGCCTGTAGTAAGGAAGCCAAGAGCCTCAGCGGTCTTTTCACAGATACCTTTTCCCATGTCAAAGGTACATTGAATTCCAGCGAAACAGGAACCGTCGTTTACTTCGACAAAGACGAGATTTTTCATCTCCCGCTTGGTTCTGACCCATCCGCAAACGCTTGTTTCCTGTGACTGAGGACTGTCTGCAAGAACGTGTTTAATGAGTTTTGGCAACATGACAGTATTATATAACAGATAATAATCAGCAGATAGGGGCCAATATTGGATAAATAAATTAAAAAAACATAATATTTTCCGATAATAATAGCAATATTAATGAAGAAAATACATAAAGTCAGGTTATGAGCGAGACAATACGCCGTAAAACGGATGAAACTACAATATTCACAATCGGCTTCAAGCTGGTAATGATTGTCGTCATTATTTTATCAATTTCCCTTGTTTCGTTAACCGCTTTTGTTTTCCATTCCATGCGTCAGGATACTGGAATTCAGGCGGAAAACATTATTCTTGATGGTAACAGGAAAGCGTCGGTACAGGCTGATGATATTCTATCGAAAACCCTCTCCGATTCCCTTCTTCTTGTTACGATGTTTAATTCAGCGGAAATCAGCGCTTCCCTGTCTCAGGAAATAGCGCGGAATTTTTATGAACAAAACCGGCATATCGCGTATCTGTTTTTTACCATTAACCATGCCGACAGACATATTGTAAACGAAGAATTTTTCCGGTTGAACGAAATTGATGTTTCACTTGCCTCCTCTTATATTAAAAGTCAAAAAGCTTTCTTAAGGCAGTCCTCCGGGGGCCAAACCGCGGTTCTGAACGCCGCGCCTCATTTTTCCGCTCCGTTACTCGCCATTTTCTTTTCCGGAGAGACAGGCGCGGCAGTGACGCTTTTCTCCTGCGAAAAACTAACAGATGCGTTTTCTTCGGAAGAAAGCTGTTCCTGGATGGTAAACGCGTCGGGCGATATACTAATCCACAGGGATTTTGAACTTGCGCGTAAAAATGTAAATATAGCGGACAGCGGTTTATTCCGCGGCATACAGAACAGCGGCGGCATATATACGGAAGAAAATACCGGATTAGACTCCCCGCAATCCGAAGAAATTTCATCCTATGCAAATTTTTTATACAGGATATGGAAGAATATAAAAACCGCGTTTTTATCATTTTCCGGAAAAGTAAAAAATATGTTTTTTACCGTTACGGGAAATATAAATCAGAATATTATAAAGGCAAAAATTATGCCTTCTGGCATCAAGGCGATTAACGCTGTATGCAAATGGTTTTTCTCGCAGTTTTCAATGGAATGGGAGCCGCCATGGCATGCCGGCAGCAAAAATATCCTGTTGGATGAAACCGAAATAACCGGAAACTACAGTTTTCCGGCGGCAGATCAGTTTACAGCTTATACTAATTTAAACACAGGCGGCTGCGTTGTTATCACCAACATTGAATACGATACAGTCTATAAACAGATAAACACGGTAATGCGGCGCAGCGTATTGCTCTGTTTTGCCCTTTTGCTGTTCTCCGCTTTAATCGTCTGGATTTATTCAAAGAGCGTTACCATTCCGTTAAAAGCCCTGGCTTCGGCCGCGCGCGCAGCCGAAGGCGGAGAATTTAATGTAATCCTTCGTCCGGCAGGACGCGACGAGATCGGCATTTTAACAACCTCTTTGCAGAAAATGTTCTCCGCGCTCGGAGTTTTCAGGCAATTTGGAAACCGCGATACTGCGTTACAGTCAATGAGGAGTCCGGCCAATAACTCGGGCCTTCAAAAACACGCGACGATTTTATTTTCTGACATAATGGGGTTTGCGGAAATATCAGAAAATTTTGCAAATCAATTCGCGCATGACGCGCCTGTCCGCGTTTTCAAATGGCTGAACAGTTGTCTGGCGCGGATGATTTACTGCGTCGAAAAAACAAACGGCAGCATCGATAAATTAATAGGAGACGCCGTAGTTGCCCATTGGGGCATATCCTACACTCCGGGTAACCCCTCCCGCGAAGCGTATAACTGCGTAAAAGCGGCTCTTATGATGCGCAAAGCCGTTTATGAAATTAACAGAAAACGTAATAAAAATGACGCCTGCGATCCTCATCTGTGCGTTAGCTGCGGCATAAATTCAGGCATGGTTACCGCGGGCCGGCTCGGCGCGGGAGCGCATATAGAAAACACAATAATAGGCGATTCTGTTAATTTGGCATCCCGCGTTGAATCGCTCAACAGGCGTTTTGGTACAGATATATTAATAAGCGAAAACACATGGAGTCTGGTAAAAAAACGTTTTATTACGGAAGAAATGCCCCGTATATCCATAAAGGGAAAAGAAAACCCGGTAAGAATTTTCGCGGTAATTAATTTCGCGGGAATCGGCAGAGGGCCGAAAACAATGTCAGACGTGCGCAGGCTTCTTGGCATAAAAACGCCTGAAAAACAGGGATAACTTGACAAACAATTGATTTTATTTGATATTAGTAATAGAGTTGTTCGATAACTTCAGTTATTAAACAACTTCCTTATAAAAATGCATTTTTGCAAGGCTTTAGCCTGAAAAAATGCAGGACTTGTGAGACAACTGACAGAGTTGTCGAACA
>JAIRQN010000084.1 GCA_031256445.1 Treponema sp. | reverse complement strand
GTCTCCCAGACTGCTTAATTTTTTTAAGCACTCTTCTTCATCAAAAAATCCTTTCTGTTTCATATTTCCATTATATCATGTTTTTTGTTTATTTACTTTGGTTTTTAGAGGTTCCCTTATATAATATTAACAAAATAAATAAAAAATGATTAATAGTATACTTAATGATATTAATGGTTCGTTTTTAATATGATTAAATAAAAAGTATATATTATAGAAATAATCTTTCAAAACAAACAGTATTATTGTAACTATTAAAGTTAATATTGCAATTGCCATAGATAGGCGTTGTTTAAACGACTCATAGCGTCTATTGTTCACAGTTTGTTTTTCCCTAATTATCATCTCAATATATTTATCTCTATTTTCCTTCATAGAAATACCTCTCTATTTCTTTTCCTATCCCTAAATCTAGTATTTCGTCTAACCAAGCCCATTGTCCATTTGGGTTCAAATCAAGAAAATAAATTTTATTGTTTTTATCTACTATTAAATCAATACATGCAAAGTTTAAATTAAAACAATGCAATAATCTGTTACATTTACTTTTTAACTCATTATTAATCTCCGTTTTCGTGTACTCAACACTAGAACAATTATCTACCCTCCAATCAATCTTTGTATTGTCGTTAGATTGAGATAATATTTTTACTGGAAATATATTATCGCCAATACAAGTTATCCTAAGTTCATATTGTTTTTCTATGTACTCTTGAATAAAAACAGGATAGTTAATTATCTTATCATAGTCACATTTTTCTATAATAGCAGTATATGGAATATAGGTATTCTTTTTCAGTTCAAAGTAACCTAAGTATAACGGCTTGATACAATATTTTTTATTCTGTTTAAGATATTGGTTCAATCGTGATTTATCATTTGTTATTATTGTTTTAGGAATATAGAAACCTACGTTCTTGGCATTTTTCAGTTGTATTAACTTATTTTCTGCTTTTATCATGGCATATTTATTATTAAGAAAATTAACATCAATAGAGTTAATGAAAGAGTCAAAAACATCATAAGCCTCATTTTGTAACTGTCTTGATAAATCATCATTTGCATTTTGTATATTTAAATAAGGTAAAACTGGTCTTCTATAGTAAATACCACTTATTTTCTTTTGATTAATTAATAAATTACATTTCTTATTTTTAATATACCAGTTTTGAGAAAAATCAAAATCATAATCTGATAAAAAATTATCAGTATTGAAACGAAAATGTTCTTTTGAAACAGAACCTAAAAAATAATCAATTGTATTATCTTTTGTGTTTGTTACAATCAATATCATTTTAAGCAGTCTTATAGTAATTATCAGAATCGGTTTCTTCATTCCTTGTATTAGTACAGGTTTGAGTACCTAAGGTTATTCTCCTGTCTTTATCTGTGTCCATTTGTTCAGTTTGTGTATCTGTACATGTAGATGTACCTAAATAAGTTTTTCTATCTTTATCAGAATCAGTTGTTTCCTTTGCCTCAGTGATTGTCTGAGTTCCATTTTGGAAACCATGATTTCTATTTAATTTTTTAGCATATTTTATTAAAAGAATTTCATTTATATTCATATAATTCTCCTTGTTAGTAAATATTAAAATAAATATGTTATATTGTCAATGTAACTATTGACAAGGCAAATGTGGGTATGTATAATCAATATTGTTTGGTTCTACGGAATTGAATATTAATATAATTTACAGAAGGAGAAAGTAAAATGGCAAAAAACACTGTTAGAAGCTCGTCAAAAACTGCATCCAAAGCAAGCAAAGCCTTGAGAGATGGGAGAACATCAAAAAGCACAAAAAGTTTGGCAGGTTCTGTATTGTCAAATCGTAAAAAGAAATCATAGTCAATAATACCTAAAACATATAGTAATTTATACTTTATACTCTACCCTTATCATTAAGCAAATAGTCGTGCTACCTATCATTCTCCACACCCCACCGCACCATACTCAAAACAATATCGTCTAGTTCTCTAATTAAGGGACTGGATTCGACTGATGTGTACATTTTCTCCTTTGCCCGATTTGCCGCCCTGATACGTTCAATATTTTTGTCCGTCAAAGCCCCGGACTCCTTCAAAACCTTGAGAAAATGCAGATATTCTTTTGGGAACATTTGTCGATATTGCTCTGCTACAAGTTCATTAAATACTTTAGGAGTTACTTTTTCTTTGGTTTCAATATGACACTGCCAACCAGATTTTGGGATTGCCTGATACGCTTCAATAAAGAGGTTCTGTAATGTCTGGTAAATATCAAAATCTAGCAAGTCATAAGCCGTTAAATCCCTGTTGAACTTTGCCTTTATCCCTCGCCTTCTGACAATCTTATATTCAAGACGTAGAATATTAACCCCATTAAACATTGCAGGAATGGACTGCTTTTTCTTTTTCTGCACTTCCTGTATTTTATTATACATTGAAAATTGATAAGCTCCTGTCGGCGTGGAATAAGTTACTGTCTCAACTCCTGTCATAGTGGCATATTCACACCGAGTATATCTTGCTGGATAACAAAACAATTTCATGTATTCCGAAGGCTGCTCTTTTGTAATAAGACTCATTCCGCATTCAATACTCGTTATAATAGCCGATTCAAAATTTATACCTGTATCATTCTCCAGTTTCTTTATTGCTTCTTTTACTTGCTTAAACGTTAATTCTATGATATTTTCACCTTTGAAATATTTTGCAAGAGAGCCATGAATAATAATGCTGTCAAGGGAAATATAAACACCCATATTTTGTATGTGCTCTGAATATGTTCTGGTGTCCTTCTGCCATTTATCTTGCAAGTGTTCAATGATTTCATCATTTCCATAGCGTGGTATTTTTATGCAGATATTGTCTATCATTCATGTATTCCATTTGGCTTTCCCCCACACGGTGGGGGTTCGAGTACCTTGTTACAGCAATGCAAAAAAAAAGACAAATCATTTAATCCAACTCTAATTGACAAGAAATCCATTGGTCATATAGCATCTCTACTTGTAATTTTCTATCTTCAAAAAACCAGAGTGTTATTACGGTAGTTTTTTTTAATCTCATCAACACAGCATCATTTCCAAAATATCCATACAGGAATGTAGACATTTCAGGGATGTTTTTGAGACCAATATACATAGAGCCACCTAATAAGAGAGCATACTTGAACGGCTCCAAACCTTGCATATCTTTAAACAAATGATGCTTGATTCCTGAACGAGAATGTGTTACATGAAGAGAAATCCATTCTGGAGAAAAGCCTGATATTTCTATGCCAATATGTTCGCATAATTCATATCGTTTTAATGAATTATTAGTACCCACAAAAGGTATTTGATAAAAATATCTTGCATCATATTTCATTCTTAACCTCCTCACGTTTACGAATGATTTCTTTAATCTCATGACAGACCGTAGCCACCCTGCCTTCGTGCACTGTCAATATTACAGAAACTGTGCCATGATTCAGTTTCCCTGTATTCTCAAATAGACGAATAGCAATATTATGAATAACCTGTTCCTTGTTCATACATTCTTCCCTGTGTGTATTTTCTTAGGTTGTTCGTTAGTTGAAAGCCATGCTTCTAATGTTGCCCTGCGATAAAATACTCTACGCCCTATCCGTATGACTGGTAGACGCATTCTGTCGAGAGAAGTGAGACAGACCCTAATCAAAGAGGCGGCTTCTTTTCTGGTTAACACTTCTTGTGTTTGGTTTGAATGGTTCATAAAATTTTCTCCTAAAATAATTTTATTGTTATCTTTATTTTAGGAGAAACTAATGTTATACGTAAATTCACAAAAGGAGGGATAAGGAAATATTTTATCCGCTTTTGGGGGGATCATCATCTAATAACTCTATTAATTTCTCATAATCTTTAGAACTTTTCTCTTTTGCATTTTTGAAACTATCTTTTAACCCTTTTTTATCAAACAGGTTTTCAACTACTGCCCATTGTTTATTTTCATTTTCTTCTACCTGATGTCCAAAATATTCTGCTAATGATTTAGTTGACTTTTTCCACTCTAAGCCATTTTTAGTCTCAGAAATATATCTAAATGCAAGCAATTTTATTAAATCTTCTTTGAACTTAGGGTAATGTTCAAATACCGAAATACATCTGGGTTTATGCATTATTCTTACTACTTGAAAAAATCTCAATTGTGAAATTGTAGGTACAAACTTATTGGGAGATTCTAATTGCTCCTGTAATTTGCGTAATTCATCTAAATAATTTTGATATTGCTCATTAGAAGTACCTGTTATTTCTGCTTTTAGGGCTTCAATTTCCGTAAATAAAATAACCATAGCATCTGCTAATAATTCTAATGCTTCATGCTCTTTCATTAGATAACTATAAGACATCACAGGCTGTTTTCCAACACCCCTTCCGAGGCACACGAAGGTATTTTCCTTGCACTCGAAGCCCCTCTGCTGCCCTCGGATATCCCTGCGGCAATTCAATTCAAGAAAAATACCTTCCTTTGCGGCTAAAAGATATTCTAATACAATTCAGGAAAAGCCCTTTTGAAATCCTCAAAGACATTTTTCAAATCAGTAAATCCGCTTGCGGTGTCGTTCTAGTCTTTTGGCAATCTTGTACCAATAACTACTTCTTCACCGTCTTGTATTTTTATTTTTGCAGGGATAAAGCCTTTCGGTTTCCAAATATTGTCTGGTATCAAATCTTCATTCAATGAAACAAGATATAACTCGCAATAGTCCGAGGCAAGATAAATATTTGAAATGGCTTTAGTTTTCGAGAATGCCGAGACCGTCTTAACCTGAACAAGTACCACACCATTAGGAGCCAGCCCGAATGGATATTTTATATCCCATCCCTTTTGTGAATGATTGCCAAACTCAAGATTAGGGTGTCCCTGCCGTTTCAAAAACTCATAAATAAAAGATTCCCCGATTATACCTGTCTTCTGGTCTCCGATTTCAGGAACAAAATCAAAGTCCGGGGCTTTCTGTATTTCCTCCAACTCTCTGTATGCTTCTGCGTATTTTTTGACCACATCAATAAACCTGTTGAAGTTTTCCATGATTTCTCCGTTAAGGTCATATTGATTTCCCTCGAAAGGACTATGACCTAATAGAGAAATATTACATTACTATTAGAGAATGTCAAGAAGCATATTACTCTCCTCTGTTAGCCGCCCTCTGTCTATACTGCTCAATCATTTCCTCACGCCTGTTTGTTTCGTCAACCATAACTACCGACATATATAATGGCATAAAGGTCATTGCATATATGTTCATGTCTCTGTTATGTGGATATCTTTCTAAATAATCTGTGAGTTGTGGATGAACACTATATACAAAATTAACAAGAAGCATATAGTCTCCTTTTTCTTTGGCTTCTGCTATTAACTCTTGAATATACTCCACCGTAAATATTCTAGTATCAGCAAATGCTGATACTGCTATCAAAGTTATCATCACAATAAAAACAATCTTTTTCATTTCCTTCCTCCAAAACTCAATTTTGTATTCCCCTACAGAGAATTATATCATTCTCCATAAGGTGTTTGTCAATCTATGTGTCTAATAATAGGATTAGTTATTCTCTATGAGGGAATTATGAATGAACAGGAACTAAGAGGTATTCTAAGCAAGAATATCAAGCGGCATCGGCAGAGCCGCAATCTCTCTCAAGCCGATTTAGCCGAAGAACTCGACATTTCGGTCAATTTCCTGTGTAATATCGAAAACGGCAACCGTTGGGTTTCACCTCAAACTCTGGTTAAGTTTGCATCCGCTTTGAACATTGAGCCATACGAACTGTTGAAACCTGCGGAAGCATTACCCTCTGATGTAACTAACACCTTGAACAAATGCTTTGATGAAGCAGTAGCCGCCGTTACCCAGACATTAAACCAAGTTCGGGGCTACTACCTCCCAAAAGCAAAAACCAAACGCAAGGGCTAATCCACTTTTCCTCCTACATATTTCCTCAAATCATCAAGACGTTTCCCAATTCCCATCATGAGTATTTTCACTCCTTTGGGTGTAACCGTCTCCATTTCCTCATTGAGAAACAAGCCCTGTATCATGTCCCCCATCGCCGTCATTTCAACAGATATTTCCATTAGTTCGTATTGCACTCGTTCCCATTTTTCTTTCTGTTCAGTCATAAAAACCTCCTACATTGTAGTTGCTCTGAAGAGGCTTCAGACCTTTGGTCTGCCCGTTTCCATTAAAATGTGTTTTTTTGCAATTTTTCATGCTATGCTCCCACTCTAAGCAATGTACTTGCGGTTTCAGGCAACAATCCGCCGAAGGTTTCTATTTTGGCTTGCCGTATTCGTTCTCTGTCCCCTGCTATCATGTGTCCTGAATAGTGGTTGAGCATTTGAAGTGTTTTATGCCCTGTCTGCTGTTGTAACAGTTTTTCGTTTATCCGTTCTCTCATGTAGGAAGTGAAATAATGCCGCCAGCCATGAAATGTGTAGGCTTTGGCTGACTTCTCACTCATGCCATTTAATATCAATGCTTCACGAAGACCGTCAATGAACAGGCTTGCTTCCATTGGTTTGTCGGAGTTTTTCTCTGCCCAAAATATAAAACTCTCCATGCTTTGTTCGTGTGGATTAGTTGCCGCAAGTGTAAGCAAATCTTGAATAAGCCCCGGAAATGGAACTTCAACTGTTCGGCTTTCATTAGTTTTTGTAGTCTTTAATTTATCATGTCGATTCCATGAGTGTTTAATGTATAAACAATCTTTCCCTAAATCCTGAACTCTCAAACCCTGTATTTCACCTGCTCTCATTCCTGTAACCATTGCCAGCATATTTGCCAGTCTAGCCCTTTCATCTTTCCATTGGGCTTTAAATACTGCCGCCGCTAATTCTGGTGTTAGTATATTGCGTTCCGCCGCCTTTCCTGAAAACCATGTTATTCCCTGCGTGATGTCTTTTTCAATCATCTCTTTATTGAAAGTCCATGACAGTGGAATAGTACCTGCCTGAATAATGTTGTTCTTCCGTTTTGCCGATTTTGGTATTCGTTCCCCATTCTTTTCAGGCAGAGTTTCAAAATACTCGATGAAAGATTCGATGTCCTGTCGTTTTAATTCGCCTAACAGTTTCCCAGAAAAATATGGAACCCAGTATTTCTTCACCGCTCCCAACTGTTCATGACAGTACCGCCGATGAATGCCGTGATTCTTCCGCAACTTCTCTCTGACATACGGAGAATTGTCATAATCCCAAAAATTGAGAATGAACTGTGCAAAGTCTCTGTCCTGTTTGGTGTCTGTGATGACTGCCGATTTCAACAAGCCTCTGCGTTTCAATTCATTGATAATTGATTCGACATCGGTTTTATCGGCTTCCTTTGCTAAATCCCTCAATGTGTACTCTTTGAGATTTCGGACTATAAGTCCGCCTACATTGTTCTTGTTCGGGACACCGTTCTTGTACCAGTCATAAGCTACTTTGATTGCGGCGGCTTCATCGGTTTGTCGTGTGCTGATAGGCGGCAGGTAGGTTCCAGTCAATTCATTTTTGAACGCTACCAGATAAGATGGGCGGTTAGCCCTTTTGAAAACAGAAAATGGAAGTGGCTTCTTCATTTTCCTAACCCTCGCATGAATAACACGGAGAACGAATTACGAAACATGGTTTCTATGTCGTTCTATATGTCATTCAGTCTTTGCAATGGTTAGAAACACCCTGTGGAAGGGGAAGTCTCCCACCTAAAATAGTTCGACGAACCTCTTTAGGTGTTCAGAAATAACAAAAAAGCCGTTTTCTCATGCTTTTAAATATTAGCAAGGACAGGACTCGAACCTGCGACCTCCGGGTTATGAGCCCGACGAGCTGCCAACTGCTCTACCTTGCGTCGTGATTTAAAACTATCTATTTTTTTTTGTTTTGTCAACATATTAATTAGAGTTTGTCCAATGCAGACACTTTATGGACAAACTACCTTAAAAAAAATTAAGGAAATTTGGCGTTTTTTCGGTATTTGCTTCTGATAATAGTGGTATTTTTTAAATTTTTCCCTAAAATTACCGGATAATGTTTCAAATCGGCATTACATTTATTCCTTTTTTCTTACGATAATTAAATAATGAAGCCTTTTATTAATGAAAAATGTTTCTGCTTGTTGATAGCTGCGTTAATTTTGCTGTTCAACTGTACAGGAACGCCCGCCCGCCCGGATTCTCTTGCGATGATGCCCTCTGCGCATACAGACGAAGAAACCGGGGAAACCGAAGAAACAGAATATGCAGAAGCCGCCGAAGAAGCTGAACAGCCAATTATCATTTCTCCGTATCAGGAAACGGCAGGGCAGGAAGTGAATTTGCCTGTTTCATCCTTCAGGGAAATCTGGGTTTATGTAATGGCAGGCAGGGAAGACGCGCTTAAAGCAGGCCTTCCGATTTCTGACATTGGATATTTCGCGGCGGAAATCGACTCTTACGGTAATCTTACAGATGTTCCCGTGCGCCGCAATATTTCCTATCCTGCGCGCGTTCACCTGGTCGCTGTCTGCAACAGTTACTCGCTTACGCATTTTGTCCTTATGCCTGGCAGCAGGGAACGCAAGGAATTAATAGCCGATCTGCTTGCGGCATCGAAAAATTTCGACGGCTTGCAGATTGATTTTGAACATATTCCCAAAAAAGACGGAGAGCATTTTCTGTCATTCCTGAAAGAACTGCGCGCAGGGCTTGGAGATAAAATGTTTACCATAGCGCTTCCCGCCCGCACAAGAAAACTGGCCAATGATATTAACGATTATGAAACAATCAAACCAATCGTGGATCGTATTCTTGTGATGGCTTACGATGAACATTGGTCGGGAAGCAAACCGGGATCTGTCGCGTCAATGAACTGGTGCAGGCAGGTAGCCGATTACTCAATTAAGACAATCGGCAGGGACAAGCTAGTGATGGGCATTCCGTTTTACGGACGCGCGTGGGGAGATCATAATCCGTCTCGGGCCCTGATTTATCCGACAATAGAAAGACTTATCAATGATCACAAGGTAACAGACATTAAACGGGAGAACAGTATTCCCTTCTTTAACTATGATGTTAACATCTCGGTAAAAGTTTATTACGATGATGTAGTGTCGCTGTCTACGCGAATGGAAATGTACAAGGCGATGAATACCGCCGCAATAGGCTTCTGGCGTCTCGGTCAGGAAACGCCGAAAGTTTGGGATATTCTCAGGCTGGAATGAAGGAAATAATGTCTGCAAAGTGACCGGCTTTGCGGACAGACACTAGAGTTGTCGAACAAGTCAACTATTTCGCCAGCAGCCTGTTCAGCCTCTTAACAAAATCCGCCGGGTCATTCAGCTTCATGCCTTCTACAAGAAGCGCCTGATCCAGAAGCACTCCCGCCACATCGGCGATTTTCTCCTCATCGTCAACGTCTTTAAGACCGCAGACAATCGGGTGTTCTCCGTTAACTTCCAAAATCGGCTTTACTTCCTGCATTGAAGCCTGTCCCATCGCCTTGAGCATTGCCGCCATCTGCATGCTGGGGTCGTTTTCGTCAGCGACAATGCAGGAAGGCGAGTCGTGCAGGCGGCGCGACAGTTTTACGTCCTTTACCCTGTCTCCAAGAGCCTTCTTGATCTTTTGAATAACGGGCTTCGCCTCTTTTTCGGCGGCCTTGTCTTTCTTTTCGCCCAGTTCTTCGTCAGCGCCGGCGCGGTTTACCGCCTTCAGTTCCCAGCTCTGGCTTTCGGTCTTGTCGTCCGCGCCCTGTGTCTCTTTTCGGTAACTGTGCAGGGTGGGAATTACTATGTCGTCAATCTCATCGTTCATGATAAGGACTTCTATCTCTTTGGCGCGGTACGCTTCCAGCAGCGGGGAAGAGCGCAGGGTTTTTTCGTCCGCTGCGCCGGTGCCAACGCCGCCTGTTATATAGTAGATATGCTTTTGATCGCTTTTCATGCGGCTTACATAATCGGCGAAACTTGTCCAGCCTTCCACAGCGGTGCTTTTAAAACGCACAAGTTCCTGAATAGCCTCGCGGTTTCCGTAATCCTGATAAAGCCCTTCCTTGAGCGGGCGGTTAAATTGTTCAATAAATGACTGCCATTTTTCCTTTGCCTCGTCCCCGCCGGATACGGCGTTATCCGCCATCTGCCTGAATTCGGAGAGAAGTTTTTTTACCGAAGCGTTTTTAATGTTGAGCAGAATCTTGTTCTGCTGAAGGATCTCGCGGCTTACATTCAGCGGCAGGTCTTCTGAGTCGATAACTCCGCGCACAAAGCGCAGGTATGTCGGCATCAGCTCCTTGTCATCGTCAGTGATAAAGACGCGCTTTACATATAGTTTAACGCCGGGCTTGTAATCGACATTGTACAAATCGAAAGGGGCTTTTTTCGGAATATAGAATAATGTTGAGTACTCAAGGGTTCCTTCGGCTCTTGTGTGAATGTAGTGTAACGGCTCTTCGCTGTCATGTCCCAGCTGCTTGTAAAACTCGATGTAGTCTTCTTCCTTAAGTTCGGATTTGGATCTTCTCCATAAAGCAGTACCGGAATTGATTCTGTCAGTTTTGGTTTTGCTGCCTTTTTCTTTCCCTTTATCATCCCACTCTTTTTCCTCGTAGGTAAGGTAGATGGGGAACGCCACATGGTTGGAGTAACGCTTGATTATATCTTCGATTGACCACCGGCTCGCGTATTCGGCTCCTTCTTCGGTAAGGTAGAGGGTCACAGTCGTTCCCTGACTGTCCCTTTGCGCGCTTTCAATCTCAAAGCCTTCCTTGCCGTCGCTTGTCCACTTCCAGGCTG
The DNA here is from genome assembly GCA_031256445.1 of Treponema sp. Taxonomy (GTDB): domain Bacteria; phylum Spirochaetota; class Spirochaetia; order Treponematales; family Breznakiellaceae; genus WQXQ01. Next base: position 14,146 of record JAIRQN010000084.1, on the reverse strand, counting down.
TGTCTTCGGCGGCTTTGCGGCTTATCACTTCGATTTTATCTGCAACCATGAACGCGGAGTAAAAACCCACGCCGAACTGGCCGATTAGGTTAGAGTCTTTTTTTGCGTCTTCGGCGAGTTTTTCAAGGAAAAGCCTTGTACCGGAACGTGCGATGGTTCCCAAAGAATCGATTAAATCGGCTTCGTTCATGCCAATCCCGTTGTCGGAAATGGTCAGGGTCGATTTTTTAGAATCGTTTTTTTCTTCTTTGCTGAACGAGATGTCGATCCGCGGATCAAAACTGAGCGATTTGTACATGTCGTCCGCCACGGTCAGGTATTTAAGTTTGTCCAGCGCGTCAGAGGCGTTGGATACAAGCTCCCGGAGAAAGATTTCCCTGTTTGAATAAAGGGAATGGATGATAAGGTGCAGCAGACGGCTTACTTCAGTCTGAAATTGGTGTTGCGCCATAATTGGCTCCTTGTAGAAATTAAAATAATATTGGTATAGCCTATATTATAGAATGAAGATAAAAATGTCAAATGTCATTTTGCTCGGTCTGGTTAGTCTGTTTACGGACATCAGCACGGAAATGGTATACCCCATTCTGCCGCTGTATTTGACGGCCTTTTTGGGCGCGGGCCCTGCGATTATCGGGATTATCGAGGGAATCGCCGAAAGCATAGCCAGTATCATCAAGCTGTTTTCGGGTATCGTTTCCGACAGGTACGGCCATAAAAAGCGGCTTGCCATCCTGGGGTATGCATCTTCGACATTGAACAAAATCATCATTCTGTTTTCGGCGGCATGGACAGGGGTGCTTGCGGCGCGGATCGTTGACAGGTTCGGCAAAGGCATCCGCACCGCACCCAGAGACGCGATGATTGCCGAAGCCGCAGACAAGTCGCGCCTTGGCAAAGCGTACGGCCTTCACAAGGGGCTGGATCTTCTTGGAACCGCAATCGGCATTTTGCTGGCGTGGCTGATCCTCGCCGGATTTATTTTCCCCGGCGGGGAGGAACTTGGCCGCTACAGGATGATCTTCATTTTATCCCTTGTACCCGCGTTTATCGGGCTTGTCATTCTCATGTTCGTGAAAGACAATGTTCAGAAAAGCACGGGCAAAACAATCGCCTTTAACTGGAAGAATCTTGACAGGCGGCTGAAACTTTTCCTTGTCTTCATTTTTATCTTTACCCTTGGAAACTCATCAAACGCATTTATACTCCTTCGCGCCTACAACGCCGGTTTTTCGCCGGGCGGGGCCATTTTGCTCTACTTTGTTTACAATATGACAGGCTCCCTTCTCTCCTATCCGGCCGGAACGCTTTCCGACAAATTCGGCAGGAAAAATATTCTGTGTACCGGCTATTTTTTATACGGCGTTGTTTATACCGGCATCGGTCTGTTATCTGACAATACCGCCTTTATCTCTTTATTTGTCATTTACGGAATTTACACCGCCCTGACAGCCGGCGTGGAGCGCGCGCTGATTGTTGACATCGCCCCTCCCGAACACAAGGCCGGGGCATTGGGACTTCATGCCGCCATTGTGGGTATCGGGCTTTTACCCGCGTCCATTATCGCCGGACTGTTATGGGAATGGCTGGGTCCTTCAGCGCCGTTCCTGTTCGGGGGCTCTCTGGCTTTTGTAACCTGTATCGCGGTGTTTTTTATACTCAACACAGGCGGCAGAAAATGAGGAATTATTTTTAAGATGTTTACAAAGAAAAGACCAGACGGAACTTATATCGGAGGACTGCATTTTTTTACGCAGCTTCTGCCGTATCTTATGCCAAAGCGCTCGGACGCGTGCATTTATTTTGAGCAGGAAATTGACGTTACCGGGACGATTGAATATTTACGCAAAAGGAAACATGACGAAAGCGGTGTAAAAATCACCTTTTTTTATATTATTCTGTACGCCGCTGTGCGGGTATTGGCTTTAAGACCGAAACTGAACCGGTTTGTCTCTGGATACAGGTACTATCAGCGCAACAAAATTTCTTTCAATTTTGTCGCCAAACGCAGCATGACAGATGAAGGTGAAGAAGTGAATGTAACTCTGTCATTTTCGCCGCTTCTGTCCCTGGAAGAATTCTGTAAAAAAATACACGGCAGTATTTCTGTAGTTAAGGAAGGGAAATCGACAGATTCGGAAAAAGTCAATTCAATTATCAGCGGATTACCGCGCCCTATAATCAGGTTTCTCATGTGGGGAGTCGGGTTTCTTGATTATCACAACGCGCTTCCAAAATCTGTCATTGAATCGCTGCCGTTTTATACCAGCGTGTTTTTCACCTATGTCGGCAGCGTAGGCATTGACGCGCCTTTCCATCATAATTTTGAAATAGGCAACTGCGGCCTTTTTATCGCCATAGGCAAACTTCGCAAAGAAAACTGTTTGAAAAAAGACGGCACAGTCCAGACGCGCGACAGGATTAAAATGACATTTACATACGATGACAGAATTGCGGACGGCATTTACTGCGCCCGCGCGATAGACATGGTGCGCGACTTTGTCGAAAACCCGCAAAAGCTGGAAACGCCCCTTGAATTAACAGAGGAGCAGTTAAAGGAACTTAATCTCGCGGCGGAGGAACTTAAAATTTCATAAAGTAAATTTTACCAATTACCGCGCGTTGTCAAAATTCTGAACAACACAAAAAATAAAAGCTGTTCAGAATTTAATTTATATGTTATAATTAAGGTATATTTTTATGACATGATTTTACTTTTATAACTGAAAAGTAAAATAATAAGGGGATTTTATGAAAATTGGAATGAAGTTAATACTCATTATTTCAGCGGTTAATCTGATTGGCATAGGCGGGTTGACTATCGCCGCGTCAATGATTTCTTCGAGCTCAATTACAGCTGTGTCGGATGATAATGCAAAAAATATAACGGCTGTAACAGCAGGCGCTATCAAAGCGTTCATGGAAATCCCTTTTGATGAAATCAGGGCTTTTTCCATGTTTGTAGCTCATATTGACGAGGTAACCGCTACTGAAGGAAGGCGTGAATTGGTCAATTTTATGCTGCATACCTTAATCAAGGAAAACCCGGGGTTCATCGGGGTGTGGGCGGTTTTTGAACCTAACGAGCTTGACGGCCTTGACGCCCGGTATGTAAATACTCCGGGAACCGACCACACAGGAAGGTTCTTAAGTTTTTATACCAATGATCACGGCAAAATCGAGCTTCAATTCGCGAATGATTATGACGATCCGGGCGACGCCGGCGCATGGTATTTTTCTTCTTTCAGATCAGGGAAGGAATCTGTCATAGAGCCTTACCATGACTGGTACGGCGATGAAGAGCTTTTAGTTACAAGCGTTACGGTTCCGATTATTCGCAACGGGCGGGTAATCGGCGTAGCCGGAGTAGACCTTCAACTGGCTGAAATTCAGGAAATGATAGGCGTAATAAAACCTTTTGGATCAGGATATGCCGGATTGTACAGTCCTGACGGAATGGTGCTTGCTTCTTTTAATCCCGATAAAGTTGGAAAAAACCTGCGGGATGTTTCGGCTGATATGTACGGAGACCGGATTGATACCTTGATGCGTTCGTTACGCGTCGGCGAGGTATTTGATGAAACAATTTTTTCAAAAGAACAAAATGCCAGGGTACTTACTGTAACTTATCCGTTTTATATTGGTAACTGCGAAGTGCCGTGGAGCGCTGTCACCATTGTGCCGGAAGCCACTGTAATGGCAGGGGTTTACCGCATGATGACTGTTTTAATAGTGCTTGGTGTGGTAATCCTTGCCGTTATTACATTTATAATTATTTTAGTATCAAAGACGATAACAGCTCCCTTAAAATCCATGGAGCAGGTCTTTGCGTTCATCGGTGACGGAGATTTTACCCATGTTGTTGATGCCAAAGGCAATGATGAAATAGGAAATATAAGCCGCGCTCTTAACGTTACCGTAGAAAAAATCAAAAATTTAATAAATGTAATAAAAATACAGGCGGGAGACTTGTCAAAAATCGGAACGGATCTTGCGTCTAACATGAACGAGACAGCCGCCGCGATAAATGAAATCACCGCAAATATTCAGAGCATAAAGGGGAGGGCAATTAACCAGAGCGCCAGCGTCACGGAAACGAACGCTACAATGGAGCAGATCACTTTTAACATCAGCAGATTAAATGAACAGGTTGATAAACAAACAACATCTGTCTCGCAGTCTTCATCCGCAATTGAGCAGATGCTCGCCAATATTCAATCTGTTACCCAGACTCTTATGAAGAATATGGAAAATGTTAACGCGCTCGAGTCAGCTTCGGAAGTCGGGAGATCGAGTCTGCAGGATGTCGCTTCTGATATTCAGGAAATTACCCGCGAGTCGGAAGGCTTGATGGAAATAAACTCGGTAATGGAAAACATCGCGAGCCAGACCAATCTGCTTTCGATGAACGCCGCGATAGAAGCCGCCCACGCGGGAGAAGTCGGAAAAGGGTTCGCGGTAGTTGCCGATGAAATCCGCAAGCTCGCTGAAAATTCTTCCGAGCAGTCAAAAACCATCGGCACTGTTCTTAAAAAGATAAAAGAATCCATCGATAAAATTACCAGTTCCACAAACGATGTTTTACAAAAGTTTGAAACCATTGACGGACACATAAAAACAGTAGCGGATCAGGAAGAAAATATCCGCAACGCGATGGAAGAACAGGGACAGGGAAGCAAACAAATTCTTGAAGCTATAGGAAACCTTAACGATATCACAAGACAGGTAAAGAGCGGCTCGCATGAAATGCAGGAAGGTTCCAGCGAAGTAATAAAAGAGGGCAAAAACCTGGAAATCATCACCCAGGAAATTACAGGCGGCATGAACGAAATGGCCACGGGAGCTGACCAAATCAATATAGCTGTTCACCAGGTCAATGAAATAACCGTGAAGAATCATGAGAAGGTAGACACATTGATGAAGGAAGTCGCGCGGTTTAAGGTAGAGTAGGCTATTCAGGGAAACTGTTCGTTATTTTAACCAAGTATCTCGTGCAGTTTCCAGCCAAGCGCGACAGCCTCTTCATGGGTGGGAGTCGATGTCTGAATGAAAACGCCTTTGCGCCCGAAGAAGTCTGTTAATTTCTTTGAGTATTCGGCCAGATCTGTTACGCCATCGTTTAAATGATCCCAGTAAAAATGGCGCAGACACAGGACAGTTTTTCCGGAAACGGCATCGCGGACTTTTTCCCAGTTCTGCACCTGCGGAATTGTAAAATCAAGCCCTTTCAGCCCCGGAATCTCCATCATCGCCTCGGCGACATTTGACACATCGCCGCATGAATGAACAACGATACCGCCGAATTCTTTCGCTATCATCGCGTTGTACTTTACGCCGAATTCCCTGTACAGGTTAGGCGATAAAAGCGCGGCTGTATCGTCACTGACGCGGATGCCAATATCCTTCGGCACATACCAAAATTCGTGGCTCACCCCGTAAAGATTGGTGATCCGTTTCAGCATTTCGCGTATGTAACCGATTGTCGCTTCCGTAATTTTTTCCATCAGCGCGTGAACTTCGTCAGGATAGACCAAAGTGGCTTCTATGAACGAAGTGTATTCCCAGATGAGGGAAGCTGTAACAAGAGGCGAAGGGACATTTACTACCCTTAACGGAATTTTCGATTTGGCCTGAAGAGTCTCGATATGTTTCCACGCCTGCTCAAAGTAGGGGTTGTTGACGGGATCGGGCGTTTTCAGTTTATAGACATCATCGGCGTTCTCTTCGCGGATAAGGCACTCCACCCACGGGTCCGCCTCATCGTTGGGTTTGCACACGCAGCCGAACGCTCCGGCTACGATATTGATTCCCTGATTCGGCTTGATATTCGCGAAGCCGTAATCGTAGACGCCTTCTCTTTTGCGCGCGTGATCTTCGGCCCACTCAATTTCAGCGTCCGGGTTGTTGTAAAATTTTTTCGTTGCCATGTGCATGGGGCCCACTTCGACGATAAACGGCACTTCGTTCAATCCGCCGGCCGGGCAGTTGTCTTCCATGCGCCAGTTCGCTTCGATCAATTTTTTTTTGGTTTCAACGCTGAGTATGTCCGCCATTTATTTCTCCGGGAGAGCCTTCATTTTTTCTTTCAGTTCAAGAAGCAGGGCATCGGCGGACGCATCGGATTTTTCCAGTTCTTTAAACTGTTTTTCCAGATTTGTGCTGTTGCTGAGATCTTCCAGTTCTTTGGAAGCGTCCGCCATTGCTTCCATCTGATCAACTTTGGCGGCCATACGGTCGAAAGCTTCGAAGGCGCTCTTGTTGCCGGAGACGGTGGAAATTGTGTCCTGAATCTTTTGCTGGGCTTCGGCGCGTTTGGCGCGGGCGATCAGCAGGTTTTTCTTTCGCTGCGCTTCTTCAATTTTGTTTTGCAGTTCCCTTAAACTTTCTTTAAGGGAATCAACGGAAGTCTTCTGGGCTTCCCATTGCTTCTGGTATTCCGCGCCCGCGATATCGTATTCTTTTTTCCGCAGCAGCGCTTCTTTGGCGAGATCGTCCTTGCCGCTGGTAACAGCGAGCATTGCCTTGCGTTCCCATTCCTTGGACTGGGCAAGCTGGTTGTCCTTTTCGCGTTCAAGTTTTTTCTCGTCCGCGATAGCCATCGCGACAGCTTTCTTGGATTCGATTAGCTGCTCATTCATCTCGATTATGAGCTGATTAAGCATTTTTTCCGGCTTTTCAGCTTTGCCTATTACGTCGTTTACATTTGATGCTATAAGGGTTCTTAATCTAGAAAAAATTCCCATATGATGCTCCCTTTATACCTTGTCTCTGAATTTGGAGAGGATTGGATAATGCTGAGTCAGAGCCAGACTGAACGAGTCCAGAGCCGCCCGGAATTCTTCATAATCCAATGTGTTGTATTCCAGTGTATTCATCAGGACGATCTTTTTATTATCCAGCGCATACGCCCCATGAATAACGTCTGTCGCGTTAAGTTCGAGCAGCCTGGTAAAAAGTTCCAGAACATTCTGTCCGGGAATGTCCATAATTTCCGCCCTGATTATTACCAGGGGATCCGCCTGCATGATTACTACTCCCTGAAGGGAGCGTTTATCATCATCCAGGAGCCATAGATTCGAACCGATTTGCTGATATGTCAGCATTAGATCGATTAGATACTGTTCAATTTTGCTGTCCGCCATATACCTACCTATCCTAATAATACCTGACCGGTGTCATCTATCGCAAGAATGTTTTTACATTCTGAACAGCGGAAACGTCCTGGTTTTAAGGCTTTTAATTTTTTATAACAAATTGGGCAGGGAACTACTTTTGGGAATAAAACCGGCTTGTGCTGAACCCGGTCAATTTTAAAATAATTGATGGAATCGTCAATATTATCTTTGATAATAAAAAACTGGGAAAAACCGAGAAGATGAAAAACTTCCAGTACTTTGGGTTGTACGTCAAGTATTATAAGGTCTCCGCCTCTTGGCTTTACCGCTTTAAGAAACGCAGTGAATGAGCCAATTCCGGTAGATGAAACATAGTTTAAACTTCCGCACTGAAATATTAATTTGACGAATCCGCAGTCAATCGCTTTTTGAATTCGCTTTTGAAAGAAATTTGAGTTATATGTATCTATATATCCTGTTAAAGACAATATAATGCAATTGCTGGTTTCCTGTACTTTTTCCAGTCTGATTTTGAGGCTGTCATCTTTTTCATCATCAAATCCCGGGACTATATCATTATTGGCCATGGTATCCTTTCAAAAGTGTCTTTTCTAATAATACAAATACAATAAATCTTTGTCAAATGTAATAAATGGCAATTATCACACCTTTTTTATAACGGGTTTAACAGTATAATTTAAATTCAGATGAATCTGCGGGATATAATTGTAGTTCTGTGCCGGGTTAGCGAACCAGGGAATGTAGGCGCAGTCTGCCGGGTTATGAAGAATATGGGGCTTTCTCAGTTGAGACTGGCAGGGTATGAATCGAGCCAGCGTCTGGATGCTGAACAGATACTTGCAAGGGCGGTTCATTCAGAGGATGTCTGGAAGAATGCCCGCTTTTTTGAAAATTTATCCGATGCAATCGCTGATTGTTCATTTATTGCGGGAACTACCCGGCGGCGCGGCCAAAACCGTAAAAATATCTCCATGCCTCCCCGCGCTCTTGCGCAGCAGTTGGCGGAGCGCCCAGGACCCGCGGCAATCGTATTTGGCAATGAGCGGACAGGGCTTGAAGACGCGGAACTGGAACTCTGTAACGCGGCTTCCCATATACCCGCAAGCGAAGTTCATCCATCGCTGAACCTTTCTCACGCTGTGCAGGTTTACGCCTACGAGCTGTTTCTCGCGCTTGGGCAGCCGCTCCCGGTAAAAGGAGAGTGGCAGGCCATGAATCAGGCGGAAATCGCATCGCTTGTGGATTCAATTACCGGCGCTTTGGAGAAAACGGGGTTTTACAGGTACCCGAACAGGGAATATCAGGCCCGTTTCTTGCGTGATTTTATCTCGCGGGCCGGTTTATCAGAGAGCGAAGGCCGGTATTTTAAGGAAATTCTGACCAAAGCCGCGCTCTTTACGGGAGTATGAACTTTTCCACCAGTTTTCCACAATAATAAGAACAGGGTTAAATTCTTTTTTTTGTAAATAAAATAAAAACTTTTATTTTTTTATAAGCTAATTCTATATGCAGTAAGGAATTAGCTCTATTTTCTTTCGTAAATTTTCAGGGTTTTTACCGGACTGTATAAATATTAATACAGTTATATATTTATTAAGGTTTTTTACACATGTTTTCCACATTCTGTCTCGCTTGCAAATATTGGCAAATCTTGCTATCTTTTACCGTGCAAAAGCAATTTTTAAGGAGTTATTGGTAAATGAGTGTTGACACCACCGGTTCAGACAGTGTCAGGTTAATGCGTAACATCGGAATTAGCGCGCACATTGATTCCGGGAAAACGACCCTGTCTGAGCGTATTTTGTTTTACAGTAAGAAAATTCACGCCATTCACGAAGTCCGGGGCAAAGACGGAGTGGGGGCTACAATGGATCACATGGAACTTGAGCGGGAGCGGGGTATTACAATTCAATCCGCCGCGACCCAGGTAGAATGGAAAAACCATACCATCAACCTGATTGATACGCCCGGACATGTCGATTTTACAATCGAAGTTGAACGTTCTTTGAGAGTACTGGACGGAGCGATTTTGGTGCTTTGCGCGGTTGGCGGGGTGCAGTCCCAATCCATAACCGTAGACCGCCAGTTAAAACGATACAACGTACCGCGCATAGCCTTTGTGAATAAATGCGACCGTACCGGAGCAAATCCTTTCAAAGTACGCATGCAGCTCTGTGAAAAACTTGGGTTGAACGCTGTGATGATTCAAATCCCCATCGGCCTTGAGGACAAACTTGAAGGAATAGTGGATCTTATCACCATGAAGGCTGTCTATTTTGACGGAGATCAGGGGGAAACAATCCGCCATGCGGAGATACCCGCCCACCTGAAAGCGGAAGCGGAAAAACACCGCGAGGAGCTTCTGGACGCCGTCTCAATGTTCTCTGACGAACTTGCGGAAAAATTCCTGGGCGGAGAGGCAATCGAAGAAGAGATGATTTACGCCGCTATACGCAGCGGGACTCTCGCAGAGCGGTTTGTGCCTGTAATGCTGGGTTCGGCGTACAAGTTCAAGGGAATTCAGCCCCTGCTTGACGGCGTTACGCGCTATCTTCCGGACCCGGCAGAGGTTAAAAATTACGCTCTGGATCTGGACAGCGGCGAAGAAAAGATTGAACTATCCGCTGATGAAAAAAGCCCCGTTGTCGCTCTTGGTTTTAAACTTGAAGACGGTCAGTACGGTCAGCTGACCTATGTGCGCGTTTATCAGGGCAGGTTAAAAAAAGGCGATGAGCTGATGAATACCCGCGCGCGGCGGAAATTCAAAATCGGCCGCCTTGTGCGCATGCACGCGGACAGCATGGAAGATATTAACGAAGGCAGTCCCGGCGACATTGTCGCTCTTTTCGGGATTGACTGCGCAAGCGGCGATACATTCTGCGGCGGAGGCCTTAACTACGCCATGACTTCGATGTTCGTTCCCTCTCCGGTTATTTCGCTCGCCGTTACTCCAAAAGACAAGAAAAGCTCCGACCAGATGGCGAAGGCGCTTAACCGTTTTACAAAGGAAGATCCCACTTTTCAAACCTATGTTGACGCCGAATCAAACCAGACGATTATCAGGGGAATGGGAGAGCTTCATCTTGAAGTTTATATCGAAAGAATGCGCCGCGAATACAAGTGCGAAGTCGAAACCGGAATGCCGCAGGTCGCCTACCGTGAGACGATCACGCAGAGGGCGGAGTTTAATTACACTCATAAAAAGCAAACCGGCGGCGCAGGACAGTTCGGGCGGGTCGCCGGTTACATTGAGCCTGCGCATCCGGCAGGCGCGATCACTGACGGCGGCTACGAATTTGCCGATATGATCAAGGGCGGCTCAATCCCCACTGAGTATGTTCCAAGCTGCGACAAGGGTTTTAAAGAGGCGGTAAAGAAGGGCAGCCTGATTGGATTCCCGGTTGTAAACATCCGCTGCGTAATCAACGACGGGCAGAGCCATCCGGTGGACTCATCGGATATCGCCTTCCAGTCGGCGGCAATCGGCGCTTTCCGCGAAGCGTACGGCAAGGCAAAGCCGTGCATTCTGGAACCGGTTATGAAAGTGACGGTGGAAGGCCCGGCGGAGTTTCAGGGAAACATATTCGGCTCGGTTAACCAGAGACGCGGCATTATTTTATCGTCCGCTGAAGACGGATTTTTCTCCCGCGTGGAAGCCGAGGTTCCGTTAAGTGAAATGTTCGGATATTCCACAACCCTGCGTTCGCTTACCCAGGGCAAGGCGGAGTTTTCGATGGAATTTGAAAAATACGCGAAAGTCCCGCAGAGCTTGTCGGAAATATTAATCAATGAAGCGCTAAAAGCGAAGAAGAAGGAGAAATAGTCATGGTATTAAAAGAATTAATTTCCAGAAGCCCAATCCGTATTTTTGAACAGTCAATTCACGGCGGGCTTAAAGCCGGAGAGATTGGGATTATCGCTTCACCTAACGGCGTGGGAAAAACATCCGTACTTGTGCAGATCGCTCTGGACAAACTCCTTCAGGAAAAAAAAGTCATTCATGTTTCATTTACCCAGTATACCCAGTCGGCATGGACGCCGCATGTGCTGATCTGGTACGAAGATATTTTTAACGAATTAATCAATAAAAAAAATCTTGAGAACGCCGCGGAAATCAAAAACGATCTTGTTAAAAACCGCGTACTGATGAATTTTAACCAGGACGGCATGTCCAAAGACAAGATTTTAAAAAGCCTTCGTGCCATGATTGTTGACGGCGGCTTTAACGCCGATTCGATTATTATCGACGGTTTTGATTTTTCCCGCGTCAGCGAAGAGATCATCTCCGGCGTAAAGTCGTTTGCCGCTGAGCTTGGCGTCAGTATCTGGTACAGTTGCTCTGTAAATGACACACAGTACGACAGAGAAAATATCCCGGCAGTTATCAGCGGTTTTTCGCAGTTTATTGACGTTGTAATTGTGCTGCAGCCCAGGCCGAACCATGTTGACCTTTCAGTCTCCAAAGACCGGGACTCGCGTGATTCAAAGTCGATGGCGATGCGTCTTGACCCGAAAACGCTGCTGATATTGGGTAATTAACGTATTGCATAGCCTGTAATACAGTAATTATTATATTTATATCAAATTGTCCAGCGGGCTTTTTATTTTTAACACATTGCGCTGCGCTACATGGGTGTAACGCTCTGTGGTGCGAAGGCTCGCGTGCCCGAGCAGGGCCTGAATGTACCTGATATCAGTGCCGCTTTCCAGGAGATGAGTGGCGAATGTATGGCGCAGTCCGTGAATTGTAATTTTTTTCGTTATTCCCGCGCGGCGGATTGCCTTGTCAAAAATATACTGCGCGGAACGGATGGAAAGGTGCCGCGCTTCCGGCTGTCCGGGGAACAGCCATTTTTCGATATTAAAAAATTCATTGTAATCTTTTATAAACTGAGCCGCTTTTTCCGAAAGAAGCGTGTACCTGTCCTTGCGGCCCTTGCCCTGTTTTACATAAATTACCTGCCGGTCCAGATCGACATGCTCTTTTTTTAACGCGACCGCTTCGCTGACCCGCAGTCCCGATGAATAAACCAGCATCAGCAGCAGGCGGTGTTTTGGATTTTTCTCCATGCCGAAAACTTTTACAATTTCATCTTTTGAAAGAATCATTGGAAGCCGTTCATCGTGGTGAGGCCTGTGCTGCCCGCTGATACTTTTGTTTTTTAAAACATTGCGGAAGAAAAACTTTATCGCGCTGATTGCAAGGTTCATTGCCGAGACCGAATATTCATTTGTTTTTTCCATCCATGCTAGAAATTCTGTTACATCATCGGTATTCATATCCTCAGGCGTTTTTTGCAATGTTCGGCAGAACAAGCGGTTGTAATGAATGTACGCGTTCTGCGTATGAACGCTGTATTTCCTGGCGCGCAGTTCAGTTTCAAGTTTGTTCCGCCAGTGTCCGGAAAATTTATCGGGAAGCGTTTTCTTTCCCGTAAATGAAAATGGTCCTGCGTCTTCGCTTTTCATTGTTTTATGGTTCGCCTGCGCCGCGGGAGAAAGAGTTTGATTTTTTTTATCAGCCGCCGGAACAAAATGCCGCGTATTCAAAGCTGATATTTTGTTAACTGAATTTCCGGAACAGCCGCTTTCCTCTGTATTAACGGGATTTTCCAAAAACCCGAAAATCCGCAGGAGAGGGGAGCCGTCTTCTTTCCGCTGTTCCGCTGAAAGCGCGCAGACTATGTTAAAGACGGTCATCAGCCGCTCCGGGTTGATCCCTTTATCATCAGGGTTCAATTTGCGGAAACTGAATCCTCGCCTGCCGCTGTCCCAAACCCCGCCTAACTGGCATAACTTCGTAAATATTTCGTTGTTATTGTAATAATAGGGCAGCCAAACGGCGTTAATTTCGCGGAAGATGTAGGCTATATTCATTTTTATCTCTGATGTATGTTATACGGTTCCTGGCAAAGGCTTGTTTTTCCAAAGGTCATGTATCAACTATTGATATTATACCTCATTTAAAATATATTTCAATAGCCCTGTGTAAAAGGATATCATGGACGAACAGATTGTCGAATTTGTCAGATCCCGGCTGCTTCAGATTGAAGATGAGCATAAGGTTAAAATTTTATACGCTGTTGAGTCAGGTTCCAGGGCATGGGGTTTTGAGTCGCGGGACAGCGATTATGATATTAGATTTATTTACGCGCATAAAAAAGAGTGGTATTTGAATATTCTTCCGAAGCGCGATGTCATTGAGTATCCGATTGTTGATGATTTTGATTATTCCGGCTGGGATTTGCGGAAGGCTCTGTTTCTGATGAATAAATCAAATCCTGTTTTATTTGAATGGTTAAGATCGCCTATTGTTTATTTCAGGGATGATTTTTTTTATGACACGATGACGCGATTGTCGAAGAAATATTTTTATCCGGTTTCATCGGTTTATCATTATCTGCACATGGCTGACGGCAATTACCGGCACTATCTGCAGGAAGATTTTGTAAAAATCAAAAAATATTTTTATGTGCTAAGGCCGGTTTTGGCCTGCATGTGGATTGAATATTTTAAGGAACCTCCGCCAATGGAATTTGAAAAACTGCTGGTTCAAATTACCGCCAATGATTTACTGACAGCGATAAATGAATTACTGGCAAAGAAGAAATCCGGCATTGAGCTTGGAACAGAGCCAAAAATTGAAATAATCAATTTATTCATAGAAGACCGCCTGCGTCATTTTGAAACATCAGTAAACAGTTTCGATCCCAAAAAGAAACCAAACCAAAATCTTTTGGAAGAAGGTTTTATTGATATTTTGAGGTATTTGGAGAACCTTGATATTGGACTTGTCCGGCAACTGCGAACCTTTGGTTCGGGTTAGTTGTCTCACAAGTCTATTTAGTGTATGATTTATTATACATCTGGCTTTTTGTTTTTTTATCCAAATTTATTCGTGGCGAGGGTTTAATACCCCGCCCTTCAGGGCGTTTTTTCTCGGTATTAAACCCGAGACCAATACCTTATGAGAACAACATACCTCGTCCCTTCAGGGCGAGGTTGTTGAT
>JAIRQN010000067.1 GCA_031256445.1 Treponema sp. | reverse complement strand
CGAACAGGTCCGAACAAGCCCGAACCAATAATCAAATCAACGGGTTCGTGTCGTTGATGTGGTTCGTGGTTAAAAAAATAAAGAGATTCACCACGAACAGGTCCGAACAAGCCCGAACTAATGGTTAAAATAATCAAATCAACGGGTTCGTGTCGTTGGTGTGGTTCGTGGTTAAAAAAACAAAGAGATTCACCACGAACAGGTCCGAACAAGCCCGAACCAATAATCAAATCAACGGGTTCGTGTCGTTGATGTGGTTCGTGGTTAAAAAAATAAAGAGATTCACCACGAACAGGTCCGAACAAGCCCGAACCAATAATCAAATCAACGGGTTCGTGTCGTTGGTGTGGTTCGTGGTAAAAAATCTTCCCTCTGTGTGAATCTTCTGGAAAATATTAAAAAATCTACCCGCCAGACCAAAGCGCTGTGCATGCGCGATCCAATATAAAGGTATGAAGATTAACAAAATTTTTCGTGCAGTATTTTTCATTACCGGGAGAACCTTACCGGAAGGAGCATAATATGGAATATTTAACCACGAACCATGCGAACTCGCACATTCAAAACACGGATAACCAAGGGGATATTTTGTATAAAGACGAATGTTATAAAATATATGGCTGTATCTATGCCGTAAACAGTAAACTTGGATCAGGTTTTCTTGAAGCTGTTTATCAGGAAGCGTTAGAAATTGAACTAAGGCGGAAAAATATTCCCATAGTATCGCAATTTGAACTGAAAATAATGTACGAAGGCATCCCATTATCAAGTAAATACATTGCCGATATTGTATGTTTTAATAAAATAATAATTGAGTTAAAAGCGGTAACCAAAATAAATAACCACCATAGGGCGCAATTAATGAATTATTTGAAAGCGACAGGGTATAAACTGGGATTACTTGTAAATTTTAATTCATATCCCAAAACTGAAATAATCAGAATAATCAGGTAATATTTGATACATCAGGTTCGTGTAAGTTCCGAAGGAACGGGTTCGGAACTGTTCGTGGTAAAATTCTTTCATAAAACCATTCACCCGCGCTTGTTGGGAAAAATACGGCAGTTTGACAAAAAAATTTGATCTCTTGTGTTTTAGGGCTCTTGGGTTTATTCTGATATTATGGCTGAAAATATTGGCAGTACCGTAAATGGAAAGGAATCAGATCCTTCAGCTTCCAACTCAATTCCCATCAGCACCATAGACTCGCCTTCTGTGGTATTGGAACTTATTTATCAGCTGAAAGTGAAAGATGTCATGACAAGCGCGGTAATATGCGCGAAAAAAACTGATTCCATGCGGCATATACAGGCGCTTATGCGGGAGAATTACATTACAGGGATTCCGATTGCGGAAGGCAGCAAACTTTTAGGATTAATTTCAATAGAAGATATTATTACAGCGCTGGATAAAGGCTATATTGAGGCCGCGGCTGAAGAAAGGATGTCATGCAATCTTATTGTGCTGGAAGAAGATATGCCCCTTTCATTTGCCATCTCTTATCTGAACAAGTACCGTTACAGCAGGTATCCGGTAATCAACAAAAATCAGGAACTGACGGGGATTCTGACTTCAAAAGACGTGATAAGCACTTTACTGGTGGAAATGAACCGTGAAGTTCTTCGCCTGGAAAAATCAAGCCAAAAAAATTCAATGAGAAGGAGCTATTCGGAAATGGAATTCGCTACCGCAAAGCTCGACTTTGAAAAAGCGGGCCGGGCTTCAACAGAAATAAAAAAAGCACTAAAAGCGCAGAATATAGATTCACATATAATCAGACGGGTGGCTATTGCCAGTTATGAACTGGAAATAAACCAGGTTGTTCACTCTCACGGCGGAACAATAAGCTGCTCTATCCATCCTGACAGGATAGTCCTGATTGCCGCGGATACAGGGCCGGGTATTGAAAACATATCTCTTGCCCTGCAGGAAGGGTACTCAACCGCAAGTGAAATGGTTCGTTCTTTTGGTTTCGGCGCGGGCATGGGGCTTGCCAATACAAAGCGTGTCAGCGATGAGTTTACAATCGATTCAAAACCGGGAGACGGCACAACTGTGCGATCCGTGATCTTCATCAACTCTCCCAAACAGGAATCGGGGATTTCGCCGTTATGACAATACGCGAAGCCGCGGCCATGTTGGGAGCCGAAATTATCCAAAATGAATTTGAAGACCTCCCATTAACAGGAGCCTATACTTCCGACCTTCTTTCCGATGTAATGGCCAACGCCAAAGAAGGAGGCGCGCTTATCACCATTCAGGCCCATAAAAACACGGTGGCGGTGGCGACTTTGGTAAATATTTCCGTAATTGTCCTGTGCAACAACCGGCCTGTTCAGGATAACGATATGCTGGAAGCCGCGAAAGACGAAGGCATAGCGGTAATTCGAACCAAAGAAAATCAATTTACCGTTTCCGGAAAACTTTACAGCGCAATACACAGAACCTGAGTATGCTGGCGGATTTTCACAATCATTCATGCCTTTCTCCGTGCGGTTCCCTGGATTTGCCTCCCAGCATACTGGCGGAAGCGGCCGCCGCCAAAAATATAAAAGTACTTGCTTTAACAGACCACAATTCAAGCCTTAACTGCCCTGCCTTTTCTTTCCATTGCAAAAGATTGGGAATAATCCCGGTGTACGGTCTTGAAGTGACCACCGCCGAAGAAATTCATATGCTTACGCTTTTCGCGGGTCTGGAGGAAGCGCTGGCTTTTGGGGAGTATATTTATTCAATAATAACCCCGTTTCTCAATAATCCGGAAAAAACCGGCGATCAGGTTTATGTTGACGAAGAAGACACCATTCTGGGAGAAGTGGAATATTTTCTTGTTAATGCGGCGGATATCGGAACAGACGCGTTAGGCGCAAAAGCGGCCGAAAACAACGGCATTGTCATTCCGGCTCATGTTGATCGTCCCGCTTTTTCAATGACCAGCCAGTTGGGCGCGGTAGTACAGGGGCCCTGGGCGGCGGTTGAATGCGTCCGTATCCCTCCGCTTTCAAAATTCGGAAATCCCGAATCGCCTGTTTTAAACACTTACAATTACCCGCTTATTACCGGTTCTGACGCGCATTACCCGGAACACGCGGGACGGCGTCCTTTTGAACTGGATGTAACTACAGAGGAACTGCTTCCGCACGGCCCGGAAAGTGACATCGACCTTTGCGCGCTAAAAACGGCGCTTCAAAAACGTCACCGCCACGAATAAAAAATCAGGCAATCTATTGAATTTGGCGGGTGCCGCCCTGGGTAAGGCCTGCCTGGTACAGTTTGCCGCAGGAAACATACATGGGCAGCTTGGTTCCGCACAGGATTATTTCCGATTCTATAGCCATATCTATCATGTCTACAGAGGGCGCTTTCCCCCGTACAAAGAAAATAGCGTGAATGTCCAATAACTCGGCTGTTCTTATAACCTGAGGGTTAACAAGGCCTGTAAGAAGCAATACCCTTTCCTTGACAAATGCCATAACGTCGCTCATTAAATCGGCTCCACAGGCAGAGAGAACTTCCATATCCCCGTTTTCTTTACCACAAAAAAATTGTCCCTCTAACAGAGAAACCGCTTCTGCTACGGTCATATATACCCCCGGTCTAACAATTGTATAAGCATATCAAAAGATAAATATTAATTCAAGGCTATTTGCCGGTTATCCGCAAAAAGAAAAAGCCGCGTAACCAACAAATGAATCCGGAACATCAGATGAATCCGGGGCGGCATCCGCCGAAGTCGCGTATTTAATAAGCCGAGGAGCGCCAAGATTCAGCGCGTCAGCAAAACCCATCGCGCCCAGAACAGCGCCTGCGGAACACGCGCTGTGATCCCTTTGCGCTGATTTAAGGACATCTTCGCTTACGCCTGATTCCACAGCTTTAATGAAATTGGCGTCATTAACATCGCGGACCCAGTTTAACGCTTTTTCTCCGGTTCCATGCGGTAAAAAACCGTAATTTAGCCCGTAATGGGTTAAATCCGTGGAAGAGAGGACATTTATTTTACGGTTAATATTGGCCGCTGTTCTGGCGACAATTTTTCCGGCGTCAAAAGACGCCATCCCGGCAGGAAGCCGCAGCCACAAGAGTCTGGCATTCGGAAAAAAGAACCGGACCATCGGCAAAAGCACTTCCACGGTATTATCGGCAAAACGGTCTTCGGCGCCGTTCAGATCCTTTAACAGAATTGCGCGCAGCTCATTGTCAATTGGCATGGGATCGAAGGGAGTTTTTACAGCGTCCTCCATCGCAAAGAGCGGCGGGGAACTGGCCGGCAAGTGACCTCCAAAAACTGCCACTGTTTCCGCCTGAGGGTCAAGGCAGGAGACGCTCTGCGCAGCCAGACGGCCGCAGTAATACCAGCCGGCGTGAGGAGCAATCGCGGCGCGGGAAAAACAGTCCGGGTCTTCAAATTCACTGATGAAACGGGCGATAGTACCGGAAATTTCCGAAGGATCGCGGGGATGCCAGCCTGCAGGAAGTGAATAATCTCTTATTCGCATAATAAAATGTCCGATAATTATAACATAAGAATCGAAGGCAGTAAATAATATGAAAACGCAGAAAATAAAGAAAACCGGCGCATCTTCGCCTGCCGGCACGATAATCGCCGCTATATGTATTGTCATTTATATTTTCGCTTTGGTACAGGCGTCGGTACGCATCTATTTAAGCATTGATGATCGAAAAATAACGGCAGAAAACGAATTTACAAATATTTCCAATACTGCTTTATCCGCCGGACAGCAGGGCTTTATGGACGATCATTTTATTCAAACGATGAATAACGCGCTTTCTTCAAGCAGATGCATTGAAGCGCTGATAATAACAGGTCCGGACGGCGAATACGCTTTTGAACACAGGCAGGGTTACGCGGTAACCTGGGTTAATAATTCTCCCCGCTTTGCAAACAGAATTCAATTTTCCAAACAAATATTTCACAGGCCCCTTCCAATCCAGAATCTGCGCAACGTTAATATATCCGCTGTAGCGACCGCTTTTGATTACGGTGAATTTACAAAAGTGTTAAAAGAAACATTAATATTGATACTTTTTGGATTCGCGCTTGCTTTCTTTACAATGTTACTGCAGTTGCTTATTGTGAAACCGCAGGAAAACCGGCAGGCAGCCGCCGGTCAGGACGATTTTGAACCGTTTGATGAATCGTATGAAGAGAGTCCGGGCCCCAGCGGACTGTATTCCCCGCGAAGTAACCTGGGCTGGGAAGAATACACAAAAGACCGGCTGGATTCCGAGCTTCACCGCAGCGCGTCAACAGAACAGGACTTAACATTTATAATAATGGAATTCCTTGCCCAGATTGACGATGATCAGTTTAAACAGGCAGCCGAAGAAGTTGTCTCTTCTTTTACGTCAAAGGATCTTGTTTTTGAAAAAGGCAGAAACGGGATCAGCGTTATATATCCCGGTATCAGTCTTGAAACAGGGATTGCCAAATCGCAGAAGTTCCATCAGCGGATAATGGAAAAACTTTTTTATGACCTGAAAGATAAAGACTGCCTGTGTATCGGATTGTCTTCGCGATCCGGCAGGCTGCTGAACGCCGACCGCATGATACTGGAAGCCGGCGAAGCGCTGAACAGGGCCATTATGGATCCCGATACGTCAATTATAGCCTTTAAGAGCAACCTGGAAAAATACAGGGAATTTGTCAGCAAGAAACCCTGATTCTTTCTTTACTGTTTTTCAAACTCAGCGAAGTTTCTGAACAGCCGCCCTGCCGTCCACGATGACAATGAATAAATAAAATCCGAACCTGTAACATGAGCGAAACATTTCCCGGATTCATCAGGTTCACTCAGGCGGATTGTTCTGACGCTGCCGTCACCCAGTTCCAATACGATGCGGCTATGCGTTAATACAGGACTGTCAGCGGACATTTCGGTATTAAAATCTTCGCCTTCAGCATTTAAAACGGAACGTATATAGGAGTCTATACTGTTCTGATCGGGATTTGTTATTTGCGCGCCCGAGACTGTCCATTCCCTGTTTCTGCGGCTGAACACTATAGAGGCCGCACCAGCCGGATGCGCCGCACCTGCCAGATGCGCCACGGTTGTGTAAACGGAAAGACGCTGTACACTGTCAACGGCGATTCTGCCGTCTTCGCTCTCCGGTATCAGCCGCAGATTAAACCAGCTTCTGACAGGACTCGTTATGTAGGAGGCGGCAGAGCTGTCTGTATAGCGGACTTCATTCTGGCCGTACCTGCGCACGTTTATTTCACGCCCGTTCTGCGAACCGAACAATAGATCGAGTAACGAAGTGTTTTCGCCGTAAAGCGTTACCCTTGTGCCGGTTCCGTTTTCCAGCCCAAGACGCGCGTGAGAAGAAGCGCTTGTGGAGCGCACAGGCCAGGCGGCCCTTGCCGTAAAAACGGCGATAAAATCATCTACCCGAAGCTGGCGCGCCGGATATTCCCTGCCGTTATATGTAACAAACCACCTGTCGTTTATTTTAACAAGTTCCGTTTTTTCCGCAGCGCCGCTGATGACAATTTGGGAAATTCTTAAAGCGGGTTTTGAATCAAGCCAGACATACAGCGCGGACCTTGCGCCTGACGACTGCGGATTGAATATTAAACTTGCCGTAAATATTAACGACAGAGCGCCGATTAACGAAAGAAGGAATATCAGTTTTTTTCTATATGGCACCGGAATTCTCCTTTGCGGAAATAATTTCCGCGTTACGTGATCTGGACCTGCGCCGCGAAGAGAGGACAATGCCGACCGCTATTACCAGAATAGGAATAACGGCAACATTTAATACCTGCGCAAACCTCATTGCCGCGGCGCGCCTTTGCGGCTCCGCTATTTTGTCCAGACGGCCCACATAAGGCTGCCTGTTCCGTATTCCGATTATATCATCATCGCTCGAAAGCCAGTCGGCGGCGCGCTGAAAGAAATCAAGATTGTGCCTGGCGCCTGTTGCGTTAATTATATTAGTAGCAAAATCGGTATCGCCTACTACAATAATCCGCGAAGGGCTTGCCTGCCGGGGCATATCCGGCAGTTCATCAAATTCCGGTACAGAATCTGAGCCTGCCCGGACAGGTTTTGGCTTCCCGCTGAAAAAACCGGGAATCAGTCCGTTTAAAGACGCGCCGAGTATTTTTTCACCCCTTGTTTCCGCCGCGTCTTTTTCCAAAAGGTAGCCGATTTCAGGATTAGTATTAAAGCTTTCCTTCATAAGCCATGCATCCTTTGTGCTTTTAAACAGTGGAACAGCCTCTACCTGAGACGGCGGATGCAGTTCAAGCGGACTTGGCCAGTAAAGATCGAGTCCTGTAAAAGCCGCGCTGACAGGATGATCGGGGTTTCCGTTATCCGCCAATACGCCAATCCACAGAGGATAACGCACAATTCTGAACTGTACCGCTCCGGAAGGCAGTCTTGTCTGGTACTGCAATGTAAGAGCGTTCCGGTCAAGAACGAGTTCCTGTTTTATGGTTATGCCGTATGAAGCAATCATATCCAGAAGGCCCTGCGCATTGTGCATAACAAAAGGACGCGCTTCTATTGATCCGCTCGCGGTGTCAACATAAACGCCTTTAACCGCGAACAGAACCTTGCCGCCAAGCTGAATGTACCTGTCAATTCTGTAAAGAGCCCATTCATCAAAATCTTCCGCTCCGCCAAGCACAAATACAGCCGGCAGGCTTTCGGGGATTTCATCTCCCGGCGGGACAAGGCGCACCATGTAGCCGGCTTCAGCCAGCGTCTGGTTTAAAAAAGAAAAATCTTCCCTCCACTGCCTGTAACTGTCGCCTACAATCACTCCAAGCCGCCGCTCGGTATCCATAACCATTGAGCGGATGCGGGAAGTAATATCGTATTCAAGAGTATCGGTGGAAATAACCCAGGGAAGCACCTCTGTTTTATCCAGATACTCAATCACTATGCCGGAATAAACCGTAACAAGGCTTGCCTGATCCTTTTCAACAGTCTGCACCTGTCTTGGCTGTAAACCAAATTCTTCGGCAACCATTGAAAGATTTCCCTTTACAGGATCGCGCACAGTTACCCTTATTCTTCCCTTTGAGTGCGCGGCGTATTCGCGCAGAGTATCCTCAATCTCGCCGGGAGAAGGAATAATGGTTTTTAATTTGCCGGAAAGATAATATGTTATGTGAACATAATCCGGTATTTCGGCATAGAGGTTACGTGAAACTTTCGAAATCGTATGGGCCTTGTTTTTTGTAAGGTCAAGACGCAGCCAAAGGCGTCCGCTTACCATAAAGCCAAGGAAAAAAGCGATGATTGACAAAGCGGTAATAATAGTTGTCTGTCTTCTTGTCACGGCGTTACCTCCACTTCCTGAAAAGAATAACTTTCACATTTATGAACAAAAAAAACGCCGTGCTTAACACAAAAAACAAAAAGTCCCTTGAATCAATCAGCCCTTTGGAGAAACTTTCAAAATGAAAGGAGAGCGAAAAAAAGTTAATTCCGTTCGCAAGCCACTGCGGAAGATTAAGCGCGTATGTTATCTGATTGACAAGCATTACAGCCATTAAAACCACGGCGCTTCCGAGAAAACTGCCCGCCTGATTTTTGGAAAGAGAAGACAAAAGGAGACCGAGAGCGCAGGCGCTTGCCCCAAGCAGGAAAGCTCCCAGATATTCGCAGAAAATCATTCCGCTGTCAAAGCGGCCAAGACGCATAAGGCTTAAGGGAAGCGGAATAGTACACAGAAGCATTGCGCATAACACAGCCAGCACCGAGAAAAATTTTCCAAGCACGAGATCCCATTCCGTAAAAGGCATTGTTAAAAGGAGTTCTGCGGTTCCTGTTTTTCTTTCTTCCGCCCAGCTTTTCATTGTAATAACAGGAATGACAAAAACAAAAACAAGCGGAAACGCGCCGAAAAACGGGCGGAGAGTCGCCTGATCCAGCACGAAAAAACGCTGAAAGTAAAAAAGCCACACAGAACAAAAAACAAGGAAGAAAACAACCGCGCCGTAAAAAGCCGGAGCGCACAGGTACTGGTAAATTTCTTTTCGCGCAAGAATTAATGCGCGGTATGGTAAATATTTTTTCATATGCCTGCCGCCTTCTTTTTGTTATCATCCGGTTTTGAATTAACGCCGGAAGCCTCGCTGCCTGTAAGCTTAACGAAAATATCTTCGATACTGATTTTTTTTCTGTTCATACCCAGGATTTTTAAATTCTGAGCGACAGCCCAGTCAAAAATACGCTCACCCGCGTCTCCGTTCTCCCTGTTGCCTTCTGTGCCGCCGTCTGTCGGGATAAAAAAACTGGCATGAACAGTTCCGTCCGCGGCAGTTTCAACCTGCGTATTGGATGCCTGTCCAAGAAGGGACAGTTTGTCTTTGACAGCGTTCCCCTGCGCGCCTTTCAAAATCAGCTCCCATGTGTCGCCTCCTTTCATGGAACCGGCGATCTCCTCAGGCCGGCCCTGCGCGGCAATCCGCCCGTCGTTGATAATAAGCACCTGAGAGCAGATTGCTTCCACTTCCTGCAGAATGTGGGTGGAAAGAATAACAGTTTTACTTTTACCCAGTTCTTTTATAAGGGAGCGTATTTCTATAATCTGGTTGGGATCAAGGCCCGTGGTCGGCTCGTCCAGTATAAGAATTGGCGGGTCGTGGAGAATGGCCTGCGCAAGGCCGGCCCTCTGACGGTAGCCCTTGGAGAGCGTCTCGATTTTGCGGCCCCTGTAGCCTGTAAGAGCGCATGCTTCAAGACATGCGCTGACAGCCGCACTTCTTTTCTGTTTTGGAATAAACCTCGCCTGCGCCGCAAAATCAAGGTACTCGTCTACTGTAAGGTCTCCGTAGAGCGGCACATTTTCCGGCAGATAGCCAATCCGCTCCTTTACTTCCAGCGGCTGCTCATCTACGGGAATGCCGTCTACAAGAGCCTTCCCGCCTGAAGGAAAATGGAAACCGGTTAAAATCTTCATTACCGTAGTTTTACCCGCTCCGTTAGGACCGAGGAACCCAAGCACCTGCCGGGTTCCCACCGAAAAGGAAATGTCAGTAACCGCCTGTACATTCCCGTAATGCTTGGAAAGATTCGTTACTTCAATTTTTGCTGACTGAGCGCTCATTTTCCTGCTACTCCCTGAATTTTTTTATTTTTTGCCACGAGCCACACGAACCACTGATAAGATATCGAAGAACGAGTTCGTGATGGTTCGGACTTGTTTGTGGTTAATTTCTCAATTATATTCTATCAAAATCAGTCAACGTAATCAATCGGGAAGACCATGCGGTCGCGGGAAAGAACAGTATCCGGAAATATTTCCTGCGCCTCTTTAAGAATCTTCTTTAACTCATGTTCAGTGTAGCGCGGGCTGTAATGAATTAACGCCAGTTTTTTTACATCAGCCGAAGCTGCGGCAAGACAGGCGGCTTCTTCTGCAGTCATGTGTTTTTTTCCGCGGGCGTCTTCAGCAAGTTCCTTTTCGAACATTCCCTCGCAGATAAAAAGATCGGAGCCTGTAACATGAGCGGAAATTTCAGGAAACGCCAGAGTGTCTGTGACAAAAGAAAATTTTCTCCCCTGGCGCGGACTGCCCATTACATCTTCAGGGCGCACTTCTCTTCCATCCGCCGCCTGCACAGTTTCGCCCTTCTGCAGTCTGCCCCACAGCTTGCCCATTGGGACATTGAGTTCCCGGGCTTTTTGCGGATGAAACTCTCCTGGACGCATTTCCTCTTCCAGAGTATATCCGTAGCAGGGCTTGGTATGCCTCAGCGGAAAGCAGCGCACATGAAAATCATCCCCCTTGTAAACAATTCCGGGGGAAGTAATTTCCTGCACGATAATTTCATAATTGATGTACATATCAAGCACGTTGCGGCTTGTCTCAATATATTCGGCAATTCTAGGCGGCCCTACAATATAAAGAGGCTCTTCCCTGTCAACCTGGGATGATAGCATTAAAAGACCGGGTATGCCTGTCACATGATCGGCATGCGTATGGCTGATAAAAATTACTGAAATATTTTTCCACCGCAGGTTAAGCCGGCGCAAGGACACCTGGGTTCCCTCCCCGCAGTCAAAGAGGAAAAGCTCGCCTTCACGCCGCAGCAGCACTGATGTCAGATGTCTGTTAGGCAAGGGCATCATTCCGCCGCAGCCAAGTATAAACGCTTCCAAATTCATTTATAAAAGTATACCGGGTTTTTGCAATTGTAAACAGGCGGGACAGACAGTCTGCCTTTAATTTTTAATTTATAATTGACAATATTCAGAATAATGAAAATAATTAAACATGAATAAAAAAGAATATATAAAATATTTAAAACAACTAATAAAAAAATATCATCCTGATTTATGCAATAACAGTTATCTGGAATCCATGTATAATGAAATAACCAAAATACTGGTTAATAAATTAAATGCCATAAAAACTGTTAAAAACAATGAACAGGATTACTTATATTACAAATCAGGCATTAAATATTATAAAAACATTCATCCTGATAAATTTTATAAAAGAAACCAGAATACGGCATTTGAAACCAGGTCCCATAACGAATTAATTTCAGCGCTTAATAAAATATATCTGTCATTTAATATATCCCTTTATTACTTTAATAAAATAATTGATGAATATCCGCAATCGTCATATTTTCAGGACGCAAAAGAAAAAATAAAACTATTAAAAAAATTATATAAAAGTTATGAAAATATTATTTTGGAAGGAAATAAAATTGTAAACAATGAAAAATACATGAATGAAATGGAGCTAAAAATATTATAAACGGCATTATGCGTCTTTATTTCGTATAACATTGCGCTGTATCTTTCCGCTTATGGTTTTAGGCAGTTCCTGCGCAAACTCGACGATCCGCGGGTATTTATAGGGAGCCGTTACGCGCTTTACATGATTCTGCAGTTCACGGGCAAGTTCTTCGGAAGCGGCAAATCCCCGCGCGAGAACGATTGTCGCTTTCACGACCTGTCCGCGCATTGGATCGGGAGCGGCGGTTACCGCGCACTCGAGCACCGAGGGATGTTCCATAAGGGCGCTTTCAACTTCAAAAGGGCCGATGCGGTAACCTGAACACTTGATAACATCGTCGTTGCGCCCGACAAACCACAAATAACCGTCGTCGTCTCTCCATGCCATGTCCCCGGTTTTATATGCGCCGTTACTCCATGATTTTTCAGTTAAGTATTTATCTTTCCAGTAACCGCGGAAAAGCCCGGGGAAATCTGAAGATCCGATTACAGGAGAGCCGACTTCGGCCTCATACATATTTTTACCGGCGCGTGTAACGCTCATGTTCCCGACAATGCCTTCATCGCAGGTTTCATTGTTGTCGTCCAGCAGCTTAAGGCCGAAAAGCGGCGCGGGTTTTCCCATTGAGCCGGGTTTTACAGGCAGCCATTTAAAAACAGCCGCCATTACCGAAGTTTCGCTCTGGCCGAAACCTTCGCGTATTTCCAAACCGGTTAACTGTGAAAATTTATTATACACTTCGGGACTCAGCGGCTCCCCCGCGACAGAGACATGTTTTATAAAACTGAAGTCATAACCGGACAGATCCTCTTTTATCAGATAACGGAAAACGGTAGCGGGAGCGCAGAATGTCAAAGGGCGCAGCCTTTGTATGGCGTCCAACATTCCCTTTGAGGTGAATTTTTCGGTGTCATAAACCCCGACAGCCGCGCCGCAAATCCACTGACCGTAAATTTTCCCCCACGCGAATTTTGCCCATCCGGAATCTGTCTGCGTTAAATGAACGGCTCCGTCTTCGGCGCAGTGCCAGTATTTGGCGGTGACAATGTGGCCCAACGGAAGCGAATGGTTGTGAAGCACCATTTTCGGCATCCCTGTTGTTCCGGAGGAAAAATAAACAAGCATCGGGTCTTCTGTTACAGTCGGCGCTCTGGTAAAATTTTCAGACGCTTTTTCAATCGCGGCTTTCATATCAACGCAGTCCGAAGGAATATTTTGGCCGATAACAGCTACTTTTTCCAGTTTTCTGCAATTTGAGCGGCTTGCGGCGATGTTCTCCAGCAGCTCCTGATCGTCAACTGTAACCAGTAATTTTACATCGGCGATATTGCAACGGTATTCCATATCCTTTGCCGTAAGCTGATATGTGCCGGGTATGCACACGGCTCCCAGTTTACACAAAGCGCACATCAGCACCCATACGCCTGGCCGCTGTTTCAAAATCAGCATAACCACGTCGCCTTTTTTGACACCTAACGCGGCAAGAGCGTTGGCGGCTTTATCCGAAAGGCGTTTCATTTCCGCAAAGGAAAAAGTTTTAATTTCTCCCGAATCGTTTGTCCAAAGGAGCGCGGTCTTATCGGGTTCTATACTCGCCCATTCATCAACAACATCGTAAGCAAAATTGAAATTTTCCGGCACATCGCAGCGGTAGTTTTCATAAAAATCTTCGTAGTCTTTAAAATCAATGCGGGGGCAGTAACGTGAAAGTATTTCGTTCATTTCATTCCTGAATAACTGTAATAAACCTCGCCGTTCCGTTTACGGCGCACTGACCGTGAGGAAGACGCGCGTCAAAATAAATTGAATCGCCCGGATTCAGGATGTGTTCGTTATTCAACACTGTTATTTTTACCAGGCCTTCCACAACATAATTGAATTCCTGCCCTGAATGAGACACTTTGGCCGCTTCCGGTCTTGAAGAGTCCAGAGTCACCAGAAGAGGCTCCATGGTCCTGTTTTTGAAGTTATACGCAAGACTGGAAAATTCATAACCGGGATAACGTTCAATCTGCACGCCTTTGCCCTTGCGGCAGACAGCCGCGCTGTCCATTCTGGCCTCTTCGCCCGTTAGCAGCACAGTAACGTCTGTTCCAAGCCTGTTCGCGATTGTATACAAAACGCTTATCGGTATATCAAGCTCGCCGTTTTCATACTTACTGTATGTATCAAATGGAATTTCCGTATCCCCGGCAAAATCAAAAGCGCTGATTTCCAGAATCTCCCTTAATTCCTTTATACGCTGCGGCACATGAGCCGCTTTTTCATTCATACCGGCTCCCGCTTAAAAAATATAGCCTTTCCAGTTTTTACTGGTTACTTTGTCTTCTTCGTTCCGTATCTCTACAGGAAGTCTTATGCAATCTGTATCGTGAAATTCAAACCTGTTATTATCCGTTTTTAACCCTGATACTTCGTTATTCAAAACTATTTTGACATAATCGGAAATACTGGTCAGTTTTTCATCAACGTACACTCCGTAAAGCTGCCCGCAATTTATCAGAAACGCGTCATGAATATCTGTTCCGGCTGTCATGGTTTTGCCGATATTCTTCGCGTAATGATATGCCAATGCGTCGGATTCCTGTTCATTCCCGGCGTTAGCGGTTTCAACTCCGTCTACGCAGTCTCTGGAAAGAATTATTCTGTGTATATAATGACGCTGCCTGAAAGGGTGCGCCTGAACCACGCAGCCGCCTCCCTCCTTTACGCCTAAATACTGCTCGCGCCTTGTCCAATGGCGCACCTCGGGATGTTCAAAAAGCCATTCCTGATCCAGCCCGTAAACCAAATAATCATCGCAGCCTTCAAAGGTTTCTTCCCAGCCGAAAAATACATCTATTCCGCGGCGCTCGCCTTCGTTTTTAGCCTCTTCATAACCGTTGAAAAAACGTTTTACCCATTCCTTCCACGGAAGTTTTCTGGATAATGCGCAGTTTGCATTATAAAAATGGTCGGTTACAATGATTCCCGAGTACCCCATATCTTTGTAACCTGCAATGTAATCAGCTCCTCCCGATACCGCGCATTTGCTTACACCGGCGGTATGGAGGTGAGTTTCGTAAAGATACGCCACGATAACAGTATTGTACTAATAATTTAATAAAATACTCAATGGTTTAGTATCAGAAATTATAAAAAAATTCCGTAAATGCCGTGCCGCATTCAATAATATGTTATGCGGTAGTCTCTTCTGGGAGAGAACCCAAGGGAAGCATAAACGCGGCGGGCGGCGGCATTGGATTTTCTGACAAAAAGAGTTATTCCCCTGCCTTCGGCGATAAATGAGGTGATGAACTCCGCGGTCATCCTGCGGGCGATTCCAAGACCGCGGAAATCCGGATGAACATAAACTCCCCCTATCTGATACCTTGTAAAAGAAACGGCGTTTACATTGATTTTTCCGACAAGCCGTCCGCATATTTGCGCCGCAAGTATCTGTCCGCCGGCGATAATGTTCGCGATTTTTACCCTGCTGGCGGCCGGGCTGAAAACGGACCCTTTCGGAAGGACTTCTTCCTTTTCGTAACCTGCGTGTAAAACCGCCAGTTCATCAAGATCTGTCAGCTTTGGGGTTCGCATCACCAGATTGGGCGGCCCTGACAGGTACCCTTTATCGTCAGGCTGTTTATCCAGTTCCATTAACTCGTAATCAACAATCTCGGCTGTTTTTGCGCCCATTTTTTCCAGTTCATTTTCCAGAAAAAGCACGTCTTCTTTTATTCCCTGCACGCTGTGAATTTTTCTTTTTAGCAGGAATTTTTTTAAAAAAACAGGCTGGGGTATTTGCCGTTTTACATCAGGATCATTGCCGGATAAAACAGGAATAAAGGCGCTCCTGGAATTGATAAGAAGCGCCGAATGTTCTCCATTTTTGCCGTTCAAAAGCCACAGATTATCTTTTAAGGGATCGTATGAAAGAAACCTTCCGCACGCCGTGACGCAGTCTCTTTCTTTGACACGCAGCATCTGTTCAACGCGGGAGATATTCAAGTTTTTCATTTTCCGCCATGAGTAATACTCAGTCATAGGGAAGTCTTCCGTGAGCCGGAATTTTTCCCAGTATGACCGAAAATCCGGCCGCGAATGATTCTGGAGCGTAACTGTAAACGGCGACTGCGCCTGTAACCCAGGGGACGTTTTCAATATGAACAGGGCTTAAAACAGAAAGCACTATAACTTTTTTATTATACCGTTCAATGCTGCGCAGCATGCGCAGATCGACAGCGTCCGAAAGACAGAAAATTATTGTGTCCGCGTTACGTGCATAGGCTTCAAGTTCTTCAGTTCCTGCGTCGCCTGAATATCTGTACAGAGCCGCGCGGGGGAAGGCAATTCTGCCGTAATTAAAAAAATCATAATATCTTCCGGTTAAAAGAACACGGCCTGTATTTTCACCTGTCAGCGGAAATACCGAAGACGCGGGCTGAGGTTTTACGATAGTAACGCTTCTGGCGGCGAGATTCAGGAAAAAAGCGGAACCCTGCGGATCGGGAATTTCACTTTCCACTCTTTTAAGATCCGGAATATACGGAACGCTTGTCTCGCCGCGCAAATATCTTAATTTTAACTCCAGCACCCTGCGCGCGGAGTTCCTTACGCTGACGCGGAATTCTTCTTCTTTAAGGGAATCGACCAGATATAGCCACACGGGATCGTATAACAGAAGCGTAGTCGAGAACATGACAATATCGTTGCCCGCAAGCAGCGCCTGTTTCGCGGTACGCGCAAGCGTGCCGGCCCATGAAATAGCGCCGTACATCATCAGATCGTCCGTGATGATAACTCCCTTAAAGCCGATCTTATCGCGTAACACGTCTTTTAAAAACCAGGAAGACAGGGACGCCGGCACAGACGCCGCGTCTGTCCTTGGGAAGGCAAGGTGTCCGCTCATGACAGCGGGCAGTCCTTCGGCCGAAAGCATACGGTAGGGAACCAGTTCCCTCTCCCAGAGAGTTTCAAAAGTTATATTGATTCTTGGAAGAATTCCGTGCGAATCAAGATCGGTATCCCCGTGTCCGGGGTAATGTTTCGCCGTTGGAATTACCCCGGCGGCAAGCTGACCTTTCATAAAAGCGGCGCCGAAAATTCCCGCTTTTACAGGATCGCTGCCAAAAGCGCGCGGTCCAATCAGCACCGAATCGCGGTTGGTAAACAGGTCTACAGTAGGCGCGAAATTCATGTTAATGCCTATCAGGGCAAGTTCTTTTCCTATATAGTAGCCGGAAAGATACGCGTCACGCGGATAACCGGACGCGCCTATTGCCATGTTGCCGGGAGTTTCGCTTGTGCTTCCCTTTACATGGCGAATCCACCCTCCCTCCTGATCTGTCGCCATAAGCAGCGGAATGTTAAATACTCCGTTTATGCTTGCCGCCTGCAGTTCGCCGACAGTCCTTGCGAGCCGCTGGGTATCGGAAGTGTTCCAGCCGAAAATTTTCACCCCGCCGATCTGCCTTTGGCGAATCCAGTCCATAATGAGAGGCGAAGGATCCGCTCCTACCCAGCCGAGCATAATCACCTGCGCAAGAGCCTGTTCGTCTGTCATGGCTTTTTCAATCGCGGCGGCAAGTTCCTGTGGAGAACCGGAGTCGCTGAAACTCAGCGAGAACGCAGGATTGGCAATTAACAGAAAATAAACCATAAAGACGCACGCGAACCGCCGGTTCAAAGGCGTATTGGAAATTTTTAAAACTATCTTTAATAAAAAATCCGCGCAGTTCATGGTAAATTTATTATAATTGATTTTCATCGATATATCCTGCGGCAAAGTGAGCGGCCAGCGCTCCGTCGGCGGCGGCTGTCACTACCTGGCGGAAAGCCCCCGATCTTATATCGCCCGCGGCGAAAAGACCCGCTACGTTAGTTGCCATTTTTTGATCCGTGATGATATATCCGTTTTCATCAAGCGCCGCGTTAAGCCCGCCGCCTGACACAAGAGCCGACTGCGGGACAGTTCCCGCAAAAATAAAAACGGCGTCCGCTTCTT
This sequence comes from Treponema sp., assembly GCA_031256445.1. Taxonomy (GTDB): domain Bacteria; phylum Spirochaetota; class Spirochaetia; order Treponematales; family Breznakiellaceae; genus WQXQ01. The sequence continues at coordinate 10,019 of JAIRQN010000067.1, read as the reverse complement.
CTTCGCATATATCGCCCGTCTGCGTATCAGCCAACATAACGGATTTTACTTTTAATCCGCCTTTTATTTCTTTTATTACAGTATTATACTTTACTTTTATATTGGGATTATCCAAAGTCCTTTTGACAAGCGCTTTTTGCGCGCGAAAACTGTCCCTGCGGTGAACCAGAGTAATTTTATCAGAAAGGCGCGAAAGGTAACGCGCTTCGTCGCATGCCGAGTCCCCTCCCCCTGCCACAAAAATTTTTTTCCCCTTAAAAAAATTACCGTCACATGACGCGCAGTATGAAACGCCTTTGCCGAAAAATTCCTTTTCTCCGGGTATGCCCAAAAACCGCGGTTTCGCGCCCGATGCGATAATGACCGCCGTCGCCGTGCGCGCGGAACCGTCACAGAGCCTGGCAGTAAAAATGTTATTTTCTTTTTTTATTGAATCCACAGAGCCGTAAAAAAGAGACGCTCCAAACGATTCCGCCTGACGCAGTAAATCCATGGAAAAATCGTAGCCTGATTTCGGCTGCGCTACCTGATTTCCGGCTTCATCAAACTGCCCCGCGTTGCCGGGATAATTCTCCAGCACATCAATGAGCAGAGCCTGCCCTCCGGGACTCCCCTGATCAATAACAAGAACATTTAAACCGGCTCTGGCTCCATACTGGGCAGCGGTAAGCCCGGCAGGACCGGCTCCGATAATTAAAAGATCAGCGTCATAACCAAGCATAATCCCTCCCGGAGCGATTCACAAATATAACCATTCATAGTATAATAAATTGTGAAACAAAAACCGTCAATTAACCTTTTCCTTTTTATACTGATTTTTACCAATATTAACACGCTCTCCTACGCCCAGAACAGGACATCGGCATTCCCGCGCCTTGAGCCTGATCCAAAAGCGCTGGAATTTTTCGATATCAGCAAAAATGCAAGCGGCATAACCTGGCAGCAGCTGGCTCAGATGAGTTTATGGGCTTCGGGAGACACTTCCGTTTCAAATTTTGACAGAATCAGTTCGGCAGTCCGGGCGGTTAATTCTTCCGGGGAATTTCCGGCATCCGACAGGGAAAAAGCCGAATTTATTCTCAACTATATGCACAAAAATATTTTAAAATCATATTCGCTGTACCAGACAAGAGTTGACGTTATTTTTTCCAACGGCAGATTTAACTGCGTCTCTTCGGCGGTTCTATACATGATTCTCTGCAAATCAGCCGGCATTAACACAAGCGGCGTGGTGACAAAAGAACACGCGTTTATAATTGTACATGCAGGCGGTCAGAATTATGACGTTGAGACTACAAACCCATATGGTTTTGATCCAGGTAACCGGAAAGACTTTCTGGACTCAAGCGGGAAAATAACCGGATTTGCGTATGTACCGCCCCAGAATTACCGCGACCGCCAGACAATTAACCAGGTTCAGCTTGTCTCTCTTGTTTTTAACAACATTATAGCCGATCATGAAAGACAAAACCGCTACAATGAAGCTGTGCCTGTCGCCGTTGACATGGCAGCCCTGCTTTGCGGGAAATCGTTAGCTGACAATGCCGGAAATACATGGGGGACCCATTTTGAAGATCCGCGCAAAGGCCTGATGGACAGGCTCCTTAATTTCGGCGGCGCCCAGTTAAAAGCCGGAAGGGAGGAAGATGCTCTGCGCTGGGCTGCCGATGCTTCCGCTTTGTATCCTGATGAACTGCGCTGGCAGGAGTTATCGAATGCCGCTGTTAACAATTATATCACAAAGCTGCTGAAAGCCGGAAAAACGGAAGATGCAAGGAGTTTTCTTGAAAAGCAAAAAAAATTGTTAACTGCGAATGAATACGGCAAATTGGACGCGCTTCTTTTGGACACAGAACTGTTAAACGCGGCAAATAAAATAAAAACTGCCGAAGAGGGAGAGGCGATTGTAAATATAATGGATATCGCGCATAAAGAAGGCAGACTTCCTGAAAAAAGATCAGTTGAACTATTAACATTTGCAATTCAAAAAACAGCGTCCATTCTCAGCGCGGCTCCGGCCAGAAACTGGCGCGCAGCTGTTATTTTTATTGAAAATAATCTTGCGCGTTTCGGACAAAACAGGGAACTGGAACAGGCGTTAAAAACATACAGAGACAATCTAGCCGCCGATTATCACAACCGCTTTGCCGCCGAATGGAATAAAAAAAATTACGAAGAAGCAGAACGCATATTAAACGAAGGACTCGCTGAATTTCCCAGTGACCGCCGCCTGCTTACTAACAGGGAAACTGTTAATAAAAGCCGGGGACGGTAGAAGTGAGCAGTGTGGAGCGAAGTGTGAACAGTTCACGGTACACCTCAATTGACAAATTCATCGCTCTAATATTAAAATAATTTCAGATATGAACAACGGATTAAAAGACGCCTGGGGCAAATTGTTTAAAATCGGAGCCGCGGTAAACCGCAGGGCGCTGGAGCAAAAGGAAAATGTTGATATAATCAGAAAACATTTTTCATCGTTAACATCGGGAAACGCCATGAAAATGGGATGCATTCATCCGCGGGAAGACAGCTATTATTGGGATGAAGCTGATTTTATAACAGGTTTCGCGCAGCGGGAAGGGCTTGCAATGCGCGGGCATACAATTATGTGGCATAACCAGACATCTGACTGGGTTTTTCTGGACGGAAATGAGGATGTTTCCAAAAATAAATTATTTAAAAGACTGGAAGATCATATTTTTTCCGTTACGCAAAGGTACAACGATTATATTTACGCGTGGGATGTAATAAACGAATTAATTGACGCCGAGAACGGCGATGAAAATATTTATCGTAAAAGCAAATGGTACCAGATAGGCGGGAAAGAAATTTATGATTTTGCCTTTAAAAAAATGAGGGAAGCCTCGCCCAAAGCAAAACTTTTTTACAATGATTACAATAACGAATCGGGAGTAAAACTGGAAACAACTTTGCGCTATCTTTCATCCATGCTCGACCGCGGTATTCCTGTTGACGGAGTTGGCATTCAGGGACACTGGTATTTCAATTTTCCTGATGAAAATATTCTAAGAAACGCGTTAGAGCGTTATTCCGCACTTGGCCTTGATATTGAATTAACAGAGATTGATGTTTCAGTTTACGAATGGACAGAGGCAAGGGAAAAGCGTGATTTCTTTACATCAAGGCCGGAAGACCGAATCCTGAAACAGGCTGACATTTATATGAATGTTTTCAAAGCCGCATCCGATTATCCCGCTGTAAAAAATATCACAACATGGGGAATATCAGACAAACATACATGGCTGGATAATTTCCCTGTTAAAGAAAGGAAAAACTGGCCTCTTCTTTTTGATGAACAGAACAGAGAGAAACCTGTTGTCGCGCAGTTAATCGAAGCGGGAATGAAGAAGAATCTTTAAAACGGCGCTTCCAGCGCGTCCTGAGGCAAATACCCAAGGTACAGTTTTTCCAGAGACGGAATATTTTTCATTGGGGTATTTTCCGCAATTTCGCCGTCTTTTAACAGCACGCAATGGTCTATAAAATCGTCAAGGAATTCAATTACATGGCAGGAAAATAGCACTGTAACATTTCTGCTTTTGTATATTTTTAACAGGTTCTTTATCTTCATGTTGGAGACAATATCAAGCCCGTCATTCGGTTCATCCCAGATAATTGTATCAATATCGCCGGTTAAACTTATAACAATCTGTACTTTCTTTTTCATTCCTGTTGAACAGTCCGCGAAGCGTTTATTGGCGAATTTGTCAATTTCAAAATAGCGGATTAAATCTTCAGTTTCCTTTAACAGTTTATTTTTGCCTGTTCTTAAAATAGTAGCCAATTCAATATTTTCCATGCAGGTTAAATTACCGTATAAATATTCATCGGACGGAAGAAACGCAGTTTTTCTGCGTAAAGGTAGAAATTCTTTTTCATTTGTCGTTTTTACGCCATTATGCGCTATAAATCCTGATGTCGGCTGAATTAAACCTTCAACGCAATTTAATAAAGTGGTCTTCCCCGCTCCGTTATAACCGATAATTCCGTAAATAATGCCGGGTGAAAACTGAAGGTTAATATTTTTAATTCCGCAATCCTCTTTATATAATTTTGTCAGGTTGTCGCAGACAATCATAAATAGTACCATTCCCTGTATTCGTTTAAAGCTTTAATAAACGAAATAACCATTGGCACAGCCATTATAAGCAGATACGCAAAATGTAAATTACTTAGCCACACGATCAGCCCAATGGCGATAGTCAGCTTTATTCCCTTTATTAATACATGGCTGATTGTAAATGAAACGCTTACAGAAAGCATAAATAATACCGCGATGCAGTAAAGGTACTTAATCAGGATTAATAAATCGTGATACGCGGCTGTAACAACAAAGAACAATACCGGAATAATAAAGAAGATACCCAGGAAAATACCGGTTCTTCTTAAATGACAGGAAAAATTTCCAGGAAAAATTATTGTCTGGAACTTCCAGTTAATATTTGGCACTGAACTTATAATTCCCATAAACCCAAGGGACAAAGCCGCAGTCATTCCCGTAAAAAAGAGAGTGTTGTCTTCAGTTACAGAAACTGAATATTTATTTTTAAAATATTCAATTAAGATAACAAAAAACAGGGCAATACCCAAAACAGCCGTTGCCAAAAAGTCAGAGGTTAAATAATCATGCACTGTGCTTTTCAGGAACGGATTTAGTTTTATTATTCTAACATTATTCTTTATAACATTTTTTTTATTATATTCGTTTTTCAGGAACATGATTAAAAAAGACAGCGCTACAGAAAAAACAACAGCCGCCGGCATTATTTTTTCATATTCCATTAGCAGAATACCTTTTAAAATAATCAGCCAAAAAATGAACAAAAACAGGTTATTAACCAGCGCGCGCCTTAAAAAATACAGAATATGGACAGATTTATTGGTTAACCCGCTTTTTGAGTAGATAATAAGCTGATTCTTTGCGGAATATTTTTTTAAGGAAAGCAGCGCGGAAAGCAGAATAAAAAATGATACCGCGATTATTGACTTCCGGGCGTCAAGCGTGAAGGCAAGCTCATTTTTGGCTGCCGCGATAGCCGCGATAACAAACACTGCCCCGATTACAATCACAGGAGACTCTTTAAAAAGCAAAAGAAATCTTCTTGCTGCGATTTTTATCCAGAAAATCAGGTAAACCATGACAGCGCCCGATATTGCCCTACAGCCGCGCACTAACGCGAATAATAATTAATAAGGCAGCCGTCAATCAATATCTGCCTCTCGGCATCTGTCAGCCCGCCCAGCGAGGCGTTGATTTCCGCTACATTTTCACCTAACACAAAGCCGGTAATTTTTTCCCTTTTCTGTTCAATTGCCTGTTTAATACCGGGAAAGAAAATGTAACAATCGGGACTGATTTCGCTTTCATCAGTAATTAAAAAAGGTAAAATCCCCCAATTGATAAGGTTGGAGCGGTAACGCTTTGTGGCGTATTCAAGCGCGAAGTTCGCGGCGGCTCCCAATACCCGCTGGCAGGATGCCGCCTGCTCCCTTGCTGAACCGTCTCCGGGCTTCCTCGCGTAAATGGCGCTTCCAATCCCTATACTATCTATCGTTATCTCCTGACATCCGTTAATTTTATTTATCTTATCTACGATTTTAATTAACTCCTCACTTGTCACTCCACTTTTCATTTCCTTTACTGCCTTCGCCTTTTTCACATAATCCGGGTCTTTCCGGCTTAGGGTGAACTCCGCAAGTTTTAAAGGATTTGACCTGTACGAAGATGTCTCCCCGGAGGGGATAAGTTCGTCAGTAGTGGTTACGCTGTCAGTTATAAAACTTACTGTTTTAATTAAAAGGTTTTCGCTTAACGCGGGCATTTTCGGCCAGTCCTTTATATTTGGACCGAAAATTAATTCTGTTTCCGTAACAGGATGTCCCGTTCCGTTATAAACACGCTTATCGTAAATAGTTCTGTCAAAGAAGAACCTGTATTTGCCGTAACTGACATCAATATCCGCCGCCGAAGTGATTTTCCCTCCATTAACAGCGCTTGCCGCGATAGAGCGCGCGTCCATAAGAGCGACGCTGGCAATCTGCCCGTCGTTCGGCTTTGAGCCTTCGCGGTTGGGGAAATTGCGCGTAACATGGCGGATAGAAAGATCGTTATTCGCCGGCGTATCTCCCGCGCCGAAACACGGGCCGCAGAAGGCTTCCCGCACAAGAACGCCGGCTTTCATCAATGTTTCCACCGCGCCGTTTTTAACCAGTTCAAGATAAACGCACTGGCTTTCAGGATACACGCTCATTGTAAAATTGCCGCTGCCCAAAGACGCGCCTTTAATAATATCAGCGGCCGCCATAATGTTGGAAAAAATACCGCCGGAACAGCCGGCGATTATCGCCTGCTGCGCCCAAACTCCGCCGTCATGGCATTTTAAGCCAAGGTTTAAATTAAGACCGCCGTTTTTATTTTCTTCTTCTATCTTATTAAAAATATCTTTGGCGTTTTTTTGCAGCTCACGGATCGTATACACATTGCTCGGATGGAAAGGAAGGGCGATGCACGGCTCTATTTTTGAAAGATCCACTTTTATAAAACTGTCGTAATACGCCGTCTGCGCAGGGTTCAGCTCTTTGTAATCGCCTTCCCTGCCCCGCTCTTTAAGATATTCTTTTACCTGATCATCGGTCTTCCAGATCGAAGACCAGCAGGCAGTCTCTGTAGTCATTACGTCAATCCCGTTGCGGAAATCAACAGGCAGCTTCGCAATCCCTGGGCCTGTAAATTCCATCACTTTGTTTTTAACATATCCGTTTTTAAACACCGCTCCGATTATCGCGAGCGCGGCATCCTGCGGACCGACGCCGCGGGCAAGCTCGCCCTCAAGATAAATGCCGACAACAGGAGGATTCGGCATATCATAGGTTCTGCCCACAAGCTGTTTTGCAAGCTCCCCTCCGCCTTCGCCGACCGCCATTGTGCCGAGCGCGCCGTAGCGGGTGTGGCTGTCAGAGCCGAGAATCATTTTTCCGCAGCCAGCCATCATCTCGCGGTTAAAGCTGTGGATTACCGCCATGTGGGGCGGCACATAGATGCCGCCGTATTTGCGCGCGGCACAGAGTGCGAACACATGATCATCCTGGTTGATTGTCCCGCCTACCGCGCAAAGGCTGTTATGGCAATTGGTCAGCACATAAGGGATTGGGAACTTTTCCATCCCGCTCGCCCGCGCGGTTTGAATAATCCCCACATAGGTAATATCGTGGGAAGTAAGCGAATCAAATTTTAACGCCAGATTACTTTCATCGGCGCTTGTATTATGAGCCGACAAAATTCCGGCGGAAATCGTCCCCTTCTTCGCCTTTTCTTTGGCAGTTGTTATTCCGCGCTGCGCCAGTTTAGCGGGCGCGTCAGCGTCATCAGCGATTATTTCCCTGCCTTCGATTAAATAAGCTCCGGTTTTATAAAGTTCAATCATATACCCTCCAAAGAATTAATTTTAATTCAATTTTCTTTATTTTCCATGTAATATTAGCATATTTTAGTAATTTTAATGAAAGATTTGATATAAAAAGTCACGAAAAAAATAATATTAACTTTTACCAATGTATTTACGTTGTTTAATTGGTTTTTGCCAATGAATAATATTATTTTTATTAGTTTTTGCCAATGAATATATTATATCCTCTTGTTTTTTATAAATGAATAAACTATAATTATCAATATGTTAAGAAGTAACCTAAATGCGCTGTTGGAATGGAAAGAAAAACCCGGTCATAAACCTCTTATCCTGAATGGAATTAGGCAGGTCGGTAAAACCTGGCTCATGAAGGAATTTGGCCGTACTGCCTACAAAAACACGGCGTATATCCTTTTGGAGAAAAGTCCCAGATTGCAGGAATTATTCTCGGGAGATATGGATGTCCAAAGGATTTTAAGAGGGCTTGAACTGGAAATTGACGGAAAAATTGAGCCAGGCAATACATTGATAATTTTTGATGAAATTCAGGAATGTCCTGACGCCATAATCTCGTTAAAGTACTTTAATGAGAACGCTCCACAGTACGATATAATCGCTGCGGGAAGCCTGTTGGGAGTTTCACTTCACAAAGATATTTCCTTTCCTGTCGGCAAAGTGGAATTTATGAATCTTTATCCGCTTAATTTCCTGGAATTTTTAACGGCGATTGGCGAAGAAAAACAAAATGAGCTTATTAAAAGCCATGACTGGAAAATGATAAATATTTTTAAGGAAAAAATAATTTTAAACCTTAAGATGTATTTTTTTACAGGCGGTATGCCGGAGGTTGTAAAAGAATTTTCCAATAACCGTGATTATAATCTGGCCCGTAAAATCCAGAATGATATTCTTAATTCTTACCAGAATGATTTTTCCAAACACATTCCCGCAGGCGATCTTCAAAAAACCCTTCTTATATGGGATTCAATCCCTGTACAGTTATCAAAAGAAAATAAAAAATTTATTTACAAAAACGCTCATAAAAACGCGACTGCCGCCTCTTATGAAACCTCTCTCAGATGGCTGGAATACTGCGGCCTTGTATCAAGGATTGACCGCATTTCAAAACCCGCGCTTCCTTTAAAAGGATACGCGAACACGGGCGCTTTTAAATTATTCATGTGCGACATAGGTTTGTTATCTGCAATTTCGGGACTGAACGCAAGAACAATAATAGAAGGCGATGCCATGTTCACAGAATTCAAGGGAGCGCTGACGGAACAATTTGTCTGCCAGGAATTAAAACATTTTAAAAACTCGGTAACCGCGTATTGGACCAATGAAAGCGCTACAGCCGAGATCGATTTTGTTTTACAAATGGAAGGTGAAATTATCCCAATAGAGGTAAAATCATCCATTAACCTTAAGGCGAAAAGCCTTTCAGTTTACCGCGAAAAATTTAAACCAAAAACGGAAGTCAGAACGTCTCTTGCGAATTACAATAAACAGAACAACTTATACGATATTCCGCTTTATGCCATAAGCGAGTTGGAGCGAATTTTTCATGAGTAAATTTAAAACGCTTGACTAAACAACGGTTTATAAAATAGAGTAATAATATGTTAATTTTTAAGAAAATATCAAAATTATTATATATCATCACATTTGCTTTGATAATAGCGTTCGCATTTGCCGCCTGCGCTGATAATAACAGTAATGGTAGCGGTAACGGGAATAGCAACAACAATGGCGGCGGCGCAGAAACAGAATTCACAGGGAGAGTAATCACTGGCAATGAGAGAGGAACCAGTAACGGTTATGATTATGAATTCTGGAAAAACGCCAACGCGTCAGGAAGAATGACGCTTGGTTCCGGAGGAAATTTCAGCTGTGAATGGGCCACCAATGGCTCCGGATCAAATATTTTATTCAGAAGCGGTAAAAGATTTGGTTCTACGCAAACATATTCGCAAGTCGGAAATATTACCATTAGATATACCGCCGTATTCACCCCTGGAAACGGCGGCGCTTCTTATTTAAGCGTTTACTGCTGGACACAAAATCCGTTAGTCGAATTTTACATAGTTGACAATTATCTGGGCGGTTATCATCCGGGAAGCTCCGGCGCTTTAAAGGGCACTTTCACAGTTAATGGCGAAGGGACATATAATGTATACACGCGCGAAATGAGGAACGCTCCCGCCATTCAAGGTTCCGGAGTATATAATTTCACTCAGTATATAAGCGTCCGTACGCAAAAACGGACAAGCGGTACTATCTCTGTTTCAGAACATTTTAGAAAGTGGGAAGAATTGGGATTGGATATGAGCGGAAAATTATATGAAGCAATGATGAAAGTCGAAGGCTATCAGAACGCCGGTACGGCTCAATTAACCGAAAATGTCATTACAATAGAATAAAAATTATTTTACATTATATAGCACTTCATCGCCGCAGGCGTTTATAAGCATTTATAGTGCCTTAAATTAAACATTTGAAGAACCAAAATAATCATAAATAGCAGAATCAACAGATTGATAATTATGAATATTATCACGAATATAACGTTTCATGTTAGCCCAGGATTTT
>JAIRQN010000035.1 GCA_031256445.1 Treponema sp. | reverse complement strand
CCATGTCCCAGTTCAGACTCGACCCGGATATTACCGTCCATCATTTCTATTATGTGTTTTGAAAAAGCAAGGCCTATCCCTATGCCGCTGTATTTTCTGGTAAGGCCGGTGTCCGCCTGTTCAAACAGGGAAAATATATTATCCTGTTGATCTTTGGCTATTCCTATCCCATTGTCGGTAATTTTTACCTGAAGCGTAATGATACCGTTTTCGTCATCAGTTACGCAGATATTTAAAAATATTTCGCCGTTGTTAGGTGTAAATTTGATTGCGTTATCCAAAAGAGTGCCGATAACCTGTTTTAAACGTTTTTCATCGCCTTTAAGCGCAGGCGGTATTAATGGATCAATATTACAGTCAAACTTTTGATTCTTTTTTGAAACGCTTTTCTCTGTTTCCTTTAATACCTCTTTAATCATCGAAAAGAAATTAAAATTTTTTTCAGAAAGCTTAAACGCGCCGTATTCCATATCAGAGACATCAAGAACGTTTTCTATAAGACGCAAAAGAATATGCGCTTCGTCTTTCATTACATTGCAATTTTCCCTGATATTGTCCGGGATACCCATTATATCGAATATCTGCAGTATGCCTAAAATAGCGTTCAGCGGAGTGCGCATTTCGTGGCTCATGCGCGAGAGAAATTCCGATTTGGCGCGGCTGATATATTCGGCCTGTTTTATCGCGTTGCGTTCAAAAACGCCGGAAAAAATACTGGCGACAAGGACTGCAAGGCCCGTTTCGCTTTCATTCCAGTCAGGCTCATCATCTTCCCTGGAGAAAACAAGGATTGCGTTCATCTTACCTTTTATAAAAATGGGCGCTGCGATGTAGTTGCTTATATACGGCCTGTCCAGACTGATAAAATCCCTGAATATGGGGCTGCTTGAATTAAGGCAAATGTCTTTTTCATTACCGGACAGCAAATTATTAACGTCAGAAATAATACGATCATCCAGTTTAACCCTGTCGCCTATCCGTGAATCAATTTTTATATCAGAATTAACCCATTCATTCCTGCATACAATTACATTTTTACCTGGCTCAAGTATGTACAGTAATATCGTCGAAACATCTATAAATTCGCCGACCATGCGCAGAGTATCCGTATACAATGTATCAGAAGAAGTGTTAATAAGAAAGTTATACGCAATTCTTGTCACAAGCGCCTGCTGCCGGAGCCGCAGGATAAGCTGTAGCTGATTCTGAACCCTTAACCTTACAATCGCCGGATGAAACGGTTTTGCAATATAATCAACGGCGCCTAAAGCCAGACCTTTTATCTCGGAGGCGCTGTCATCAAGCCCGGTAATAAATATAACGGGAATGTCCTTCATTTTTTCCGAGTTTCTCAGAGCTGTTATCACATCATATCCATCCATTTCAGGCATGAGCACATCCAGTAAAATAATATCCGGCATAAATTCCTGAACCGTTTCCACAGCTTCCTTTCCGTTTATGGAAGCATAAATTATATAATCAGGACTCAGTATGGATTTTAATGAGCTGATATTGTCTCTTTCATCGTCAACTATCAGAATGCTGTTCTTTTTACCGTTCTTCATCTTTTTACTCCCATTCCTTTTTTAGTAAAGACAATTCCATGATTGCCTGTTTAAAATTAAATTTATCAATCTGGTACACAAGTTCTTCTGTTCCCGGCACAGAAAGGATTTTATCTATCATATCTTCGCATTCAGGATTTTTGTTTATAAGCATGGTTTCCAGTTCCGCAAACAGCCCGAGGATTTTTTCCGGCTCTGTATGCGCCGGCCACATATTGGCTTTTCTTTTCGCGCTGATTTCAGCAAGCAGCGGAGTCAATTCATCAAGAACAGATTCCATCTCGGTCTCAAGAACGGTCATTTCTTCCATGCCAAGCGGATTTTCTCCTTTCGCGAACATGCTTTCCAGCGCCGCCGCCGCCGCGTTCAGCCTGGTTTTTCCAATCTGCATCGCGTTGCTTTTCAGCGTATGAGAGAGCCTGTGAGCCAGTTTTATATCGCCTTCCTTCGCGGCTTTAACAATATGGGCGTATGTATCCTGATTGTTCCTTACAAAATTGGCCCTTGCCTTTTTCAATATTTCTTCATCTTCGTCAGACTGGCGATTCCTGTCCACACTGGAATAATTAAAAACAGGAAGATATTTTACAAGGCATCTCCACAGCTCCTTTGACGTGAACGGTTTGCCCAGACATTCAGACATCCCGTTCTTTTTATACAGCTCAATATCCTGATGCATAATATTCGCGGTTAATGCCACAATGGGGCTTTTTATGCCCATACCATTGATTATTGACGAGGCTTCGACGCCGTCCATTACAGGCATATGTATATCCATTAAAATTAAATCAAAAGGTTTTATATTGTTTTTTATCCGCTCGGATACAATATCAACGCCTTCCTTCCCGTTGCGCGCGATGATTGTTTTCAGGCCCACTTTCTCCAGATGATCGCAAATCACCTGTTGGTTCATGTTGTTGTCTTCGCAAATCAGGACTTCGCCGATAAAATCAGGCTTATCAATATCAAATAAAGAAGCATCCTGATAAATGATACCGGTATCATAATCAACCAAATCGAATGTCGCGCTGAAACTGAACTTGCTGCCAATTCCGGGCGCGCTTTCTATAACAAGAGTTCCGCCCATCAAATCAATAATATTCTTTGTAATTGACAGCCCAAGCCCTGTGCCTCCGAATCTTCGCGTAACGCTGTTATCCGCCTGAATAAAAGGCTCCAGAATTCTTGAAATCTGCTCCGCGCTCATTCCTATCCCCGAGTCTTTTACCTCGAAAGTAATCGTTATTTTATTGTCATCGGACTCGGTTACATTCGTTAAAAGTTTAACCGTTCCTGCGTTTGTAAATTTAACGGCGTTGGACAGAAGATTAACCAGCACCTGGCGCAGCCTGACAGGATCACCTACAAGTTTTTTATATATGGACGGTTCGGCGTAACAGTACAACCCTATTCCCTTTTCATCAACTTTAGGCTGAATTATCATTTGACAGAGGGAGAGGACATCATGCAGATCAAAGGGTATACGCTCCAAAACAATTTTACCGGATTCGATTTTGGAGATATCAAGAATATCGTTAATAATCTTTAACAGCCATTCAGAACTGTGCAGAATATTCACAAGATATTCATTTACTTTTCTGGGATTGTCGCTTTGCTGCGCGAGTTCGGCAAACCCGATTATGCTGTTCATGGGCGTTCTGATTTCGTGGCTCATGTTCGCAAGGAATGTTGATTTTGTTTTATTGGCATATTCAGCGGCATCGCGTGCATGGCACAGATCTTTCTGCGCCTTTTCTATTTCGGCAATATGCGCTTTATGTTTTCTTAAATCCCTTGTATATCCGGCGACAAGGTATCCGATCTTGTTGTGCTTTATACGGATAAGCGTAACTTCAGTCTGTATAGGCTCTCCGTTTAAATTTCTGTACAGCCATTCATATTTGTAATAACCGTCTTCAAACGCTCTCTTTAAATACATTCTTGCTTTTTCAAGGGAAGGCTGTCCGTCCGGCTGATGCTTCGGCGAGCAGCTTTCCATAAAGTGCTTTATATAATCCTTTTTGTCTTTAAAACCGTACAGTTCTATGCTCGCGTTATTGCATTCCACGATATTAAAATTTCTGTCAAAAATCTGACAGCACATCGGAAGCGCATCTATTAAAAGATGCATATTCTCATCTTCCTGTTTTCCAGACAGTTTCCTTATAAAAAACAATAATACGCAGGTAATCAGAAAAAAAATTACCGTCATTGCCGGTATCATCCAGAATTCAAGCGGATTGAAATTACTTATATCATCTGAAGATAACCGGTACTGCCACCAGAAAGGCAGAAGAACAAGCGATATCAATATCAGGATAAAAATACACTGCTTAACCTTTCTTATCAAAGTCAGTTCCTTTCTTCCATGCAAATCAAAAGGCTTTACATTTTTTCGAGTCTTTAGCTAATTTATTGTATATTCCTTTTCAGGAAAAATCAATAAATTTGTTTTTTCTGTGTTTTTGCATAATTCATTGACTATCTTAAAACTCTTACTTTCACATTGCCAATCATGGATCGTTCAGCGGTCGCGTCCCTGTCTCCTGCCGTATATTCGGCATTTACCTGCGCCGCGGCAGGTCCGCCGCCAAGACGGATTGGAGCGCGGTAGTAAACCTGATTCTCCCAGCGCAGGGTTCCTTCAATAACCAGCGTGTAAATCCCCGCCGGGGCAGGCGCGCCTCTGGCGTCTGTGCCATCCCATGTATATGCAAGGGCTCCCGTTCCTGGGGTGGCCGCGCTTACAGCGTCAACCTGCGCTTTTGACAGGCCGGAAAGGCCCGATTGCTTTACCCACAATGGAATGGAAGCCGGCCTGCGGCTGAAACCGCCATTGGCTGTCCAGCGTGTGGCATACAGCGTTTTTACATGCTGCCCCTGAGAATTTTCAATCCATACCGCGAATTGATTGCTGGCCGAACCGTTTTGCCGCGTAAAAGTAAAAGTCACCTCAGCCGCCGCCTGCTGCGCCGCCGCGTTTGCCAAAATAAAAACCATTAATATAAAACTTAAAAAAATCTTTTTCATTTAAACCTCCTGTTAAACATCATTGTATCATAAAAAAAGAAACCCAGCACCATATGGTGCTGGGCGCCTTTCCGAGAGACGTGCAACATAAAGTTGCATCAACTTTGCTACGCAAAGTTGTTTCGAGTTTGCCGCAAGCAGCAAACTCGCCGCAATTTTTTATTGCAGAAGCTGAAGAACCGACTGCCCTCTTTGATTAGCCTGCGCCAGCATGGCGGTACCAGACTGCGAAAGAATCATGTTCTTTGTGTAGCCGACTGTCTCGTTCGCCATATTGGCGTCACGTATACGGGATTCAGCTGCCTGCAGGTTTTCCGCTCCAATTTCTATTCCGCGTATTGCGTGCTCAAAACGGTTCTGGTAGGCGCCAAGATCGGATCTTTGTTTGCTTACGATCTTTAACGCTCTATCAAGGGTTCCAATGGCACTATTGGCGCTGTCCGGTTCAGACAGCGAAATAAATGTATCGTCACCGACGTTACGGATACCAAGACCCTTGGCAGTCATTGTGCCGATAAAAACCTGTTCACGCTGATCCATGTTGGCGCCGATATGGAACCACATGGATGCTGTAACCACATTCTGACCGATTGGACGGCCGAAACGGCCTGTCAACAAGTTCATCCCGTTAAACTGGGCGTGCGACGCAACTCTGTCGATCTCATCCACTAAAGATGAAACTTCAATCTGGATGTACATTCTGTCCTCATCGGTATAAATACCGTTAGAGGCCTGCACCGCCAATTCACGCAGACGCTGGAGAATGTCCTGGGATTCCTGAAGGTAGCCTTCCGTTGTCTGAATGAATGAAATACCATTCAAAGCGTTCGTAGAGGCTTGATTCAGGCCGCGAATTTGTGACCGCATTTTTTCTGATACAGCTAATCCCGATGCATCATCACCAGCTCGGTTGATGCGAAGTCCGCTCGACAATTTTTCCATGTTCCTATCCAGAAACGACTGGGTAGTTCTGAGGGACCTGTCGGCAAACATTGCACTTAAGTTGTGATTGATTATCATATACTCACTCCTTTGGCTTTTTCCGGCGCTCTGTAATTGACGAATTGTCAAAGCATTAACGCGCCGCGGCTTCCATGCCGTAAAAAACCGCTTTGCGGTTTTTTCTGGTTGGAGCTTTTCCAACGGAAAAACTCAATTCTGTTTGCAGATATTCGTGTAACGCGAATACCTTTTCCCGAATCCTGTAATACAGGCGCCGGGCGTGTGCCATCGTATCTCTTTTGGAAATACGTAGAACCCTCGACCCGCCGTTCCCGGAAGGGTGAGGATACCGGAAAGACCATTTTCCAACGGACATATAATCATTTCCGGCTGGGAACAAATACGCATGATTCCGGAATGAAATCCTGCATAATTTTCCCGTATCATTTAAAATATCGGAATATGAAATTTTTGCTTTAGTGGAAATATTAATAAATACGCTGCAAGCAGCGCTACTGGAAAGATAATTTATTTCATATTAAGATGATTCCATGAACAGTAACCACTCCCGGGAGACTCAAAGCATACCGGTAGACCTGATACGGGAAGTTTTTAACTACCAGAGCCGTTTTGAAGGTTCCACAATGGTTTTTAAAATTGACTATCCTGTAACCGAGGCTTCCGGATTTCCGGGTTTGGTAAAAGACATTGCGTTATTGGCGCAGACGGGCTTTAAAGTCATTATAGTTCCCGGAGCAAAAGAGAATATTGACGCTGTATTAAAACAGAATAATATCGATTCATCGGGCTGCATTAATGTCCAGGATTTCCCGGTCAGGGTTACGACTTCGCAGGCAATCTCATTCGTTGAAATGGCGGCTTTCGATGTGGCAAGCCGTTTTATGACATTCCTGTCCGGCAGCAGGGTAGACGCGGTAATTGGTAATTTTGTACGGGCAAGAGGGCTTGGGGTAATTAACGGCGTTGATACGGGACATACAGGTACTGTAGATAAAATATACGCCGAATCGCTGTGGCGCGTTTTAAACCTGGGTATGATACCAATTCTCCCCTGTATCGGATGGAGTCCTTCCGGGAAGCCGTATAATGTGCAGAGCGATGAGATCGCCCTGGCTGTTTCAACGACCTTAAAAGCGGAAAAATTATATATTATTTCCGTTCACAGTCAATCAGACGGGTTTTCACTTCCGGCAAGGCTTACGCCGCAGGAAGCGGACGCATTAATAGCGATAAAAGGAAACATTCTTCAAAACGGCGCTGAAAATGCCTGTTTAGGGCAGTATTTACGCGAACTGAAGCTTGGTCTTAAAGCCAGCCGGGCAGGGATTCACAGAGTGCACATTATTGACGGCAAGGAAGAAGGCGCGGTTTTAAAAGATCTCTTCTCAAATATAGGCACAGGCACCATGATCTATGCCGATGAATATGACTCAATCCGCGCCCTGCATTCCAGGGATTTGCCTGATGTTCTTCGTTTAATGGAACCTTTAATGCAGGAAGGCATCCTGATAAGACGCAATGCCAGTCAAATTCTGGAGAAAAAAGACGATTATATCGTTCTGGAAATAGACGGCTCCATTCGGGCATGCGGTGCGCTGCATGAATGGGGTGACAACCAGGGGGAAATCGCGGCAGTTGCCACGGACCCTCAGCACGCGCAGCTTGGTCTTGGACGGCGAATTATCGGCTGTCTTGTGGAAAAAGCTCGTAAAAGCAAAATAAACCGCGTTTTTGTGCTTACAACCCAGACGCAGGACTGGTTTGAGTCGCTCGGTTTTAAAGAAGCCCCGGTTGAAACCCTGCCCGAACAAAAACGCAGGGTGTATGACCAAACCCGTAAAAGCAAAGTTTTCACCCTTGAAATCTAAAACAAATGTCCAGGACGGCGGTTTATACAGGATTGGTTCTCAGGAGCAGGCAGTCAGGCGAATCAAATACCGAGATTACCCTGCTTACAGCGGAAGATGGCATAATTAGAGCTACAGTTTTCGGCGGGCCGAAAAGCAAATTACGCGCCCACTCGGCGCCGTACAATTCAGGGCGGGTCTGGATTTACCGTGATAAAGCCAAAGATTACGCGCATAACAACAGTTATGCAAAACTCAGCGATTTTGACGTCCAATGCTGGAGAGCGGGATTAAGGGAACTCTACGAGAGAACAATGACAGCCAGCGCCGTTGCGCAGACAATATTAACATCCCACGGCGGAGGCGGCGATTGGGGAACCGCATTTAGACTGGCGGTTTCAACCCTGGACGCGCTGGAAAACGCTAATGATGAACTCTGTCCCCGAATATTAATTCACTTCTTATGGCGATGGGCAGGGTTTTTGGGAATACAGCCCAATATCCATAACTGTACAGAATGCGGAAAAATAATGGACGATAATCTTCTGCTGTTCGATATCAAAGAAGGATCATCCGTATGCGCCGGCTGTTCGCTCCGCATTTCACATTCCGCATCGAACCAAGAATTCGATCACGCTCCAAACCGGATAAAAGATTCGGCTTTGCTCCTGCAATTAAACCCAGGCAGCCGCCGGTGGTTGTCCGCGGTTGAAAAACTGGAACCTTCACTTATAAACCGCTATTCAATGGACAACAGTTCTTTCAGCGATGCAAAAGCGCTTGTTACATCAATAATGGCCGAAGCTTTGGGCAAACGTTTGAACAGTTGGGATTGGTAGCGGACTCTGCCCCTGCGGTAGTATTTTTCCCATAATTGCAGTACCATGTAAATGAATGAAATGGGACAAAAAAGAGATTTCCGGCGATCAGGTTAAGGAAATCTCCGCGAAATACAACTGCGATTTGCTGACCGCATCGATTCTTCTGCGCCGGGGCCACAGTACAGGCGATTCAATACGCTACTTTCTTGAAGATGACATCATGTCCCTGCGTAATCCGTTTACCATTGACGGAATGGAAGACGCTGTCGAACGCATTCTTGCCGCAAAGGAAGAAGGCGAAAAAGCGCTGGTTTTCGGAGACGGCGATGTGGACGGCATAACAGGGACGGCGCTGCTTACCGAATACCTCGAAAGCATCGGAATGGACGTAACCTGGCGCATTCCCACAGGAGACGAATCTTACGGACTGTCCCTGGAAGCGGTAGAGGAATTCGCCGCCAAAGACGGCACGCTGATAATTACAGTCGACTGCGGCATTTCCCGGTTTTCAGAGATAAAACGGGCAGGCGAACTTAATGTCGATGTGATAGTGACCGATCACCATGAACCGCAGGATGAACTGCCTCAGGCGCTTGTTATAATCAATCCAAAACTGAAAAATTCAAAGTACCCGTTCCGCGATCTGTCCGGCTGCGGCGTAGCGTTCAAACTGGTCAGCGCGCTCCGTTTCGCGCTCAGGAACGAACTCTATGGGCAGCAGATGTGCCTGTTGAACACAAGGCCGGTTAACGATGCATGGGTTGTCGAAATCGCGAAAATTCGCAACCTGACGGTAACAGGCACGCTGACAGAAACGATTGTTCCCGGAATGATTTCCATAAGCGAGACGCGCCTCCCTTCATTTCTGGAAGGACAGCATATCCTGGTCTGGGACGCTCCGCTTCAGAAACAGGCGCTGGCAAAACTTTTCGGCAGGGGCGTAGAAGTGGGTATGCTGGACGCGGCGCCGGAAATCGGCAAAGAGATACCTCAAATCGCAGGCCTGAGCCTTTTGCGCATTAAGGAGCTTTCCAAAATCGCCAAATATTCAGACAGGGAATTAAGCGAGCTTGATGTCTTTGTAAATTTGTATACGTCATATATACGCCAAAAAGAAAAAAACCTGCCTGACAATGCAGGCGTGAATGAAGAAAACTCCAGCCTGCAGCTTGCCGCGCTTGGAACAATCGCGGACATTATGCCGCTGCTGGACGAAAACAGAATTATAGTGCGCAGAGGGCTTGAGTCTCTGGAAAAAAATCCAAGGCAGGGCCTTTTGCAATTAATGCAAAAACTGGATTTGACGGGACGCAAATATGACGCGAAAGATATTTCATGGAGGCTATGCCCTGCCATAAACGCGGCGCGGCGGATGGGAAGCGCGCAAACAGCGGCGGCGTTATTTTTTGAGAAGGATCTGGTAAAAAGAGAACGGCTCGCCGGAGAACTGGCCTCTATGAATGAAAAACGCAGAGCGCTTGAAGAGGAAACATGGGCCGCTGTCGAACAAATGGCATATAAAAATTTTAAAGAGCATGATGAAAATTTTACTTTTGTTTACAGCGACAAAATAAACAAGGGAGTGACAGGACTTATAGCCCAAAGGGCCGTCCGTCAGTTTAATGTACCTGCGATGGCAGTATCAATCGGAGACGGAGTATGCACAGGCTCGCTTCGTTCCGCAAGAGGATACAATATCTGCGCTTTGCTGGAACAGTGCAGCGGGCTTTTTATCGATTCAGGCGGGCATCAGGCGGCGGGCGGATTCAGCATATCAATGGATAACTGGGAAACCTTTTTGGAAAGAATAAAAGAAATTTCCGGGTTAATGGAATTTGAAAAAGAACAGGACGAAGAAACTATACGGATAGACGCGGAACTTCCGCATAATTTCCTTTCTCCAGACCTGTTAAAACTGACAGATCAATTTGAACCTTACGGAAAAGAAAACGAACAGATTGTTTTTATGGCAAAGAGACTGTCTGTAAAAGAAATTAATTTCATCGGCAAGCCGGAATCCAAACATGTAAAACTGACGCTGGACAGCGGAAAATATAAATGGCCCGCCCTGTACTGGCAAAGCGCAGATCGCGTAACTAACGGGGAATTCGGCGTTGATGACGAAGTGGATATTGCCTTCAGGCTGGAACGGGATTATTACAGGGGAAATGAAATTCCTCAAATGATTATTCTGGATTTGAAAAAAAGCGAAGTGTCATTATGAAACGCGCATTCATTTTTCTGTGTGTTGGTTTTTTCATTGTAAATTTTTCGGCGGCTCAGTCTTCCAATATCAGGTTTACCATAATACCGGATATATTGCGCCCCGGAGATCCTGTCACTGTCGCGGTAGACAGCCCTGCAAAAAACGTGACGCTTTTGTCAGGCGGCAAACAAAGGGCAAAGTCCGCTTTCTTTATTGTGCCGGCTGAAGATCAAAAACCCGCTTTTATGGCCGCGATAATTACAATACCCTCTCTGGTTGATCCCGGTCCGGCAACTCTGCGGATTGAACTTGAAAGCGGCGCAATCCGTGATGTTTCAATTTCAATAGAGCCCAGGGAATTCAGATCCGAGACAATCAGGTTAAGTCCCGCCATGTCGGCAATTGTATCAGATCCCGATCCGCAGAAGACAGACGAAGCGAAACTGCTATGGTCGATTCTTGGATATTCCGGAAATGAAATCTACCATTCCGGACCTTTTGCCATGCCGATCACTTCCACCAGAAGAACCAGTATTTTCGGAACGCGGCGGGTGTATCAATACCCGGACGGCAAAAGAACAACATCGGTGCATGAAGGGGTTGATTTCGGAGCGCCGGCAGGGACTCCGGTTTTCTCCTGCGGCGCGGGGAAAGTGGCTCTTGCCCGTCCGAGGATCGTCACAGGCAATACGATAATTATCGAACACGCTCCCGCCGTATACGCGCTTTATTATCATTTGGAAAGAATCGATGTAAAGGAAGGCGATTTGATTGAAACAGGAACGCAGATTGGCGCTGTAGGCTCGACAGGATTTTCAACCGGCCCGCATTTACACTGGGAAATCAGGGTCAGCGGAGAAAACACAGACCCGGATGAATTCGCAAAACGCCCTGTTCTTGACAAAGACCTTTTATTAAGTAGAATCAATAAATGAAACTTACCACAACAAGGAAAGGAGGTGATTTAATTTGGCGCACATTACCGTTGACGACAACGAATTGCTGGAAAAGGCAATCAAGCGTTTTAAGCGCATGGTAGAAAAGGAAGGCATTATTCGTGAATTTAAAAAGCGGGAATACTATGAAAAACCTTCTACCATCCTGAACAGAAAAAAGAAAGCTAATGCCCGAAAGTTATTAAAAAGAAACCGGAAGGGTAAAGGGGAGTATTAACAGGCAGAAATGTATGCTAAATAAATTTCTGATAATATTATCATTATCAATTTTTATGGCATGCGCGTCTGTTTCTCCGGTTTCATCAGAAAAAGAAGAACCGCAAATCTTTCCGTCAGTAGAAAATATAGTTCCCGGCTGGCAGCCGTTCGCCGCGGGCGTAAGTTTTTTTCATGGAGAAACCGAAAACCCAAAACTGGAATTCTGGGCGCTCCGCGTTGATCTTGCTTCTCCCGACGTCCGCGTAATTGTTAAAGGCGGCGCGGAAAACCGCGGCAGGGCTAACCATGAAACGTTAAGCGTAAAAGTACCCAGTTTTGTCAGGGATAACAATCTGATCGCCGGCATTAACGCCGTGCCTTTCGACATTGCATCTTCAAGAGAAGGCCGGCCGGTTATGAACGCGGGTCTTGTTATAGCCGGGGGCGAAGTTATCGCTGCCGCGAACCCGCGGTATGACGCGATTGTTTTTTATAAGGACAGTTATAAAGAAAAAGACGCTGTGAAAATAATAAGCCAATCGGCAATAAATGAAACAGACAATATCGAAAACGCCGCAGGCGCTTTTCATCATATTCTTGTAAAAGGCGAACCGGCGCAAAGGACGCTTAACCGCGAAAGCCGCTACCAAAGAAGCGCCGCCGGAATTTCACAAGACAACAGGTATCTGTATCTGGCTGTAATAGACAGCGCGTGCGCGGTCACTCAGAGAAAACGAGGTAGCACAGAGAAAGAAACAGCTCTTTTATTACGTTCGCTCGGCTGCTGGGACGCTTTAAATCTTGACGGCGGCGGCTCAAGCGCGCTTGCCCTGCGTTACCCTGACGGTAAAATCAGACTTGCGAACACTCCCTCGCACAACGGCATCCCGGGCAGGGAACGCGCGGTAGCAGGCTGTATCGGAGTGTTCAGTCTTTCCATGGAAAAATAAAATTTTTAAATGTGCGGTCGCCTGTTTTATCGCGCTCTTCGATTAAAAGTTCGTCCCAGGGAATTTTTTTGCGGTTGGCGCCGGGGTTGGCTTCAAGCCAGTCGTACTTAAGAAGGCGCAGGCGCAGGGCTTCGTCAATGTACAGGAGAATCCCTGCCGGTCCCGGAAATAAAAAAGCGAAAATTATGGAAAGTATCAAAGCGGCAATATTATGCAGAAGTAAAAAAATAGACAAACCGGAATTGTCCAGAGAAATAATCATGCATTTTCTGAATGTTTTTATCAGATTGGGGCCAAGCCGGACGCAGACAGAAAAATAAAACTGAAATGACAGCAGGCAAAAAATTGATGTCCAGAAAACAACCGCAGCCAGAAGAAGGCCCACTGGCGATTCAATACTGGCATAAAATGGAATAACAACAGTAACAACAAGTAAAAGGATAAAAACGAAAGCGCCCATAACAAGACCGGCAGGCCACGCTTTTTTAATATTACCAAAGAAATCCATAAAACCAAAAAAACCGTAATCTGATAATGATTTAACGGAAAAAGCGGCAGCCGCCAGATATACAGAACAAAGAAGAATCCCGAACGCGCTTAGCGCCATCGTAAGAAGCTGTGAATCTGTAAATCTAACGGCCAGTCTGGGAAGGAAAATAGGCACCGCGAAAACAGCGATAAAACCCAAATTCAAAACTACAATCCTGAACATATTGTCCCAAAGATCATACATTGTCTTTTTTAACAGAAAACCAATCATGAAATAATATTAACAAATTCAACATATCCTATCCAGTCATACATTGTTATATTACCGTTTAATGCTGCATATACGCTTAATAAACTGCAAAGATCATGTATAAGTTTCCATTGCCCAGTAAAATAAAACAATGTATAATAGGCGTATGAAATACAATATTTTTATAGGCTCTACCTTGGATGACCTAAAAAATGAACGCAGGGATGTGCCCCGCATTATTATGGAACTGGGTCATATTCCGGTAACGGCGGAATATCTGGATAACAGTTCAAATAACTACGAGCAGCTGCTTGACAAAACAATTGAAGGGTGCGATTACTTCATCGCTGTTACAGCTCACAGATATGCCCAAAAAGGCGAAAAAACATCGGCGCTGGAAAATGAATGCAATATCGCCTTAAAGAAAAATATCCCGGTAATAGCGCTTGTTATTGACAATAAAGCCCGCTGGAAGGCGGCAAAAAGGGAAAAAGAAAGAGCGCTGAATAAAAAACTGGATGAGTTTAAAAAGAAACTGAAAGAAGGCCCTCATGAAACCTGGCTTAACTCAACTGATCTTTGCCAGAAACTGACAGGTTTGCTTATTATGCAGACGCGCCTCTCGCCGCAGAAAGGCTGGGTCAGGGGAGATCAGGCGGTTCTGCCGCATGTGGCCAACGAGCTTTCCAGGCTGTCATCGGAGAATGAGCAGCTGCGGCGGCATATAAAAATGGAGAGCGGCGAATTCACCGCGAAGCTGCACGATCAAATGAAAAACGCGCTAAAGGTGCTCGCTTTGAATAAAATTGTATTGAGTTTCTTTTATTCTTCGGGAGAGAACTGGGAAAACAGCCGCCAGTTCCGTTACTTAAGGGTTTTTAAACTTTTGGTTCCCGAACTGGCAGTAGGCAAAACCACCGCAGAAGTATCGCGTTTTCTCGGCTCGGTGCTTAATCCCGATTTGGACAAAACAGTCAGAAAAGACTACCCTACTCCTTCGAACACTGTCAAAAAAATTATGGCGGACTTTTCAACTTTAAAACTTGTGAAATGCGTTAACGCCGATGAAAGCGCGGGAGAGGACGAAATCTGGGAAGTGACAGAATACGGCAAAGAGTTATATTCAGCATACCGCATGAGGCAGATGGAAAAAGTATTTGTAAGACAGGATACCGATGAGGCAGAACAAGACTGATGTTCTCTTATGGAAGCAAAGGAAGAATCCTTAAAAAATATTTTACGGTAATTTGCATCCTTTTTTTTCTCCATCCTGTTATCGCATTTGCCAGAGACATAGAAATAACAGTAGAAGACGAAGACCTCGCATGGCCGCTTGAAGGGGCGGTTATTATCCTGCGCGGCGGCGTACAATTTATCTGCGATGAAGACGGCATTGCCCGCGTTACCCTTCCCGATGACAGACAGACAGTGATATCCATTACCTATCCCGGATATGAACCGCTGCGAATGACAATACCCGCGGCAGATGTCCCCGGAGTTCAAAAGTTTACCGCCGCCCTTCGCCTTGGCGGCGTAATGACAAGCCAGGAGCTTGTTCTGGAAGCCGCGCGCCCGGAGACAAGCGAAACCAAAAGCGGACGCAGCGTTGCAATTTCGGAACGGGAACTGACCCGCACAGCCGAAATTGGCATTCTGGAAGACGTAATGAATTCGGTAAAACTGCTGCCGGGCGTCGGCTATTCGGGAATGTTCGGCGCAATGCCTTCGATACGCGGAGGAGATCCCGGCGATTTAACG
Organism: Treponema sp.; assembly: GCA_031256445.1. GTDB lineage: Bacteria > Spirochaetota > Spirochaetia > Treponematales > Breznakiellaceae > WQXQ01. The sequence goes on along the minus strand of JAIRQN010000035.1, from coordinate 6,451 downwards.
GCAGTGCTGGACGGTTTTTACCTGGAGCGTCCCTATTACTGGATGGGCAGCGTTTCAATCTTTGATCCCAAAATGGTGTCAAGCGCGCGGCTTTCGCACGGAGTCTTTTCATCCCGTTATGGGCAAACCACATCCGGCCTTCTGGAAGTAACGTCCAAATCCCCGTCTGTGACAGAAACGGAACTGGAAGCCGCTGTGGGAACAAGCGCGGCAAGCGTTAACCTTTCCCTTCCCCTTTCCGGGAAAGGGGGAATATTGTTCATGGGCAAGGTCACATACTGGGATACGTTAGTATGGGCGGCAAAAGGACTGGCGCAAATATCAGATAACGAAACACTGCAAGAAATAAACGCGATATCCACGGCTCCGTATATCAGAAGCGCCGCCGTTTCGGCGAACTACCGTTTTACTCCGGATCTGGAATGGCGGCTGAACGCTTTCTTCGGCGCTGACGGCGTAGGAGCGGAAGCGGCGGTCGATTACAGCCAGATGACCGCAGACGAAACAGAAGGAGTAATGGAGGTAAGCGCGGATTACCTTAATATGCAGGGTTTTCTGATCACAGGGCTGACAGCAAGCCCGGCTCCAAAACTGGCGCTGAGATTTACAGGCGGCGCGGGATTCATGTATACCTTGACGGAAGATTACATCAACAATGATATAACGGCTCCTTACAACGAAGATTTTCTGGAACTGCTTCCTCCTTTTATGGCGCAGATGTACAGAGGCGGAACATACACCGCTCCGAACATAAACGCGGAAGTGAAGCTTGATACAACAATCATCAATATTCAGGGAAGAGCGGACGCGGACATAGACCTGGGACGCGGTTTTATCGCAGCCTTCGGAGTTCAGGAACTGTACTCTGTGTGGAAGCAATTTACAGATGTGTCTCTTTCATTCATAGAAATACCGGTATCCTCTTTGTCTCCAGAAACTGTCGGCAATTTGCCTCCCGGGCTTCTTTACATTCTTCCTTACCTGCAGGGCGTAGAAGGACTGTCAATTATAATGCCAAGGAGTTTCTCCGGCGACGTAAAAAACCACGGCTTTACAACATCAGCTTATACCCTGCTTGAATACACAAGCCCTAACCAGCGTTTCGGAACGGAACTTGGGCTGCGACTCGATCACCTTTATTTTATGGGTAAAAATTTTAACATGATGACAAAGCCGGCTTTTAACCCAAGGCTCAATATAGACATAAACATTTTCAAGAACCGGGGATATTTCGATTCTTTTTCGACAACGCTCGGCACAGGGCTTTTTTCATCAATCAATTCACTGCTCAGTTTTTTTGATCCGGATCAGTTTGGAATCGGCGGCAATTCAGAAATTGAAGATGTTGAGTTAAAATTTAACCGTTCATGGACATCGGTTATAGGGTTTAAGCTTGATTTCCTTTCCAAATACAGTTTTAACATAGAAGGTTATTACAAACGGATTTTTGACCGGGGGTATATAACAGCCGATATTCTGTCAAGCAGCGAAATAACGCCTACATTTCATTTTGACGGTGTCGGCAATGTATGGGGTTTTGATCTTCAATTGCAGAAAATGGAATCACGCTTTATTGACGGCTGGATTTCCTATACATTCACCTGGGCAAAGTACCTTGACCCGTCAGCCGGCGGCGAAGGTGTAAGCATGGGAAGCGTTGACACTATAGAAAACTGGTATTACCCTTCGTTTCACCGTTTTCATAACTGCAATATCGTGCTTAACATAAAACCGGCGCAGATGTTCAACATCGCGGTACGTTTCGGTTTTGCCAGCGGACAGGAAACCAACAAGGTAGATAACAGAATATATCCATACCCCGTGCTTTATATCAATAATGAAGACGAAGCGGTGCTGGTACAGAAATACCGCCGCGACACACTGGAAGAAAAAACGCGCACAGCCTGGTCTCTGCCGCTTGATATTAAATTTTCATTTTTCCCGGTAAACAGGAACAGAAGAACAAACATGGAAATTTATTTTTCCGGAGAAAATCTTTTATCGGTCGTTTACAAGCCAAAAGGCAATCCCTCTTTTAACGAATACACAGGCAGGGAGGAACCAGACGTAAGCTCAGGAAATTTTGACCTGCCGATACCTATGGTTTCTTTCGGATTCAAATGGAAATATTAACGCGGTTTCTGGTATAATGGAATAGCAAGCCAAGGAGAAACAATGATAGTAATGAAATTCGGCGGAAGCTCAGTAGCGGACGGCGCAAGAATTCGCCATGTAGCAGAGATTGTAAAAACACAGATGAACCTGAAACCTTCGCTGGTTTTGTCGGCAATGGGTGACACGACAGATCATTTGCTGGAAGCCGGAGATTTGGCATTAAACAAGGGAAAGGTTGAAATAGCCGGAGTAGAAAAACTTCATTTCGCGGCGATAAAAACGCTGAAGCTGCCGGCTCAAAGCGAAGTTAAAATCCTGTTCAGCGAGCTGACGCGCCTTCTATCGGGAATTGCCCTGATAAGGGAATTAACGCCAAGAACGAAAGATTATCTCGTTTCTTTCGGAGAACGTCTTTCCGTGCGGATTGCCTCCGCGTATTTAAAATCAATTAAAATGAACGCGAAAGCTTTTGACGCGTTTGATCTGGGCTTTCTTACAAATTCAAACTACGGCCACGCGGAGCTCGCAAAAGAAAGCTGGGATTTAATACCGGAAAAAATTCTGCCCCTGATAAAAGGCAATGTACTGCCCGTAATTACAGGTTTTATAGCAAAAGATGAAAAGGGCTGCATCACTACGCTTGGGCGGGGCGGCTCTGACCTTACCGCTACAATGATCGCCGCGGCCTGCAAAGCGCAGGAAATACAGGTATGGAAAGACGTTGACGGCATTTTAACCGCCGACCCGCGGATTGTGAAAAACGCGAAACCTGTAGAAAGCGTCTCTTACGAAGAAGCGTCCGAACTTGCCTACTACGGCGCCCAGGTACTGCATCCAAGAGCGATGCTGCCCTGCATGAAAACCGGAACGCCGGTGCTGGTAAAAAATTCGTATAATATCGAAGCTCCGGGAACGCGCATCGGGCCGCCGGCCGAAGTAAAAAATACGCATCAGGCAAAATCAGACTCGGGCGCTTTACGGGCAAAGAAAAGAAACCAGCCGCCTGTAAGGGCAATTACTTCTCGGCGAAATATCACATTGGTGGACATTGTCTCTACAAGAATGCTGGGACAATACGGCTTCCTCGCCGAAGTTTTTTCAACTTTCGCAAGGCACAGCATTTCCGTTGATATGGTCGCCACCAGCGAAGTATCAGTTTCCCTTACGCTGGACGCCGGCTATGATCTTGGCGAGGTAAAAAAAGAACTGGGTAAAATCGCAAGCATAGATATTAAAACGGGAAAAGCGATTGTTTCAATAATCGGAAACGTTAAACGCTCATCGGAAATTCTTGCGAAGGCTTTCCGAATTTGCCAGCTTATCGGAGTTCAGGTGCAGATGATTTCCCAGGGCGCAAGCAAAGTTAATATCAGTTTTATTGTGAACGATACCGAAGCCGCGGAAACAGTAAAGGCCCTTCATCTGGATTTTTTTGCGGCTTGACGATAACAGGGAGGAAAAATGAAATTAGCGTTAATCGGTTACGGCAAAATGGGAAAAATAATAGAACAGATCGCGCTCTCGCAGGGGCACACAATTGGCGCGGTTGTCGATCTGTTCGCGGCGGACACGGCAGTTTCCGGTTTATCAATCAGCAAAAGCATCGCGGACGCGTGTTTCGATTCTGTTGACGCCGCGATTGAGTTTACGCAGCCCGCTGCAGCCGCGGAAAATATAATCGCGCTGGCGGAAAGAAAAATTCCCGTTGTGTCGGGGACAACAGGCTGGTACGGGCTTTTGGGCGAAGTGACCAAAATAGTGGAAAGAGAGCAAAGCGCTCTGATGTGGGCATCCAATTTTTCGATAGGGGTAAATTTGTTTTATAGAATAGCCTGGCACGCGGCGGAACTTTTTAATAAATTTCCTGAGTATGACGCAGGCGGGTTCGAAGCTCATCATAATAAAAAACTGGACAGCCCTTCCGGAACCGCAAAGACTCTGGCGGAAGGCGTCATTTCCAGAATTGACCGTAAAAATAAAATAGTATGGGAAAGAATGAAAGGCAGCCCGGAAGCTGACGAACTGCACTTTCCAAGCCTGCGGATTGGCAGCGTACCAGGCGCTCACAGCTTGTTTTTTGATTCGCCGGCGGATACAATTGAAATAACGCACACCGCCCGCAGCCGCGAAGGTTTTGCCGGCGGCGCGTTAAAAGCCGCGCAGTGGCTGATTATGGGAAAAAAACGCGGCGTTTTTACAATTGACGATATGCTGGAAGCTATTTAAGGAGTTTTTATGACAGTTTTCAGGGGAGCGTATACAGCGCTTATTACGCCGATGACGGATTCGGGAGCGGTTAATTTTGACGGCTTTAGAAGACTTATCGAGTTTCAGATAGCGGAAGGAATAGACGGCATTGTTCCGCTTGGAACCACAGGGGAGAACCCCACTTTAAATGAAAACGAAGAAGAAAAACTTATTGAAATAGCGGTTAAAACAGCAAACGGAAAAATCCCGGTACTTGTAGGCGCGGGTTCAAATGACACAAGGCACATGATCATGTATACCGAACGCGCGAAAAAAATGGGCGCGGACGGCGCTCTTGTTGTCACGCCATACTACAATAAACCCAACGATGACGGACTTTTGCGGCACTTTGAAGCTGCGGCCAAGGTTGGAATTCCCGTCGTCGTGTACAATATCGCCTCGCGCACCGGCAGGAACATTCCCGCTTCTCTTATGGCTAAAATCGCCCAAATCCCCGGCATTGCGGGCGTTAAGGAAGCATCCGAGGATATTAAGCAGATGGGCGACATAATCAGGGAAATCGCCCTGCCCAAAAAAGCCGCCGGGCAGCGGTTCTGGGTGCTTTCGGGAGACGATGCCTACACACTGCCGCTTACCTCAATGGGCGGAGACGGGGTAATTTCTGTAATATCGAACCTGCTCCCCGCGAAAGTCAAAGCCCTGACCAGCGCCGCTCTTGAGGGCAGACTCGAAGAAGCGCGCGCCCTTCACTACGAGCTGATTCCGTTTATTAAAGCGGCTTTTATAGAGACAAACCCGATACCCATTAAACAGGCTCTTGAATGGGCTGGACTTCCCGCAGGCCCGGCGCGTCTGCCGCTTGGCAAACTCGCGCCTGCCAGCGAAGCGGCTCTGAAAAAAACCATGACAGACATGGGAATATTAAAATAATTGAGGCTGTTCCAAAACTTTCGAACCGAAGGTTCGCGTTTTAGGAACAGCTACTTTAGATTTCAATTTAAAGTTTTTTAAAAACCCAGTTATCCTCAAAACAACAAAATCAGAAGTTTGCCTGATATGTATATCCACAAATTAAGCACAAGTTACTAAGAAAAATATATTAATGGTAATTCCCTATATTAACGCATAACTTTAACGTTCGTTTAATTTAAGCAGCCGTAGCGGGAAGGGAGAGAACACGCGGCCGTTGGTCGTATCCTTAAACGCAAAGATTTAGGAGGAGACGATTATGAAGAAATTGATTGCAATTTCAGTGATGCTTGCTCTGTTAACAGGAGCAGCCTTCGCGCAGGCGAACCTTGGCGGACAGTTGATGATTGGTACTACCCTGCTCAAAGGTGAAACTACCGAAGATTCTGACGTATTGATGGGCGGCCAGCAGTATCATGAAGCAAAAATGTCAGCGACCTTTGGCGATGCAACAGGCGGCGGTAAACTTGTTTTTACAGTCGGTAATGACGGTGCATACAGCGGCGGATTAGGCAATGCATGGAAAACCGCATGGGGCTTCCTGTACTGGAGACCGGTTCAGATTTTCAGAATGCAGGTCGGCGTTAACGCGGACGGCGATTACGGAGCGGCGCAGATTTCCGGCTGGGGATTCACCGGCGAAGCGAAAAACTCTGTCGCAGCAATCAGTGATTACATGAACTGGGGCGGCGGCAACACATGGTGGCCGTTGTGGGTATTCCAGAGCGCATTGACCAGAAAAGGCAACGCTTTCTATCCAGGCACAGGCGATCTGGCTAACGTAAATATGTCATTGTTCCCGATTGACGGTTTAAGAGCGACCTTTGTTTTCCCGATGGGAGGCGGTCTTGCTGACAGCGGTGACGGCCAGGCGCAGCGTGTTGGAGACCAGCTTGCTGACTTCCACTTCAATGCGAATTACAACATTGAAGAAATTGGATTACTGAACGTATCATTCGTCGGCAAGGGCGGCCTTGCAAAAGACAAGGGCGAGACCAACAGCATCGGTAACATCTATGCGTCATTCTACCTGACAGCGATTCAGGGCATGGGCGCTGAGCTTGGCTTGGTTTACGGCCTTCCCTGGGAAACTGCAGCCGGTGCAAAGAACGATGGTTATTTAGGTCTTGGCGTTGGTTTCAGGTTTGACAACGGCGGG
>JAIRQN010000018.1 GCA_031256445.1 Treponema sp. | reverse complement strand
AAAAGCACTTGTCCGATATTGAACATCGGGTTAATATTATGTATGGCAGAAAATGAATACTACGCATCTGAAAGCGCCCGTTTGATAAACGCATACAGAAAGGAAATGTCAGCGCGGATTGTCGGGCAGCGGGAAATGATCGACGGACTTCTTGCCGCGCTTATCGCCGGCGGGCATATCCTGCTGGAAGGCGTGCCAGGCCTCGCGAAAACGCTCGCTGTAAAGAGCCTTGCCGAAATTACAGGCATGGATTTTAAACGCATCCAGTTTACGCCGGATTTGCTTCCCGCCGATTTAACGGGCACAATGATATGGGAACAGGCAAGCGGAAATTTTTCGGTGCGCCGGGGGCCTGTCTTTGCGAATGTGATTCTCGCGGACGAAATTAACCGCGCGCCGGCAAAAGTGCAGTCCGCCCTGCTTGAGGCAATGGAAGAGAAGCAGGTGACTATCGGAGAAACAAGTTACGCTCTGCCCGATCCTTTTTTTGTTTTGGCTACGGAAAACCCGATTGAACATGAGGGGACATATTCCCTTCCGGAAGCCGAACTTGACCGTTTTCTGATGAAGCTGCTGGTTGTTTATCCGCAGCCGATGGAAGAACTGGACATTGTAAAAAACAGCCCGCCATTTTCAGCTAACGTCAGGGGTCCCGCGGCGCCGCTTTCGCCCGTGCTTGGCAGGGAAGCGCTCGCCGTATTGAGAAACGGCGCAGACAATATTCATATTGACGAAGAAATCAAAAAGTACATCGTATCGATAATAACCGCGACAAGACCGGCGGCAAAAGCCAGACCGGGTTTTACTGCCGGACAGTCATGGACAGATAACGCGAAGTCAGGCGGCGGAGTGTACCGTTATGTGTCATTCGGCGCTTCCCCGCGCGCTTCTATAGCGCTTTACAAATGCTGCCGGATTTTCGCGATGTTTGAAGGACGCGGCTTTGTCACGCCGGAAGACGTAAAAACGGCGGCATTCCCGGCATTAAGGCACCGGATTGTCCTGTCATACGAGGCCGAAGCCGAAGGAATGGACGCTGACGCCGTTATCGCCAGAATATTAAATCACATACCAGTTCCGTAATTTATGGATACTGACGAACTTTTACGCCATATAACCGCCCTGCCAAAAATTTCAAGCGGCCTTGCCGAAGAAATGCTGGCCGGGAATTTCAGTTCCGTGTTCAAGGGTCAGGGAATGGAATTCGACGAAGCCCGCCATTATGAAGCGGGCGACGATATCCGCTCCATCGACTGGAACGCGAGCGCGCGTTTCGGCACTCCGTTTGTAAAAATGTACCGGGAAGAACGCGAGCTGACAATTCTGCTTTTAATTGACATTTCGCCTTCAATGCACAGGGAGTATTTTTCGCGCTCCAAAATGAGCCCTTACGAACAAGCGCTGATCTGCGCGGCGTCAATCGCTTTTTCCGCCGAGCACACAGGCCAGCAGGTGGGAGCTTTTTTCTTTGACAGGGATATAGAGAAAGTTTTTCCGCCGCGCAAGGGGCGCCGTCACATCATGGCGATGATAATGTCCGCGCTTTCGCTGCAGGATGAAGGCGCGCCCAGAAAAGAAAAAAAAGGCAGCGATATAGCCTGCGCTCTTGGCGGCGCGCAGAGGCTTTTAAAAAGACGCTCTCTTGTTGTGCTGATTTCGGATTTTTACAGCGTCAACTGGGAACAGGAAATGGGCAGCCTTTGCCGCAAACATGACTGTATAGCGCTTCGCATCTGCGATCCATCCAGTCTTCCTTACAACGGGCTTATAACAATAGAAGACCCGGAAACAGGAGCGCGGATAGAAGCGCCGGCAGGGCTTGCGTCTTTTCAGGAAAGCTGGACGCAGTGGCATAATGAACGTTCAATAAGCTGGGTATCCCAATGCAGAAAAAGCGGAGCGTCTTTTCTGGAACTGTCAACAGAAGCGGACGCTCCGGCTTTACTTTTGAAATTTTTCGGCGGCCGCAGCCGTTTTACGGGACGGAACCGCAGATGAAGAACAGACTGGTAAAAACTGTCTTAATGTTTTTTTTATTATCTGCGGTTTTAGGCGCGCAGGAACGCGGCGTTATTATGATACCGCGCACCGCGTATGTGGGAGACCCGGTTACGATGGTAGTGCCGCTGCCGGCGGCGCAGGAGGGCGCCAATGATATTATCATTACCGCGGACGCGCTGAGCCGCATACTGCCTTCCGGCCAGAATGTTGATTTTCACAGAATTGTTGTGGAACACCGCGTGTCAGGAGGCAGGCTTCTTATTGAATTTACTGCGTTTACCCCCGGTATTCTTGAACTGCCGGAATTTGAAATAGGCGGAGTAAAATTCAGCGGGCTTACAGCGTCAATCAGTTCTGTTTTTGAAAAAAACGCCTTTGCGCCCGAACTTGCCGGCGCGGCTTCTACGCTTGCGATGCCGGGAACGGCGCTTTTAATTTACGCGGCCATGACTGTTTTCGCGGTAACAATTCTTTTAACAATCTGGTTCATTTTTAAAGGCCGTTTTTACATAAAAATTCTGAAAGAAAAATGGAGACGCCAGAGACTTTTTGCCAACATGAAGAATACGGGCAGGCGTCTGCGGAAAAATCTGCAAAAGGACGGTAACAAACGCGCTGTTCTAGATATAATTTCAGAGGAACTGCGGATATTCCTTTCTGTACTTACGGAAGAGAATTGCCGCTCAATGACTTCCCGGGAATTTTTGAATATCAGCGCGCAGACTGTTATAACAGATGAATACGATCTGAATTTTCTGGTTAAATTTTTTAAAAGCTGCGACGATCTGCGGTTTTCCGGAAGCAATTTTAACTCAGGGGACGTGCTCTATCTGCTGAACGATCTGCAGCTTTATCTTGATTCGCTGGAAAAATTCAAAAAAGAAAAAAACAGAATTTCCGGCGCAGCGCAGGAGAAAGCGGCATGAACTTTGGTTTTGACCGCCCTATCATGGCGGCGGCGATATTTATTCTTTTTCCTCTGGCGGTGATTACAGTATCCCGTTTAAAAAATCCGTTTATAGCGGTAATTCCCCTGGGAGCTCCCGGAGGGATTCCTTTCAGAACGATTCATATGAGCGGGCTTGTAAAACTGTTAAAAGTCATGGAATACGCGGGAGTCCTTCTGCTTTGTCTCAGCGCGGCGGGCCCTTCAATAAAAACGCATGAAACTGTATGGCTGAACCGCGGAGCCGACATTATCTTTGTGCTGGATACAAGTCCAAGCATGGCCGCCATTGATATGGACGGGCAGAACCGCTTTGCAGCCGCTAAACGCCTGATTGCGGAATTCTCGGCAAAGCGGCCGTCTGACAATATCGGGCTTGCGGCAGCCGGAGATGACGCGGCTATGCTTGTCCCGCCGACATCTGACAGAGACGCGCTGGTTTACAGGCTGGAAAACCTGATGATAGGAGAGCTGGGAGACGGCACCGCGCTCGGCATGGGGCTCGCTGTCGCCGCGTATCATCTTGATAAATCAAACGCCAGGCGCAAAGTCGCGGTTCTTATAACAGACGGCGAAAATAACGCGGGGGCGATTCACCCGGAAACAGCGGCTTCTATGTTACGCGACATCGGGGTATCGCTCTGGGTAATCGGTCTTGGGTCGGCGGGAGAAGTGCCTATTGATTACACAGACCCGCGCACAAAAATCCGCCGCACAGGCACATTCGATTCGCGTTTTGACGCCGAAAGTCTGCGCTCCTTAAGCGCCGCGGGTTCTGGAACCTACATTGCCGCTCCTTCCGCAGCCGCCTTTGCCGCCGCGTTCTCGCAGCTTGATGAAAGCGAAATAACCGTGCAAAGATCGCGCCTTATATACCGCAAAAAATCCCTTTCCGTTTATTTCCTGCTGCCGGCAGTCTGTCTGCTTGCGGCTGTCAGATTTACGCGGCGGCAGATACTGGGAGCTGTCCTATGACATTTGAACATCCCGCCGCATTGCTGGCTTTCGCGGTTTTTATCCCGGTTATCGCATTTGATATTATAAGTTTCGCCAGGAACAGAAAAAAAGCGCAGGTTCACGGAACAAGCCTTCCCGCTGATGAAAAATACGCGGTCAGTTTAATCCCGCCGCAGCTCGCCAAAAAATTAAAACTTTCAATTATATTTTTTCGTCTGTTTATCTGTTTTTCGATTATCGCCATCGCGGGTCCAATGTGGGGATTTGTCAATACGGAAAATGAATACCGCAGGGGTCTTGATATCGTATACGCGATCGACGTTTCCCGCAGTATGGATATCCGTGACGCGCAAACAGGTTCTCAATCCGGCCTTGATCGCCTGCGTTCCGCCCAGCTTCCGGGACATTCGCGCCTGGAAAGAGGTTTGCTAATCGCAAGACTTAGCGCGCGGGAGATTCAGGGCGCGCGTATCGCCGCCGCGATAGGACGCGGAAGGGGGCTTTTGGCGGTTCCCTTGACATGGGACAGCGAGGCTGCTTTAGGTTTCATGGAAGCTCTTGACGGCTCTTCCATGACAGGCAGAAGCACAAATCTGGAAGCGCTTGTTAACGCGGCGGCGGACGCTTTTATCAGTTCATCTCCTGCGCGAAGGGTTATTGTTCTTGTTTCTGACGGCGAGTCGCACTCGGGAACGCTTGCCAGCGCCGTCAACCGCTGCGTAAAGGAAAATATAGTAATAAACGCTGTCGCCCTCGGCAGCGACGAAGGAAGTCCTCTGCAGGATGACGAAGCGTTCCGGCAGGGATCATTGACCATAAGCAAACGGGACGCAGCTGTTATGCGAATGGCCGCCGAAAGGACAGGAGGCGTCTATATTGACGGCAGCCTGGACGACGCGGCTTCGGTTTTATCCGCGCATCTGCTTTCACTTGCGTCGCACATGCAGGAACCTCAGCCGGGTCCGGCAGCCGCGCCCACTTCCGGCGCGCATGATTTAAAAAACGCGAATGTAAAAAAAGAGGCAAAAGAGCGCAGATCATTTTTTATCATACTCGCCGTTATCGCCTACGGAATTTCAAAAATTGTTACGCGCATTATGCAGCGAAGCTCCCCGCACATTATGCAACGCAGTTCCCAGCGTATTATGCAGCGAAGTTCCCAGCATAACGCGCAGCGGCTTTCTTCCGCGACAATGATTATGCTATCCGCGCTGTTTTTTTCTTCATGTTCGGAAGGAAAACTCCTGCTTATGGAAGCCAATTATTTAAGTTCGCAGGGCAGATACAACGAAGCGGTAGTTCCGTATCTGAAAGCGCTGGAATATGAAGACGCCGCCCCGTACGCTGAATACGGGCTGGGCCTGACTTTCTATCTACAGGACGAAGGCATCGCGGCCCTAAAACATTTCGGCAATTCCAAAAAAATGACAGATAACATTAAAAAGAGCGAATACAGGGAGCACCGGGAACTTCGCTACAGAACGAGCTACAACTCCGGAATTGTGTATTTTGAAGAAGGAGATTTTAACTCGGCGGCGGCCGCTTTTAAAGACGCTTTAAGGGCCGATCCGGAAAAAACGGAAGCGAAAAAAAATCTTGAATTAAGCCTTATGTCCATCGCAAGGGAAGAAACCAGAAAAAAACGCGGGGAACAGCGGAAAGAAAGCGAATCAAAAGATATTCTGTTTGAGTATTTGAAACAGGAAGAACAGCAAAAGTGGAAAAGCAGGGAATGGTCGGCGGAAGAAGAATTTACGGGAGCGGACTACTGATGCGCCGAAACTGCCGGATAATAACAGTATATGTTTTACTTTTTTTACTGCTGTGCGGCGGCGCGATCTTTGCCCAGGATGCTGATCCGGCGGGTTCGGCGAATCCGGCGGGTTCGGCGGAGACTGAAAACCTTTCTACAGTCGCGGCGCCTTCCGTTACTGTCCGGATTTCCGATGATTCAGCGGAAACCGGCGTACCGTGGACGATTACCTTTTTTGTAGACTGGGATTTCCCTGACGAAGTAACTGTCATTCCGCCGCCATTTGCTTTTTTCATGAATTTGGAACGTATTGCCAAAACCCCGCGGTTTACGGACGCGCATATACAGACGGTTATAGAATACAGATTCATTCCCGCAAGGGAAGGCAGTTTTATACTGGAGCCGTTTACGGTAATAACTCCGGAAGGCTCCATAAAAACAGTATCGCATTCCTTAATCATCCGCCCGGCTGTAGCAAGACAGAGGATTCACAGGGCGCGCGCTTTCTGGGAAGGAAAATTGAATTCTCCATCCGCGGCGTATCCGCCGGGCGCGGGCAGCGCCGCCGCGGGCGCGCCGCCGGGGCAAATGGCGGCGGGAGAGAGGCTTGATTTAATATTGCGCGTAACAGGACTTGATCAGGCAGGCATGGCGCTGCCGCCGTCAGGGTTTTTTATGCCGGAAGTCCCGCAGGGAGCGATACTTGTCTCTTCGCCTGCGACAGCACAGGAAAGAGCGGGCGGCATTGCGCTTAAATTAATACTTATACCGCTCGAAGGAGATTTTACGCTTCCCGCGCGCGTATTGGAGCGGGAAAACACCCGGTTTGAAATCCCCGCGCTGCGTATCAAGGTAAACCAGCCGTTGAATAAAAACCCGGCGCAGGAAAACAGTCTGGAACCGCCGGCTTCGGAAAACATACCGAATGCCGGGACGGCTCTTTTTTCACAAACAGATGAAAATCTTCAGCGTTTTCTTGAAGGAAGCGAAAACAAGTTAAAACGAAGCCATATTCTTGCGTTAATAATTATTTTATTTTTCTTTGTAATTATTGCCATATTGGTTTGTTTTACTTTTTTCAGGGGTTTAAAAACCAAAGGGAGTGAAAAACATGAATTTTGGGGAAATTCTTGATAAATGGGAAAACAGCCGGCGCTCAAATTCCGGCAATGATGAAATGGAGACATGGCTTCGCGGCAATGAAATATTCGATAAAGACGCGGGTGAAAAGAAAACGCCGAAGCAGGGCGAACTGCGCATCCGCCAGGAACGGCGCAGAAGGCTTTTGCATGCCCTGCCGGATGATATTCTTGACATTCACGGACTCAGCTGCGAGAAAGCGTTAATCTCTCTGCACGCATTTTTTGACAGAGCAAAGGAAAACGGTTATGAAAAGTTGCGCATAATACACGGGAAAGGCAATCATACCCAAAGCGGCACCGGTGGGAGCGGCGCAGTTCTTGGAGACACGGTACGCGCATTTATTGAAAAATGCCCTTTCGCCGGAGAAAGCGGTTATGAAAAAGCCGTTAACGGCGGCAGCGGCGCAACCTGGGTTCTGTTAAAATCAGCTAACAGCCTGTAAGCAATTAAAAATATTCACTGCCCATTGTCAGTTGCTCACAGCCCTTACAATCATCACATCTCCAAAGCCAAAACGTTTCGCCAGAAAATCCGCCGGCTTTTTAATCCATTCCGGAGAAAGGCCAAGGGCAAGCCCGCCCCATGTGTGGATTTTTTCGATTTTAAAACCTGCGCTTTTTAGCAGCCGCGTTAATGTTTCAGCGGAAAAAAGGTAAAGGTGATCAAATATCGCCGAACGCCATCCGCCGCCGTAAAGACGCGCCTGAAAACCGCTGATATTCGGAGTTGTAATAAAAACCCGTCCATTTTTTTTCAGTATCCTTTTAACTTCCATTAAAAAAGAAAGCGGATTGTTCAAATGTTCTATCAGATGAGACGCAAGAACCATATCAAAGCTGCCTTCCTCAAAATCAGCTTCTTCCAGGCTCAGACTGCGCACGTCAAGGTTTCGTTCGCTTTTCGCGTATTCCGCGCAGGGCGAAATTTCCACTCCTGTTACGTTCCATCCGCGGCTGCGCAGATGCGCAAGCAGAGAGCCGGTAGCGCAGCCCGCGTCCAGTATCCTGCGGCCGGCGCTGTTATAAATTTTTTTTTCCAGTTTATAAAAACCGGCGTCTTTAAGCGCGAGCTTCTGTAACGCGAGGAATGATTCTTCGTTTTCAAGTTCGTAAGAAAGATAGTCTTTTCCGGATACGCCGCTGTAACGCTCAATTACTTCGGTTTTTTCCGGCTGCGGATTCATCTGCACAAGGCCGCAGGAAACGCAGCGCACATAGCCAAATCCTTCACATTCAAGAGCGGGTTTAAAATCATTGCATCCGCAGACACAGGGAATTAAACCGCTTTTTCCGGCGCGTACCGGAGTAGAATAGGTCTTCACATTAATTTATAAAAAGACGGATGATTACGCTGCGTGAATTGCCCGTTATATCCTGCACAATTACTTCCAGATTTACCTGTCCGCGGCTGAGAAATACTTCGGCGACTTCATAAGCGGGATAAATAGCGTAAATCTGCCTTGCCGGAACAAGGCCGTTCCGGTAAACCATCAGCGTCCCGTCCCGCGCGGAAACGGCCTCAAAATTCAGGGAGCCGACTTCCGCTCCGTTTACGGAACAGACAATGCGCTGCGGCGCTGAATTCTGCGGCACCGGCTGCGGCGAAGGGACGGCGGCCGGGATATAAGAGTTAACGATTACCGTATAACGTCCCTGATTTAAGCTTCTCGACTGCATTAATATTCCCTGATTGTTAAGTAAATCGACCGAGAGTATCTGCGGAGGACGTGTTTCCCGTAACGGCGTAATGATCATTTCAGGATTGATCCAGCGCCGCTCGCGCCTGTCATAAATAATAAAATAAAATCCTTCCAGCGATGACCAGCCGGATGTCCCCGCAGAGGCGATTGGCTGCTGTTTTTCAACATGCGAGACATTAAAGCCGCCGTCTTTGTCATCGTACCGGCTGTAAATGCTGATTAACCCGTCGCCGTGATCAACAGCCGTCCACGCCCCGAGCGGAGAAGGAAGACGGGAAGCCGTGTCTTTTTTGTTACGCGAAAATATCACTTCCCCGGATTCAGAGGCAAGAACGTCCGTTCCTCCTGAAAAAACAATCCCCAAAGCCGGCATACCGTTGACATTGGAGCCAAAATTGCGGTACAGGACAGCTTCTTCGCTCGGCCAGTTCAGGGTAAAAACCGGAAAGGAAAGCGCCGTAAAAAGAGCGGCGAAAACAACAGCGTATTTCATTCTTTCAGCTCTCATGTTATTTCTCCTCCAGTCCAAAGGAAATCAAAGTCGTTCCTCCTCCGGCGACAAGCATTGAATCTGTTCTTCCCAGAAAAACATCGCCGCTTTTAAAAGAAGCCCTGATAAAAACCGAGTCGCGCATATCGCGCCTGAATTTAAAAAAAGGCGTCAATCCTTCGCCGGGGAATTTAATGCCGATAAACTCCTTTAATCCGCCTGAGTATGAGTTAATCAAAAACAAAAAACCATTATCGCCGCAGGAGTCAATCGCCGCGATTTCACCGCCGAGCGGAATTAATATTTCCTGCCTGGATTTAATATTATAGCACCCAATGCCTTCCCTTCGTTCATATATAACGCGCTGGTCCTGATCGATAAAAGAAATATGCACAGGACGCCTGAAACCGGCGTCAAGAAATTCATGATGGACTACCTTGTAATCGCCGTCGCTTCCGTAGCGTTCAAGCAGCAAAAAACGCTGCTGGTCTATGCCGCAGATAATTCCGAAACGCGAACCGTTACGTGAAATTGCGCAGCCCGCGATAACGGCGTACCGGGAACCGCCGGGTTCAAAATAAAAAATACGCCTGCCCTGCGAATCGAGTATCTCTATAATGCCGTCAACGGAGCCTGTCAGCACAAGGCCGGAGGCGGCGTCAATGCAGGTAAGCGGAGCGCCGAACTCATACGTCCACATAACGCCGCCGTTCCCGTTAATTTCAGATAACGCGTTCTGCTCGCTGCCTAAAATAAAAATCCTGCCGTCCAGCAAAACCGGATAACCTTTCATATCGGCTATTTCCGTTACTGTCTGCCCGGAAATATTTTTTATTTCAATTTTGGCAGGCTCTGCGGCGTATTCTGTCCAAAGGTTTTCACTAAGGTATATTTCGCCGGTTTTAATATTGTTAAACGCAAAATTACCGGCCCTGTCCACATATCCGAATCTGCCGCCCAATGTGAACGGAAGAAGACGCTCTTCGTCTGCGGAGTCAGGCTGAACCGTTTCAGTTTCAGCGGGACTGCCGGTAAGAGAGCCAAGCCATTTCGGAGTAAGGATCGTCTCACGCGGAATTGGCCTCGCGGCGATTATAAAATACGCAATAAATATTAAAAAAATAATAACAAATCTGAGTTGTTTTCTCTGTTGAGCCACATTTCCCCCTGTAATCAAAGCGGCATGGGTTATTATATGGTATAATCAAAAAGGAGGCAAGTATGATCGAGAAATTACAAATGGACTCTTTGTTTGCGCAAGCCCGTCAGGCTGCCGAAATGGCATACGCTCCCTATTCCAAATTCCGGGTAGGAGCGGCCCTGCTCTGCGAAGACGGAAGCATTGTAACAGGAGTAAATGTTGAAAACCGTTCCTTTGGCCTTTCAATCTGCGCGGAAAGAAACGCGGCGGCAACAGCTGTTACAATGGGAAAGCAAAAATTTGAAGCGCTGGCTATATCAACTCCGGACTCAAAAAAACCTGTCGGTCCGTGCGGCGCATGCCGTCAGGTACTAAGCGAATTTATGCAGCCTGACGCTCCTGTGCGCTTTGCGGGCAGCGGCCCTGATCAGGTGGATTCAACAATCGGAGACTTGCTTCCCTGGGATTCACTGTATGAGTTAAAAGGTTAACTTTATTACAAAATACCTGCGGAATTTTTCATAAAAACATGTTTTTCTTTCAAATAATTGGAATCTCTTGACTTTTGCTGATATACCGTGCGATCCTGTATTTATGACCGATGATGATATTCTAACTCTGGAAGAGGTAGCTAAATATCTACGGGTTTCAGAACGCACAGTTTACGACTACGCCCAGAAAGGTGAAATTCCCGCCGGGAAAATAAGAACCGCGTGGCGTTTTAAAAAATCAGAAATTGATAAATGGGTTAATGAAAAACTAACATCAAATACGTCAGACCGCCACAATTCAGTGCAGCCGCAGTCTATTCTGTCATTGCAGAGGATACTTTTTTTTGACTATCAGAGAAAACAGGAAGCGCTTCTTGTATTGGCGGAAAACCTCGCGGCCGCTCCGCAGATAAAGAACAGACAGGAACTTGCCGCGGAAATTCTGAAACGGGAAGAACTGATGAGTACGGCAATCGGCTGCGGCATTGCAATTCCGCATGTGCGTCTTTCTTCGGTAACAGACCTTGTAGTGTCGGTCGGCATCAGCAGCTCGGAAATTGCCGATTTTAACCATCTGGATAACGAGCCTGTCAGGATGGTTTTTATGATAGCGGCGGCGCAGAATCAGCACGCTTATTATTTACAGACTCTTTCGTGGTTCAGTACGCGCCTGAAAGATCCCAATCTGCGGAACAGGCTCCTTTCGGCGCATACTCAGCAGGAAATTTACGATCTGCTTACCGCTTAGGCAATACCCTGTTTTTTTAAGTCGCTAAGGCGGTTCTTGCCGAATTCATTCCCCTGGGCTGCGGCTTTTTTATACCATTCAACCGCTTTTGCGTAATCCTGTTGAATACCGTTACCCATTTCATAACAGTATCCCAAATTACTCTGAGCGTAACCATCACCGCCGGCTGCCGCTTTCATATACCATTCAACAGCTTTAAAATAATTCTGCGCTATGCCTTCGCCTTTATCATAACACCAGCCAAGGCAGGATTGCGCCGTTATGTCTCCCTGTTCCGCGGCCTGCGCATACAACTGAGCGGCTTTTACTTCATCTTTTGGCACGCCGTTGCCGTTTTTATAACACATTCCAAGTCTGCATTGAGAAAACGCGTGACCGCCAGCGGCGGCTTTTGAATACCATTCAACAGCTTTAACGTAATCTTTGGCAAGACCGTTGCCATATTCGTAGCAGTAGGCAAGGTTCCCCTGCGCCAAAACATTTCCCTTTTCAGCTGCCATGGTATACAGCTCTACGGCTTTTTTAATATCGGCGGTTACGCCTTTGTTGAATTCATAACATAAACCCAGATTGCACTGAGCGGGAGCAAGCCCCTGATCCGCGGCTTTGGTGTACCATTCAACTGCCTTAACCAGATCCTTGGGTACGCCGTTGCCGTACTCATATAAATGCCCAAGATCATTCTGCGCGAATGAGTACCCCTGTTCAGCCGCTTTTATATACCATTCAGCCGCTTTTACGGAATTCTGAGCTATGCCGTTTCCTTTTAAACAGCAAAACCCAAGATTATACTGACCGCGCGGTTCTCCCTGTTCAGCGGCTTTGGTGTACCACTCAACCGCTTTAACAGGATCAGGCTGAACTCCAATGCCGCTTTCATAACACCACCCAAGGTTACATTGAGCGCGAAGGTAATTCTGTTCAGCGGCTTTGGTGTATAATTCAACCGCCTTTGCCGTATTTTTTGTTACGCCGTTGCCGCTTTCATAACACCATCCAAGGTTGCATTGCGCGTCCGGAGACCCCTGATCTGCGGATTTAGTGTACCATTCAACCGCTTTAACGGGATTTTTTTCTATGCCATAACCAAATTCATAGCAAACCCCAAGATTCTTCTGAGCCGGAGCGTGCCCCTGTTCGGCTGCTTTTAAATACCATTCAACCGCTATCGGATAATTCTGGTCTACTCCCTTGCCGAATTCATAACACATTCCCATAAAAAACTGGGCAATTGAGTATCCCTGAGCCGCTGATTTTGAATACCACTCTATGGCTTTGGAATAATTCTGTTCCACCCCGTTGCCGAAATCATAACACCATCCCAGGGTGCTTTGAGCCGGAGCATACCCCATTTCAGCTGCCGTACTGTAATATTTAAAAGCGGACGTTAAATCGCCGCTGTTTAACGCAGACTGGCCGTTTTCATATAATTCGACAGGATCATCGCCCGCGCTTTGCGCTGTTTGCGTAACAGAAACCGGCTGGGAAGGCGATGTCGGCTGCAAAGCAGACGCAGTCTGCGTAGCTGACGCTCCGCTTCCCAATGGCGTACCGCACTCAGGGCAAAATTTTGACGGGCCGCTCAGTTTGAATCCGCATTCCGGACAGAATTTTGGACTGCTCATTCCTTCCGCCATATTAATCCTCCTATATAATAAAATATTATCACAAGGTTTTAATAAAAGTCCAGTTTTTAATTGCCCCAAAGGGCGGAGTATTAAACTCTTCGGCGCGAATAATGCAAACCTTTTTTACAGGTTAGTCAAAAATTATCCCTAACCAGGATTCTGTATCGCTCATATCCTGAGCAATCAGGCCAATGTCAACATCCGCTGTAGTTTCTGCGACCAGCCATCTGGTGCCATAAGCGGCAAAACGGGCGCCGGAGCCTTCAATGTCGGCAAGGCCCATTGCGTGGCTGTGCTGCTGGGAAACCATCATCGCGGATTTAATATCGGCATGGGACAGGATTATCGCCCACAGCATGGCGCGACTGTCGCAATCGCCGCGGTTCTGCGTAACCGCGCTGACAAGATCGACAAAATCGCTCCCGGATAAATCCCTTTCATATGTGAAACCCTGAACAAATGCGAGCGCTTTACTGGCAAAAACCCTTTTATCAGACGCGGTTAGTGACGCGGACGCGCCCATATTGAGCGCGATTTTTCCGGCCGCGTCAGAAATCCTGTCATACGAATCGCGGTAAATTAACCGGTAATAACGCAGCCACGCTTCTTTCCACATGGGAGTAGCGGCGTAAGTTTCCAATATTTTATACTCACGATCAATCAGAGCCTGGCCGGCCTGCGCGTCATTCTCAAAAATTGCCGCGTTAATTCCCATTGATTTTATCGCAGCCTGCATCTTTTTTCCCCGCGGGTAACTGTATTCCATTATGGGACCGGGGTAAAACTGTTCGGCGTCTGAAGGGATAATAGAATCAAGCGCTGATATATGGAATAGATCCAGATACGCGGCATTGGCGGTTCCGGACGGGCCGAAAGAAAGGGCAAGGAGCATAGGCGCGCCGGTATTGGGGGCTTTAGCTCTGTCTCCAAGTTCTACGCAAAGACCCCAGCCGCTTGAATTGGCGAATTTCAACTCAATAACTGCCGCCTGCTTTGTCCCGTAGGTAAAAAAATCCGAATTGCCTTTATTGGTAATCTTTTTATTAATATCGTTTACAAGTTCCTTAACTGATCTGTAAATGCCATTATACACCACGATATCCAGTATTATACCGTCAGGGCCGTTGAATGAAAAACGATCCTTGCCGTCTCCTTCGGCATATTCAAAACCTTCGGGAAGATCAAGCCTGAAACCCCATGTAGGCGAATACAGCGCCTCAGAAAAAACAAAAACCGGAACCAAAAGTAAAACTGATAATATTAAAACGCGTTTCATGGTATTATTATCGGAAGATGTTAATGCCGGCGGTAGACTGAATGAAAAATGTTGAAATATTATACGAAGACGACAATATAATAATTTTAAATAAACCTGCCGGACTCGCGGTTCAGGGCGGAGAAGGAGTAAAGTCATCGCTTGACAGGCTTCTTGCGGAAATTCGCGTTCCGGCGCCGCTTTTGGTTCACCGTCTTGATAAAGATACATCCGGCTGCATCCTGACGGCAAAAACAAAAAAAGCCGCCGCTGATTTATCACGGCTTATGGGCAGCCGCAAAACGGTAAAACAGTACATAGCTGTCTGCGCCTGGCACTTAAGCGGCGCAGGAATAATTTCTGCGGATTTGAATATCCGGGGCAGCATAAAAAAAGCAGAAACAAAGTATAAAATTCTAAAGAAAATAACATTGAATTCGCCTCTGACATTGAAGTATTCGATTCTGGAACTTGAACCCGGCACAGGAAGAATGCATCAAATCAGAAGGCACCTTGCCATGAACGGAACCCCTGTTCTGGGAGATGACAAGTACGGCGATTTTAAATTAAATAAGGAATTACGCAGGACAATGGGTCTTAAACGGCTGCTTCTGCACGCGTCAAGGCTGGTCATCAACGATACATATAACCTGAATATCACCGCTCCTCTGCCTGAATATTTTAAAATTTTTTATTTGAAAGAAAATAACTTATATACATAAATATTTTATTTTTGTATAATGCTTGCCATGTTAAGGATAATGAATGCGGGTATTAAACAGATAACAGGCATATCACTGGCAGTTTTATTTTTATCAGGCGTTTTACAGGGATGCAAAGAATCAAAAGCAGAACAGACAGACATACTGGCATCAACTCCGCACTATGAGAGCTATCTGGACATTCCGGGAATAACAGACGATGAAATAAAAGCCGTTGAAAATCTGCAAAAACATACAGACTTTTTTACCTACGGCATGATTTTAACCGCCGAGACATTTTATACAGAAGACGGCAGAACAGGAGGTTTTTCCGCGTTATTCTGCAATTGGCTGACGGAACTGTTCGGCATTGAATTCAAACCGCGGATATTCAAATGGGACGATCTGCTTGCCGGCCTTGAATCCGGAGAGGTAGATTTTACCGGAGAATTGACAGCTACTGATGAACGGCGCATGAGATACTTTATGACAGAATCCATTGCGAATCGTCCTGTGAAACAAATAAAAATTATGGACAGCCCCCAGCGGCAGGTATCTTCGCAGAAAAACAGGCGTTACGCGTTCTTAAGGGACTCTACAACAGTTAACGATGTTGCGGCGGCGCTGAATGAAACATACGAAACTGTTTTTGCGGAAAACATTTACGAGGCTTACCAATTATTAAAAAGCGGAGAAGCTGACGCTTTCTTCGGCGAAGGCGCAGAGGCTTCCTTTAATATTTATGATGATGTTACTGCCAGTGACGTTTTCCCGATTATTTACGCGCCGGTTTCCCTTACAGCCAACAAACCGGAACTTGAGCCGGTTATATCGATAATTCAAAAAATTCTCGACGATGATTACTCCGGCTATTTAACGAATTTATATAACAGCGGCTATCATGACTACATAAAACATAATCTGCTGATGCGCCTGTCGGAAGAGGAAAAAAAATATTTAAGCGGCAATCCTGTTGTAAAATTCGTGGCAGAATATGACAACTATCCAATCAGTTTTTATGACAGGCACAGGAACGAATGGCAGGGAATCGCGTTCGATGTCATTCGCGAAATAGAAGCGTTTACAGGCATTACATTCCAAATCGTCAATAACGAAAATACGGAATGGCCCGCATTGCTGCAAAAGCTCAGCGGCGGAGAGGCGGAAATGATAACCGAACTGCTGCATACAGCGGAACGGGAGAATAATTATCTGTGGCCAAACGCTTTTTTTATGAAGGACTATTACGCGCTGCTTTCCAAATCTGAACTCCGGAACGTCAGAATTAACGAGATTAAACATTTGAAGGTTGGCCTGACAAAAAACACTCCCCAGACTGATATTTTCAACAGATGGTTTCCGAATCACAGGCATATAATTGTATATGAAAAAGCCGCTGACGCCTTTTCAGCGCTTCAAAACGACGAAATAGACGTTATGATGTCCTACATAAGCAGGCTTTTAATGCATACGAATTATTACGAACAGGCAGGTTATAAAGCGAATATTATATTCAACTATCCTATTGGGTCTACTTTTGGTTTTAATAAAGACAGTAAAATACTCTGCTCCATTGTTGAGAAGACGATAAAAATGATAGATGTTGACGGGATTTCCGGCAACTGGATGCGGAAAACCTATGATTACCGGACAAAACTGACACAGGCGCGCATCCCGTGGTTTATCGGTTTGTCAATTATGTTTATTTTCATACTAATTCTTCTTTCAATTTTATTTCATAAAAAATGGAACGAAGGCAAAATGCTGGAAGAACAGGTGCAGGAACGCACCCGCGAGCTTAAAAGTTCGCAGCTTGATCTGGAAGAAGCCCTCGACGGCGCGCAGGCCGCAAGCAGGGCTAAAACAGTTTTTCTCGCGAATATGAGTCATGAAATCCGTACGCCAATTAACGCGATTGTCGGCATGACAGCCATCGGAGAGAGCGCCGAAAATCTTGAACGCAAGGATTACTGCTTTAAAAGAATCGACGAAGCGTCGCGGCATCTTCTCGGCGTAATCAATGACATTCTGGATGTGTCAAAAATTGAAGCCAATAAATTCCAGTTATCATCTGTGGAATTTAATTTTGATACGGCGATTCAAAGGGCAGTCAGCATAATTACATTCCGCGTTGATGAAAAGCAGCAGAAGTTTTCCGTTAATATTGACAAGTCAATTCCAAAAACGCTTGTGGGAGACGATCAGCGTTTAAGGCAGGTTATTACAAACCTGCTCGGAAACGCAGTAAAGTTCACGCCGGAAAAAGGCCTTATCAGCCTTGACGCGAAATACATGGGAGAGAATAACGGCGTCTGCACAATTCAAATTGAAGTAACCGATACCGGAATAGGAATAAAACCTGACAAGCTTGATATGCTGTTCGGCGCGTTTAACCAGGCGGAAGCGAACACTACGCGCAGATTCGGAGGCACAGGACTGGGATTGTCGATATCCAAAGCGATTGTGGAAATGATGGGCGGCAAAATCTGGGTAAAATCCGAACCTGACAAGGGATCTACCTTCGCGTTCACTGTACATATGCAGCGGGCGGCGGAACATGCGGATACGGAAAACAATAACGAAAAATATGAGCATACAGACGCGCAGGGGTTATTTGAAGGCCGGAATATTCTACTCGCGGAAGACATGGAAATTAACAGGGAGATTGTGCTTGCGCTGCTTGAGCCGACAGGAATCAAAATATCGCAGGCGCTGAACGGAAAAGAAGCGCTGAAAAAATTCACGCAGACTCCGGATAAATACGACGCCATATTTATGGATGTGCAGATGCCGGAAATGGACGGATATGAAGCGACAAAACGCATCAGGGCCCTTGATTCGCCGTATGCCAAAACGGTGCCGATAATCGCGATGACGGCTAATGTGTTCCAGGAAGACATTGAAAAATGCTTTAAAGCGGGCATGAACGATCATGTCGGAAAACCTCTTAACATTGATGAAGTATTGTTCAAACTGCGCATCCACTGCATGAGAAAGCCGCGTTACGCCGCGTCTGCCTGAACCTTAAACGGACTTCCTGGCGCACAGTTGACTTTAATCGGTTTTTTTTTCAAAATAAGCTGAAATATGGAAAACAATGTTCAGGCTCCCTTATCGCGTCATTGGCTTGAAAGCCTAAGCACCGGCGAGTTGATTAAACTGGCTGATAATTACAGCATCGATATTCCTCCGGGACTGGAGAGAATTTTCATCATTGAAGAACTGCTTGAAACTTCCGCCGCGGAAAATGAACAGGCGGATGACGATTTGGAAATCGTTTCATCGTGGCCGGAACCGGCCGCTCTTCCAAAACAGTATAACATTTCATTTATTGATGTATTAATCAGAGACCCTTTTTGGGTTTACGCTTTTTGGGAAATCAGGGGGCATGAAAGGGAAATCCACGAAAACGCGCCGGATTTCAACGGCTACTGTTTACGCGTAGTTCCTCTGGCCGAAGGAGAGGATGCCCCAAAATCCAAAGACAACTCCTTTACTGTCGCAATTGATATAAATGACACGGGTTTATTTATAGGATTTACAGAACAGTCGCCTCAATCCCGCGATCGTTACATTATAAGGCTTGGCGCGCAAAGGGGCGACTCGGAAATTCAAATTGCGATTTCCAGACCGTTCAATCTGCCCAGGCTGATTGATAAAGAAAGCCTGTGCGATCCAAAACAGCATCCGCTTATCTGCATGTCCGGCCTGATGGAACTGCCAACAATCAGAACAACAGACCGCCAATCCAGGATTAAGGGGAAGAAATAATGGAATTTCGTTATGCGATCTCGCTCACTCTTGAAGCGCATCTTCCTTTTGTCAGGGAATATACCGGAGACAATGACTTGTCCCTGACGGGCGAAGAAGTCCGTTTTTTTGAAACATTATCGCTGACATTCCTGCCTCTTCTTGAAACGCTGGAGCGTCTGGACAGTGATCACATACCGTTCCGCCTTGGGCTTTCCGTCTCTCCGATTATAATGTATATGCTCAGCGATGAGCATCTGATTGATAAATACCTGTGCTACACGGAAAAACAAATTGAATTCGGCAGACAGGAACTGGAAAGAACAGCCGGCGAAAAAACATTTAACGAATTAAACAAACTGACGCAGTTCCATTACGACAGGATAGTAAACAGAAAAACAGCCTTTACAGAGCGCTACGAAAAAAATATTCTTAAGGCGCTGGATTTTTACAGACAAAAAGGAAAACTGGAAATTCTGGCAAGCTGCGCCACTAACGCTTTTATTCCGTTTATCAGCCACAATCAGGAATCTATTCAGGCGCAGATAGAAATTCCCATTTCAGGCTACAGGCGGCACTTTTATTCCAGCCCGCAGGGGTTTTGGCTGCCGGGACTTGGCTGGTCGCCCGCTGTGGAATCATTTCTTCAGTCATACAATTTCAGTTATACAATTCTTGACGCTCACGGCCTTTTGTTCGGAGACCCGGCTCCTGAAAAGGGGACTTTTTTCCCGGCAAGAACGCCGAACGGCACATACATCCTTGCAAGGGATTTTTACGCTGTTCAGGAAATTGACCAAATGGCAAAAGACGGCATCTTTCTGGACAATGACAGGGATGTAGGTTACGAACTTTCTCCCAAACTGGTAAGCCGGTTTCTCAGCGCGGAAGGAGAACGGCACAAAACAGGATACAGGTACTGGACGCATTCAGGCGGAAACACGGTTTATAATCCGCAGAAAGCATTTGAAAAAACCTCCGGGTACGCGAAAAAATTTCTGGATAACGCAACAGCCAGGCTTAAGGAAGCGTCAAAACACATGAAAGAAGCGCCTATCTGCCTTTATGCAAATAACGCTGATTATTTCGGCCGATTCTGGCACGAAGGAATGCAATTTATAGAAACGCTTTTCCGCATAGCCTGTGAATATAAAGATCTTCAGTTTCTGTGTCCAAGCGAATATCTTTACAAACAGGACCTGTCTTCCCTGCAGGTTATCGCTCCGGAATTTTCTTCTATGGAATATAACGGCTATGCCGAAACATGGCTGGACGATTCAAATGACTGGATTTACCGTCACCTGGCCCATTCAATGGAACGAATGACGGAACTGGCGGAACGTTTTCCGGATGATACAGGCCTTAAGGAACGCGCGCTGAATCAGGCGGCGCGGGAGATTCTTCTGGCTCAATCCAGCGACTGGCCCGCCCTGCTTTACAAACAGGACTCAACCGAATACGCCCGCACCCAGGCGGAAAACTCACTGCGTAATTTTACAACGATATACGAAGCTCTTGGCAGCAATTACATCAGCACTGAATGGCTGACAAATCTTGAAAAGCGCCATAATATTTTCCCGAACATTAACTACCGGGTCTTCAGGCGAAAAAAATAAAATAGAGTTGTTCGATAACCTCAGTTATAGAACAAATTCCTTATAAAAATAATTTTTTTACATTAACCGGCGGAGGAGAATTCATGTTAACCGGAAAAATGCAAAAAAAAACAAAGGTCAAAAAGAAAGGAAGGGGCCTGCGTTTTAAAACCGCGTCATTCACAATAGCTCTGGTTCTATCTGTAGTAATCATGATTTCAGCGCCCCTGTACATAATAATGACCAGGGCACAGCAGGAAACAAGACTGAACAGTTTATATGATCGTTCCCATGTACTGCTGGAAGGGCTTGCGTCAAGCGCAATAGCGTATATGCCCCGCGGAGAACAGGGCCTGCTTGAACTGGGATTCCTTCCGGTACAGTCCGCCGCGCTTGCGGAAGCGGATTATGTAACAATAACAGGCAATGTATCCGGCTCAATATATTACGATCATGTCCTTGCCACCAACGATCCGGATATACTGTCAAAAATTGATACAGAAGAATTTTATCCCGGAGTCTCGCGTATAACAGACGCGCTTTCTGAAAAACACGAAAAGATTAGAGCTGATCTTGACAATGCCGCACGGGAGAGAACGGGGAATCTGTCGCAGAGCATATCGGAACTTGCGAAGGAAGAACAGGAACTGCGCGCCGGAGCTTCTGATACAAGGCGGCTGAATGACATTCATGTAACAATCAGAACGCTGGGCGTAAGGATTACTGAAATACTCTCTCAAATATCCGGGGGAATTGGCTCAGAGCCAGAATTTTCAATCAACAGCGTCATGAAAAACGGAAACATGACATTTATTTTTTACAGGGCGGTAATGTACCGGCAGGACGCAGATGACAACTACTTCCGCGGATTAATCCGCCTGGAAGTATCGGTGGAAACAATTATTGACGCGATAAACGATGAACAGCTGACGCTCCTTGCAACCATCGGCATTGTCGCGTTAGCTGTAATTATGATTGGCATTGCCAGCGCATTGATTCTTTCCGCGCTGATAATCAGGCCGCTTAATAAACTTTTAAAGCATATCGAGATAATACGCGACACAGAAGACAAGGCAAAACTTGAAGGCGCAGAAATCCGCATAACCACAAACGATGAAATAGCGGTACTTGGCGGCACAATCAACGATATGACCCGCGGACTTGTAAAGGCGGCTTTAGCGGCTTCTGATCTTTCAATCGGCAAGGAAATCCAGAAAAAATTTATCCCTCTGGAAACGGACAGCCAGGGAAACAAGAAAACATCAGGTTCCAGGGAAACAGACAATCTCCGGTTTTTCGGTTATTACGAAGGCGCGAAAGGCGTATCAGGCGATTATTTTGATTACAAGGATTTGGACGGCCGTTACTTTGCAATTATCAAATGCGACGTAGCGGGCAAGGGAATCCCCGCAGCGCTTATAATGATTCAAGTGGCGACAATGTTCCTCAACTATTTTAAACAGTGGAAACCTGACGCAAAAGGAATGCGTATAGAAAAAGTGGTCTACCAGATAAATGATTTTATCGAAGCCCTCGGATTTAAAAGCCGCTTTGCGGCGTTTACTCTCTGTCTTTTGGATTCCGAAACGGGAATTGTCCGTCTCTGCAGCGCAGGCGATAATATTGTTCATCTTTATGACGCCTCAGAAAGCAGGGTAAGGGCAATCACTCTTCCGGCAGCTCCGGCCGCAGGAGTACTTCCCAACTATATAATTGAATCAGCGGGCGGATATTCGGTTCAGACCATAACAATTGATCATGGCGACATGCTGCTGCTTTACACTGACGGTATCGAAGAGGCAAAGCGGAAATTCCGCAGCAGTCAGTTCAAAGAGATAAAATGCAAAGAAGGCCCTTCCGATACCCCTCATGAGAACCACCTTAGCGGCCAGGCTGATGAGGAAATGACTCCGCAAAGGATAGAAGCAATCATAAACGCGGTAATGGCGCGTGAAATATACACGTTACGCAAATATCACAACCCGGAAGACGGTATTGAGCTTCAGTTTGATTTTTCATCCTGCCTGGGACAGGCAGAAGAAGTAATCATGGCCATGGTTTCGGCCGAGAAAATTTTCCGGTGTTATAAAAAACCCGATGCGGGAGAAGAGTCCCGCGTTCTTGTTGATAAAAAAGTCGATGAGTTTTTAAAGGAGCACTTTTTACAGTACGGGCATTACTGCGCGCATACAAAAGAATTCCCTGAAAATGAAACATATATGTATTATACTGGAGTCAATGAAGATGAGCAGTATGACGATCTGACAATTCTGGGAATAAAACGAAAATAGGAGGTTTATATGTCATTCGGCGAAAGAATGAAAGAAATGATTGATCAGGGACTTGCGGTATCAAAAGACTTTGCCGTAAAAGCCGGCGCAAAGGCGCAGGATCTCGGAGAACGCGGCATCTTAATGCTGGAAATCAAACAGCTTGAGAATCAGGCGCAAAAGGTTTTAACGCGACTGGGAAACGAAGCCTATATCGCGTTTACAGAACGCGATCAAAACACAATAGATCGCGATGCTGTAGAATTCAGAACCTTTCTGGAACAGCTCGCCTCTCTTAAAGAAACAATAGAAAAGAAAGAAGCGGAGCTGAAAAACAGGGGGTAACTCCCTCTTGACCATTTCTGATTTTTTTCATATAAACATGATTACGCACCAAAAATGGTGCAAAAGACCCTTTGAAAGGTCTTGGGCCGTTAGCTCAGTCGGTAGAGCATCGCCCTTTTAAGGCGGTGGTCGGAGGTTCGAATCCTGCACGGCTCAAAAAAGAAAAATAAAACAGCTCTGCCGCAGGACAGAGTTTTTTATTGTTTTTCGTGGAAAACAATGTTATATTATACTTATGAATAACCTTAAAAAAATCGCCATTATTTTGGTATTAATAACAGGGGTCAGCGCCTACTCTTTCGGGGATATTTTATACAATATGACTATCGGCGTATTCAGATCCTACGAAGAATTCAAAGATGATGATTACCTCAGAGATTTAAACGGAATTAGCTTTAATACAGGACTTAACATATATCCCGGAGAATCACCGCTGGGGCTTTATTTTTTATCATCCTTTGGAAGCGTCAATTCAGCGTATGAGTGGCTGGAGAACAATATGGAAATGGCGGATTTTTATTCAGCGGAAGAAATCAAATTAAGCATTGGCCCTTCCATCAAGCTAAATCCAAAAGGAAAAATATTCTTTCCAGTATCGGCGGGAGCGGTTTTTTCAAACTACCGCGAAGAATATTACGATTATTACAGCGAAAACACAGACTCAAACTCCAGTTTTTACGAAGCGATAACGCTGGGTTTATTCGGCGATATCGGCCTGATTGTTAACCCATCAAAACATTTTACTTTTAACAGCGGCATATCATTTGCCTGGAATTTTTTACGCAGTGAAAGAGGGCGCATACAATCAGATTCGCGTAATACATTCAACAGGGAATTCACAAACGCTGGTTATAGCTCTTTTACCATCACTCTCTACACAGGAATTGGAATGCGTTTTAACAACCCCGGAGAAAAAAGAGCGGACAGGGAAAAACGCAAAAACAATTAAACATTGACTTTTAATAATACCGGGGTTAATATTATTAATATGAATTTGAAAACAGTTTTAGACACAGATACGATTGATCTTCATTTGAAAGGCTCCACCAAAAAAGAGATCATCAATGAATTACTTGATCTTCTTATCAAGGCCGGAAAAATCAGCGACAGAGAAGCGGCTTTTAACGCGATATTTGAAAGAGAAGAAAAAATGTCCACAGGCATGAAACACGGTATCGCAATTCCGCATGGCAAATGCCAGGCTACAGAAGATTTAGTCGCGTGTATCGGGATTTCCGAAAAAGCGGTGGATTTTGATTCTCTGGATAATGAACCATGCAGAATTTTTATCATGACGCTTTCTCCGGTAGAAAAAACCGGCCCTCATCTGCAGTTTTTGGCGGAGGTCAGCCTGCTGTTCAAGAGCGCCGAAAAACGAAATGAGATTCTGGGCGCAAAAACGCCAGAGGAAGTTATAAGAATACTGGCAGAATAATCCCTATAATTCCATGCTGCATCATGGGGGATATAATGCGAATAAAAGATAATTTAATTCTCGATGACGAAGGCAGGACATTAATGCTTCGCGGGGTAAATCTTGGCGGAGATTCAAAATGCCCTTACGCTCCTGCGGGAAGCGAAACAGAACCCGCTTTCCTTGATACCCGGAATAATGTCTCATTTATCGGAAGGCCTTTCCCGCTGGAAGAAGCGCATGATCATTTCAAACGGCTTAAGCGCGGCGGCATGACATTCCTTAGATTTATTGTTACATGGGAAGCGATAGAACATGAAGGGCCTGGAATTTATGACGAGGCATATCTTGCATATCTGCGGAAAATTTTCCTTGAAGCGGAAAAAGAGGGAATTTCTGTCTTTATAGATCCGCACCAGGATGTGTGGAGCAGATGGACAGGAGGAGACGGCGCTCCGGCATGGACAATGGAAAAGCTGGGCATGGATTTGGCTCTTCTTGACCGGTGCGGCGCGGCTGTAACAAGACAACGTTATGGTTTATATCACAAAAGCAAAAAACATCCTGACGGGGATCCCTTTCCGGAAATGATCTGGCCAAGCAATTACAACCGTTACGCAGCGTCCACAATGTTCAGTCTGTTTTTCGCAGGGCTTGCCTACGCGCCGCAAACGCAGATAGACGGAGTAAATATCCAGATATGGCTGCAAGACCGCTACATTGCCGCTTTTAAACACGCAAAACGGCGATTAAAGAACTGCGCATGCATTAAAGGCTGGGGCGTAATGAATGAACCGCATTCCGGTTTAATCGGGCTGGGGAATCTTGAATTGGCTGAGGATGTCATGATACCAACCGGGCCAAGACCTTCGCCGTGGCAGAACATCCGCGCCGCGTCCGGTTACGCAGCGGAAGTGCCGGTTTACAGCAAGGCATCAATGGGCAGGCGCATATCTCATTACGAAACATTTAATCCGGACGGCGTTTCTCTTTTTAGGGACGGATATAGCTGCCCATGGAAACAGGCGGGCGTATGGGAAGATGACGAAGGTACGGCGTATCCGGCAGGCGCGGCGCGCATGCTGCGAGCAGACCACTTTGGCCTGTACCAGGGGCGCCGTCCCGATTTTGCCGATGATTTTTTAAAACCATTCATTATAAAGTACATCAGCGCGATGAAAGAAACTGATGAAAATACTTTCTTTTTTATAGAAGGACTGCCGCATTGCACAAAGGCGGAATCACATCCTTCATGGGACAAAGGAGATCCCGCGAACGTGATCAACGCGTTTCACTGGTACGACGGTTTATCTCTATTTACAAAAAGTTTCCGCTCATGGTTCAATGTGAAAATTGACACACAAAAGCCGGTATTCGGGAAAAAAAGAGTGATAAAATATTTCTCGGAATGTCTTGCGGGCGCGGTAAGCCTGACAAAGCAAAAAATGGGGAATATGCCGGCTCTTCTGGGGGAATTCGGCCTTCCATTTGATTTAAACAACAAAAAAGGATTTAAATCGGGAGATTACTCTCTGCATGAACAGGCGCTGTCTATGTATTACGACGCGGTGGATTCAAATCTTTTACATTCCACAATCTGGAACTATACCGCAGGCAATACCAACAAATACGGCGATTGCTGGAATGATGAAGACCTTTCAATTTTTTCCGAGGGCAGGGAACGCGCGGCAGGCGGATGGAAGCGCCCTTATCCAATGGCTTCCGCCGGTAAGCCGCTTTTTTTTAAATGGGATCGCACAAGGGGCGAATTGATTTTCCGCTTTATCGCCGAAAAAAATATTACCGCCCCATCCATAATTTTTATTCCGGCGGAAACATTCGGCCCTTCCGTGAAAATTGAAACATCTGCCGCGGAAAATCTGCGAACGGAATATAAATATGAAGAACAGGCGCTGTTTATTTACAACGGCAATTACAGCGGAGAAGCTGTAATTAAAATACGGGTGAACTGAGGTTCTTCGGCAACAAAGACATCAGGAAGAAGATGGTTTTCTTCCGGCAGATTTTCATGCGCGCTGTTTTCTTCCAGACGGTTTTCTTCTTCCTTTATTAACAGAACATGAAACCGGCTTTCAATCCGGCTGCGGTTTTCCAGAATCCGGCTGGCGTAATCAAGAGTAGCCTGTGGCGTCCCGGAGTTCCTTACTCTTCCTGTTCCGGCATTGTACATCGCCAGAGCGGAAACTTCGCTTACTCCGTTATCCAGACAGTGCCGTAAATGACCAACGCCGTAGCGCGCGCTGATGTTGATGTCATAAAATGACGCAACTTCCAAACCGGGGAAAGATCTGTTATTTAACTGAAAAAGGCCCCTGTCTATGCTTCCGTCCCGGTTATGCCTGTTAATAGCATGAGGATCATATTTGCTCTCTTCCCAGATCAGCGCAAAAGCCAATGCCGGGGATACGTTGTACTTATCGGTATTTTCAAGAACCGCCCTGGCGATTTCAGCGTTTGAACACAACCCGGAGAAAAATCCGGTCACCCATTCGCGGTATTCGGGAGTACGGAAATATTTCAGTACCAGATCAATATCCCCATCAGGCACTGCTTTGAATAAATTGGCAGCAGTCTGGATATGCTCATCCGGGAAACACCTGATTTCCTCTTCTTTTTTCACTTCATCATGGAAAACGGCTTCAACAACCGCTTCTGCGATCATCTGAACGCCGGCAAACCCGTTTTTATATACAGGAGTTTTGGCAGCAAACAGCGAGCAGAAAAAGAGCGAACCAATAACCCCTGCAAACACGGGTATTCCTTTAAACAGAGGCAGTAAATTTTTGATTTTGTCGATGATTAAATACATTTTCCTATCACCTGAACCCTTATAATTCCATTCACTTTGCGAATCTGATCAAGCACAGATTCCGGAATTGGCTGCGCGGTATCAATAATATTGAAGCCATATTCATCGCGGTGGTGATTGATTAAGTCTTCTATGTTAATATCAGCTCCAGCCAGATTGGTAGTTATTTGCCCTACCATGTTGGGAATATTCCTGTTTACAACAATCAGTCTGTACGGAAAACGCTGTTCGAGTCTGCATCGCGGAAAGTTAACAGAATTGCGGATTGTTCCAAACTCAAGATAATTCATAAGTTGTTTAACAGCCATTATTGCGCAATTGTCTTCCGCTTCCGGAGTGGAGGCTCCAAGATGCGGAATGCAAATTACTTTTTTACACGCTAAAAGTTCCGGAGTTGGAAAATCTGTAACATAGACTCCAAGGTTTCCGGATTCCAGCGCCTCTGTAATATCCTTGTCATTGACAAGCGCGTTTCGCGCGAAATTCAGGATACGCGCGTTCTTTTTCATCAGATTGAATTTTTCCGCGTTCAAAAGACCTTTGGTAGTGTCGCTTAAGGGAAGATGCAGGGTAACATAATCGGATTTCGCAAGAAGGACTTCCAATGTATCGGCGCGTGCGACATCACTTGAAAGATGCCATGCAGCTTCTACGGATATGTAGGGATCATAACCGATTACTTCCATACCAAGGGCAATCGCGTCATTGGCGACCATTACGCCGATTGCGCCGAGGCCGACAACCCCAAGAGTTTTGCCGCTCAGTTCGGGGCCAGCGAATTTTGATTTTTCCTTTTCTACAAGATCGGCGATATTGGCCTTGTCAGCGGCTGCGGATGTCCAGTTGATACCGCCTATAATGTCACGTGAAGACAAAAGCATTGCGGCCAGCGTTAGTTCCTTTACAGCGTTGGCATTTGCGCCTGGGGTATTAAAAACAACAATCCCGCTCTCGCTGCAGCGTTGAACCGGTATATTGTTATACCCCGCTCCGGCTCTGGCAATCGCCTGTACGGAAGACGGGATTTCCGTTTCATTTAAATCGGCGCTGCGAACCAGTATAGCGTCCGGATTGGGAATGTCATTTGCGATTTCGTACTTGTCCTTTGGGAACAGGTCCAGCCCAAGCGGTGAAATCTTGTTCATTGTTTGAATTCGAAACATATTTTCCTTATAAGATAATTATAAACCCTTTTTATGGAATTTGTAATCAGGCAAATTTTTCCATAAAATGAATCAGGGCTTTAACGCCCTCAATTGGCATGGCGTTGTAAATACTTGCCCTCATACCGCCTACCAGCCTGTGTCCAGCCAGGTTAATAAGGCCCGCTGCCGCAGCCTCTTTAACAAAACGGGTTTCAATTTCGCTCTTTTTGGCCGCATCCTGCTCTCTGGGAACAAAAACAATGTTCATCAGGCTGCGGTACGGTTTTTCAACCGGCGAATAGAACAGTTTCGAGTTGTCCAGAAAATCATAAAAAAGCTGTGATTTTTCACGGTTCAACCTGGCTATCTCCTCTACCCCGCCAAGCTGTTTAAGCCATTCCAAAACAAGACCTATCACATAGATACCGTAGCACGGCGGCGTATTGTACATGGAACCTTCGGCAGCGTGAATATCGTAGCGAAGCATTGCCGGCGTCCATGCCGGAGCTTTGCCAATCAGGTCTTCGCGGATAATTACCACGGTTGTCCCGGCTGGTCCAAGGTTCTTTTGAGCGCCGGCGTAGATAAGCCCGAATTTGCCCACATCCAGCGGTTCGGAAAGAACGCAGCTTGAAATATCCGAAACCAGAGGAACAGAGCCGGTATCCGGCAATTTATCCCACCTGGTACCGACAATTGTATTATTAAGTGTTATATGGTAATAAGCGTCATCAGCGGCCGGCGCGGGAGCAGCCGGTATATATGAGTAAGCTCTGTCTTTTGAGCTTGCCCTTACTTCTGCGGCGGCGTACTTGGCGGCTTCTTTCGCCGCTTTATCAGCCCAGATCCCGGTATCAATGTAAGCGGCTTTCTTCCCCTTGCCGGGAGCGTCCCCGGCAGCCAAATTAAGAGGCACCATGGAGAACTGCAATGAAGCGCCCCCCTGCAAAAAGAGTACTTTGTAGTTGGCGGGAATTCCCATTAGTTCCCGAAGCGCCGCCTCGGTTTTCTCAATAATCGGCTTAAAGTCCTTTGACCGGTGGCTCATCTCCATTACAGACTGGCCTGTTCCATTGGTATCCAGCATCTCAGCCGCGGCTCTTTCAAGAACCGGCAGGGGGAGAGCCGAAGGTCCCGGTGAAAAATTGTAAACTCGCATTCTATCTCCAGAAAAATGATTTATTACAGCCGCTGATGCGGCTTATAATATAATATTATTCCGGAATTGCCAATTTGTCGAGAGATTGAAGCGGTTACCCACGAACTTAAGGAAAATATCGCTACGCGGTTCTCTCGAAAGCGGGAATATCGTTGTTAAAAAGAACATCTCCTCTGAGTTCAAATGATCTTGATAATTCCATGATGTTTAATATGCCTCCGGTGACAGTATATGTCATCGGGTA
Source organism: Treponema sp. (assembly GCA_031256445.1). Classification (GTDB taxonomy): domain Bacteria; phylum Spirochaetota; class Spirochaetia; order Treponematales; family Breznakiellaceae; genus WQXQ01. The sequence goes on along the minus strand of JAIRQN010000018.1, from coordinate 80,297 downwards.
TTTTCTGGGTTTTGATATATAAACACAATTAGATTCATCAATAAATTCAACTGTCATCCGTTCACCAAGAAATTCGCTCCAGCTTTTCCATTTAGTGCCAATAAGCCGTTCAGGTATAATATTGGTTTTTTCTACAAATTTCACTCTTTTCATAAAATCTTCCATTAGAAAGTCATTATTTATCATATCTACTAATTAGAATTTACGAAAATTAGGTTGTTAAGGCAAGTTTTTAATTAATTATTAACTATTATTTGAGTTCCGCATAAACCAATGTTATTGAATAGCGCCGGAAATTAATATAAAATTACTATATGGCGGAAAGGGTTTTTACCGTACTCGACCTGATTGATCTTGATCTCAAAGAACACAATTCGCTGAATTTACGCTGTATCGGCGGCAGAAAGGGCCTTGGCAGGACAATAACAATTCCCGATTTAAACCGGCCAATGGGCGCGATAATGGGCTTTTTCGAGGATTTTGCGTACCAGAGAATCCAACTTTTAGGCAGGGGCGAGGTTTCCTACCTGCGAAAGCTGGAAAGCGAAGGGAAAAACAACACCATCGAGGATATGTTCAATTACGAAATGCCCTGCTGCATTTTCACCCATAATCTGTGCCCGCATAAAGAATTTTTTGAAATAGCGGAAAAAGCGCAGTGCGCCATATTACAGACCGATTTGGGATCAGCCGACTTTTCCGCCAGGCTTATGCGCATACTTTCCAGGATTTTCTCCCCCCGCCAGATAATACATGGAGTGCTAGTAGAGGTATACGGTCTTGGGATACTCATACAGGGCGAATCAGGTTCCGGAAAAAGCGAAACCGCTCTGGAACTTATCCACCGCGGGCACAGGCTGGTAGCTGACGATGTCGTAGAGCTGAACTGCATTTACGGAAACACGCTGATGGGCGCCGGAGCCAACAAGATTATAGGGCATCACATGGAAATCAGAGGGCCCGGTATAATCAATATTACGCATCTTTTCGGGGTCAGGGCGATCAGGGATCGAAAAGAAGTTCAGCTTGTTGTAGAATTGGAGGAATGGGATTCAAATAAAAATTACGACCGTCTTGGCGCGGAAGACCATACGGTAGAACTATTGGGAGTTAATATTCCCAAATTGATTATTCCGGTAAAGCCGGGCCGGAATATTCCAATAATTATAGAAACAGCGGCAATGAACGAAAGGCTTAAATCGATGGGATATCACGCGGCGAGGGAGTTCAACAAAAACATACTCAAATGGATTGAAAGCGACGCGGCGCGCTCGGTGTTCTTTGGACACGATGATATTATATAAAGGATAAAGTATGGTAGAAAAAGTCATAACTATTGCCAACAGAGCCGGCGTTCATGCGCGTCCTTCCGCGTTGATTGTTCAAACAACCAAAAATTTCAAATCGAATATTTATTTTGAAAAAAACTCAGACAGGATAAACGCAAAATCCATCATGGGTATCATTACGCTGGGAGCGTCTTACGGAACCAGGATAAATATTATTGCCGAAGGAGAAGACGAAGAACTTGCGTTAGACACTCTTGTTAAACTTTTTGAATCCAAGTTTGAGGAAGAATGAGTTTTAATATACAGGAGCTTTTTTGAAGAGTGTAAAAACCCGGCCTGAATATGCTTTAATCAATGTACGAACCCTGATAATAATATATTCGCTTTTGTGCGTCCTTACATTTTTCTTTTCCCGTAATTTTTTTGTGGAAACCCTTGATCACGGCAGAATGCCGGATCGGCTCAGCCTGATAGTTTTTTTCATAATTCCCGCTGTGCTGATGATAGTTCTGGGCATTTCCGTTTTCAGCCTGTTTATTGATATTATCTCCCGCCGTCCGGGCAGCAAATTCAAGGCGAGGCTTCTGGCGTATTTTATAGTTATCGTTATTTTTACTACTGCGCCCGTAACAATAATGACAAGCGCCGCGCTGAACGAGATGGTGCGCTTCTGGCACAGTATAGACGCCGCGGCCGCTTCACGGGCGGCAAACAGTTTTATAGCGGACAACTATTATTTGCACATGGATCGTTTTGAGCAAATACTGAAAGAAAACGATTTTACGCGCGCAAACGCCAGATTACCGCCCGATATCGCGGCGGTTCAGACATTCAGAGCCGCAAGCGCAGGCTGGGAGAAAATATCATTTACAGGAAACGAATTATTTGCTCTGACCCTGCCTCCCGCCGCCGAGAGCGGATTTGCGGCAAGGGAACTGCCCAGAGACATGGACACAATCCGTTATGTGCAAAAGACGGCTCAGGGCAATATCGTTGTTATAAGCTACGATTTGGGAATCGATTTTGACTGGGGAAAAAACGTGCTGGAGAACCAAAGAGAGCGCTTTGAAACAATAAATTTACTGCGCGCGAACATGAGGCCCCTGCTTATTTACTACTACGGCGTATTTTTCCTTCCTACCCTGCTTATGACTGTAATTATCGCAATTTCATTCACCCGCCGGATCACCTATCCGATAGTCGAACTTACAGAAGCGACGCGGCGCGTTGCCGAGGGAGATTTTTCCATTCAATTACTGACGCGGCGGAATGATGAGCTTGGCATTCTCATACGTTCCTTTAACGCAATGGTTCAGGATCTGGAAAAATCCCGCGCGGCGCTGGTTAAAAGCGAAAAAATTTCGATATGGCAGAATATGGCGCAGCAGCTGGCCCATGAGATAAAAAACCCCCTTACGCCGATTAAACTGTCCGCCGAAAGGGTGCTGCGCAGGTGGCGTAACGATCCAGATAATATCGGTGAAATTCTTGAAAGCTCTATGATGGCGATTATTCAGGAAACTGAAGGACTCTCCACTTTGCTGAACGAATTCAGAACATTGTCGAAACCAATGGAACCTTCCGTGGTCTGGACAGGTTTAAGGGAGCCTGTTGAAGAGATTATCAATTCATACTCAAGTTCCTACCCTTCCGTAAAATTCAATATCACGCATGTTCAAACGGGAATATTGCTGAAAATTGACAAGCACCGGCTGTCCCAGATTCTCGCAAACCTGATTATCAACGCGATTGACGCCATGAACAGCGAAGGCTCAATTGAAGTGCGCACTGATCTTGTTAAAAAACGGGATATTTGCTATTGTAGGATAAGCGTAATGGATTCCGGCAAAGGCATAAGCGATCAGGAAAGCCATTTGATTTTCACTCCGTATTATACAACAAAGGAATCCGGCACAGGTTTAGGGCTTCCGATAATCGAAAGAATTGTTAACGATCACGGCGGCGCGATATGGTTTGATTCTGCGGAAGGCATAGGGACGACGTTTTATATCGATCTGCCTGCGGAAAAGATCCCCGCAGAAAATTCTCCAGAGGAAAACTGATGTCATCAATATTAATTATAGACGACGAACCCGGCATAAGGCTTACCCTGGCGTCTATTCTTGAAGATGAAAAATATAAAGTATATACGTCAGAGGACGCTCTCTCAGGAATAGAAACGCTTAAAAGAGAAGTGATCGATCTTGTTTTTCTTGATGTCCTTCTTCCAAAATTGGGCGGAATTGAAGCGCTGGAAAGGCTGCGCAAGGAATGGCCTTCGCTGGAAGTTGTAATGATCTCCGGACACGCAAATATAGACATGGCTGTCCGGGCGGTAAAACTGGGCGCGTTTGATTTCCTGGAAAAACCGCTTTCCCTTGACAAGGTGCTTACAGTATGCAGAAACGCATTCGCCATAAAAAAATTACGTGAAGAAAATAAAACCCTGAAAAAGATCAGCTCTATCGCAAGCGAAGATGTAATAGGGACAAGCGCTGAAACAAGAAATATTCGGGAAATAATTAAACAGGCCGCTGACAGCGACGCGCGCATTCTGATAACGGGCGAGAACGGCGCGGGAAAGGAAGTAATAGCAAGGGCCATTCACCAGTGCTCATTGCGGGCGGATAATCCGTTTGTAGATGTAAACTGCGCCGCGATTCCGGAATCCCTTATAGAAAGCGAATTATTCGGCCACGAAAAAGGAGCGTTTACAGACGCGGTAAACAGCCGCAGGGGACGTTTTGAAATAGCGCATGGCGGCACGCTGTTTCTGGACGAAATAGGAGACATGAGCCTTTCGGCGCAGGCAAAAGTACTGCGAGTTATCCAGGAGCAGAAAATTGAGCGTCTCGGCGGCGAAAAGTCAATTGAAACTGACGTACGGATTATCGCGGCGACAAACCAGGATTTGGAAAAAGCATGCGAAGAGGGCAGATTCAGGCGCGATCTTTTTTTCAGATTAAACGTAATTCCAATTCATGTGGCTCCGCTGCGGGAACGTCCGGAAGATATTCCGATGCTGCTCTGTCATTTCATGAAAACATTAAAAAAGGAACTCACTATCGGAAACGATGCTCTTGAACTGCTGTGTTCTCATGAATGGCCCGGAAATGTGCGGGAACTGAAAAACCTTGCCGAAAGAATCGCCGTAATGCACCAGGGGGACAGTATCTCCGCGGACGAGCTTGAAAAACTGCTGAATAAAAAGAGTAAAAAAGAGCAAAATAATGTCAATGAAAACGCAAAAGCCTCTTTACCAGAGGACATTTTTTGTTTAAATTATAATGAGGCAAGAGACAGTTTTGAAAAACATTATCTGGAAATACAACTGTCCAGAAATAACGGCATCATTACAAGAACAGCGGAGGCTATCGGGATTTATCCGAGCAACCTCCACGCGAAACTGAGAAAATACAGATTGTCCGGTCCCTGAAACGCCGGAATGTCAGAGGTTGTTATGAAAGAGTTGACAGCGCGTCAGAAAGAAGTACTTACCTTTATAGCGGGATACATCAGGAAACATTCGTATCCTCCTACCATCCGGGAAGTTGCCGATTATTTTTCCATTTCAGTAAAAGGCGCGCATGATCACATAACAGCGTTAAGGAAGAAAGACTATCTGAGACAGGAAGTCAAACGGCCGCGGACCATGGAACTGACGCGCGGAAAATTTGAAGATAAAAGCAATTTAGTGGAAATTCCAATCCTTGGAAGCGTAGCGGCGGGCGTTCCTTTGCTGGCCGAAGAAAATTTTGACGGGAATGTCGTATTGCACCGTTCCATGATAAGGAAAAATAAAAAATATTTCGCGCTGAAGGTTAAAGGCGATTCAATGTCAGGCGCCGGGATACTGGAAGGCGACACGGCAGTTATAGAAAAACAAAACACAGTTCAGAACGGCGAAATTGCCGTAGCGGTAATAGACGAAGCTGTTACATTGAAACGTTTTTACCGGGAGAGCGCAAGGGTAAGATTACAGGCGGAAAACCCCTCCTATAAACCAATATACAGTCATGATGTAAAGATACTGGGCCGTCTGCACAGCATTATCCGCAATTACTGATAATGGCTTCCTATATTTTTCTTGGTCCTGAACTCGGTAAAAAACAGGATGCCGTTGACAATATTAAAAAAAAGATGCCCGGCGCCGAAGAACATGTTTTTTACGCGGGAGAAACAAATGCCGCAGAAATTGCCGACACATTGCAGAATAACAGCCTGTTCAGCGAGTCGCGCATTATCATAATCAAAAATGCGGATCAGCTAAAAAAGGACGAAGCAGATCTTATCGCTTCCTGCATTAAAGAGTCGGCAGCATCCGTGCTGGCAGCATCCGTGCCGGCAGTATCCGGACAGGATGATAACACGGCGCTTATTCTGTTATCTGATGAAATAAAACTTCCGGCAAGCCTGGAAAACGCGGTCCCGCAGAAGAACCGCCAGGTGTTTTACGAATTGTTTGAAAGGGAAAAAAATGAATGGATACGGCAATTCTTCGCGCGCGAAGGGTTAAAAATAGATAAAGACTGTATCGCCGCGATTCTGGAAATGGTAGAGAATAACACTGAAGCGCTTAAACGCGAATGTTCCCGCCTTGTCAGTTTTTTGCCGAGGGAACAGCCGGTAAAACCCGAAGACATCGAAAAGTGGCTTTCCCACACAAGAGAAGAATCGGTCTTTACGCTGTTTTCCCGCATAGCGGCAGGAGATCTTTCAAGGGCACTGGAAGCGGCCGCCGCGATGCTGGCGGCGAAAGAAAAAGCGCCAGGAATTCTTGCAGGTCTTGCATGGTGCTTCAGAAAGCTCGGCGATTACATCGCGCTTTTGGAAAAAGGAGAGCCGTCTTTTATAGACCTGAAAAAACTGGGCCTGTCCGTTCCAAAAGTTAAAGACGATTACGCGGCGGCCGCGGGACGCTACAACGCGGATGATGTAGAATACTGCCTTGCCCTTACCGCCGAATATGATATTTTATTGCGCTCTCCGGCCGCGGCTATGGAAAATATTCTGATGGACAGGTACCTGGTCGCGCTGATGAAAATTAATTCCTGACGCGGGAAAAAGCAAAAAATTAAAACAATTTCCATTAAACTTGCTTTAACAAAACATCAGCCGCTTTTGCCACTTCATCAAAATCGCTGTGCAGCAGAAACCCCGCCATGGCGCTGAGCTGGTCTTTGACTGACTGCGGCCATGTCTTCTGCCTGAGACCGGAAAGCGCTTCCTTTGCCGCTTTCTTGTCAAGATCAGAGCATGCGGTTTTTAAGGCATTAAGCGTTTCCGCCAAATAATGATTGTTCCCTTCATCTTCGCCGGTAACATCGGCGGCGTTTACGTTTAATTTGTATTTGTTAACCATTTCGTGCAGAGACATTAAAAATTCCGGAAGCCCGGCGATAATTTCCTTTGTTTTCCTGTCCCGCCCCAACTGTTCAAATTTTGAAGCTTCGGCTGATAACGCGTTTTCTCCGATATTCGCAAGCGCACTTTTCATGGCATGGGTATTGATGACAAATAACGAAATATCGTCGCTTCCGCGGCATTTGTTTATATATACCGATTCCAGCACGTCAATGGCTTTCTCGGCGTCACGGACAAAAAACTCCGCAAGCTGAGGATCTACCGCGCCCTGATACTTTCCGGAAGCGTATAATGAATGTTTCTGCCTGCGGGCCGCGTCAACTACAGCGGCGGGCTGTTTATCGCGGATAAGTTTATTAAGCGAAAAGTTAAGCTGGCGGATATCAATCGGTTTGGAAATAAAATCATCAAAACCGTTGCTTAAAAACATTTCCGCCTGACCGGCAAGAGCGTTTGCCGTTAACGCGACAATCGGACGGTTATAAAACATGCTGCGTATGATTTTTGTCGCTTCAATTCCGTCCATTCTCGGCATCATGTGATCCATAAAAATAATGTCATAAACGCAGCCGTTCCTGATTTTTTCCACCGCCTCAAACCCGCTGAGAGCGGTATCAATGGACAAACCGTACGGCGCCATAAGGCCTTTTGCTACATAAAGATTCGATTCTACGTCATCAACAATCAGAACGCGGCCATAAGGCATAAATTCCCGCGTTATCTGCGCGTTCCTAATCCGCGAAATATTGTTAACATTGAAATGCCTTAAATTATCAGCCATTTCCCTGCCCAAAGCGCCCCGGTACGCTTCATTTGAATAGTCAACCTCCTGCGGCAGCTTTACTGTAAATGTAGATCCCATTCCCGGCGTACTGTCTATCTGGATACTGCCATTCATCATCCTGATTAAATTCCGCGTTATGTTCATGCCAAGACCGGTTCCTTCGGTTTTCCGGTTGGCTTCCATGTTAAAACGGGAATATTCGGTGCCAAGTTTGCGAACCTGCTCCATCGTCATGCCCTGGCCTGTATCGCTGATGGTAAGAATCATAGTGATACCGGGATTATCATTTACGGTAACTGTTTCGCAGGAAACATTCAGGATTATTCTTCCTTCCTGCGTATATTTAAAGGCGTTGGATATAAGGTTATTCAATATTTGCTTAATGCGCAGTTCATCGCCAATAAGTATCGCGGGCAGGTGTTCGTCAACATCAAGTTTGAATTCAATCGGTTTGCTTTCGTAGCGCATAATGTTAAGCTGAACGGTATCGTTAATTAAACTCGCGACCTCGTATGTATCGCGTGACAATTCCATTTTGCCCGCTTCAATCTTGGAAAGATCAAGTATGTCGTTTATTATTCCAAGAAGAAGATCGCCGGAATTGTAAATTCTCTCTATTGCCTCTCTCGCGGAATCCGCAAGAGACATATCCTGAAGCTGAATTTCGGCTATACCCAAAATCGCGTTCATCGGAGTACGTATCTCGTGGCTCATCTTGGCAAGGAAATCGCTTTTTGCTTTGCTGCTCTCTTCGGCAAGTTCCGCCCTGCGCATTTCCGCCATTACGGCTTTCTGTTCCCTTAAATCCCTTATGTATTCTGTAACCGTAAACTCATTCTTGTGTTTAACGCGGACACAGGTTACTTCCGCCGGTATCGACTCGCCGTTTAATTTCTGGTGCAGCCATTCAAACCTGCTGTAACCTTCCTCCAGCGCTTTTCTTACAAGAAGACTGCCCTTTACCCTTGAGAGAATCCCGTCAGGCTGATATTCAGGAGACAGTTTGGCAAATTTGTCGATAAATTCCTGTTTATCCAGCAGATCAAACATATTAACCGCTTCCTGATTGCAGTCAATGATATTCATTTCCTTATCCCAGAAACACGCGCCGAAAGGCGCGGAGTCAAACATTATCTGGGTCCGTTCATCGGCTTCCCGCATTGTAACGGACTGTTTATTGCGGTTAACAGCGCTGCTGAGCATCAGTCCTGCGGATGTTAATATGCTTATCTCGTCCGAAGAAAATTTTCTTTTACGCCGGCAGTCGTCTATGCTGAAGAAACCCCAAAAAGAGTTGTCCAAAAACATGGGAATTATTACGATGGACTTCATTCCGTAATACCCCAGAAAATTTTTATCTTCTTCCGGCAGATCCGAAATCGGCGAATTGATATATTCGCCCCGTAAAAACTGATTTTCCCATTCTTTCTTCAGGCTATAGGGAAAATGCAGGCCGTTGGGAACAACGCGGCATTTTTGACCAAACTCGCTGAGCCATTCATATCTGAGAACAAAATTTAATTCGCCGTCGATTATTTCATTGCGCCATATCTGAACGCGATCTACATCAAGACAGGTTCCGATAAGCTCGAAACTTCTTGACATTGATGTTTCAAAAGCGTCTTCGTTATAGTTGGACAGAAGGATGGTAGCGGCGTTATTTACCGTGTCCAGAAGATGGCTGCGCCGCTCAATATCCATAAGCATTTGCTTATGTTCGCGCAAGTCACGCGTATAACCGACGACAATATATTCATTCCTGTACATAACGCGGACTAATGTAAGTTCGCACGGTATGGGTTCTCCGTCCGGTTTTTGATGCACCCATTCAAAACGGCAGGAGCCTTCGTCCATCGCTTTTTTCAGGAAACTGACCGCCTTCTCTGTCGAAAGGCTTCCGTCCGGCTGGTACTCGGGAGAAAGCTCAAAAAATCTTTTGTTATACTCCTGTTTGCTTGCCAATCCAAACAATTCCACCGCCGCTTTATTGCAGTCTATACTGTTAAAATTTTTATCCCAAAAATTGGCGCAAAGGGGCGTAGCGTTAAACATTATCTGCACCCGCTCGTCCGCCCGGATCATCTCCGCGGAAATGCCGAATAAAATCCAGATAAGCAGAGCGGCGAATATCACTCCGAGAACCATAAGAATTAAAGCAAGCTTTCTTGTACTTTCAAAATAACTGTCTTTTGGAGTAACAATCCCCATGTACCATCCGTTTGAAAGCCGGTGGATAAAAACAATCGATTTTACATTCCGGTAATCGGTGGTGACAACTTCGGCAATATCGCCTTTCAGCCGCAGTTCATCCTGAAGAAGGGCGATATTGCTCTGCGCGTCTTTCAGTTGTTTTCCAAGCAGGGATGGTTCAGGATGGGCGATTATTTCCATTTCCCGGCTTAATAAAAAACCATATCCATTTTCCGTAAATTGCGTATTCACCGCATACTGCCTGATTCTGTCAAGCCGCATGTCAAGACAGACAATTCCCAGCGGACTGCCTTCTTTATTAAAAATCTGACGCGCGAATGTTATTGATACGTCGTTTGTATATAAATCCACATAAGGTTCCGTAACGCAAATATTGCCGGCGGCTTTCGCAGCATCCCTGTACCATGGACGGTTTGCGGGAATATAATCATCCGGCACAACCCAATCCTCTGTGCCGCTCAGGAATCTTCCGCCATAAACGTTAAAAAAACCATAAAAACCAATAGCGCCCGCCATTCGTTTGTTGGATTCGGACACCAGATATTTGTTGATAAATAAAATATATTCGCGAAGCTCATCAAAGTCTGTTCCATTCAGGATCATGCTGCGAACGGTTTCGGAAACGCCTCCCAGCATTGTCTCCGGTTCCATAAGATCTGAATTAATATTGACTTCTGTATATAAAATCGCCTCTTCAGTATTCACCCGTAAATGATCGCGTTCTATTTTGCTTACGTACAGATAACTTGACAGCGCCATCAGCAAAAAAGCGAGCAGAATCAGAAGGGACTGCGCATATCTTGTAATCATTACGCGCGTTTTATACATTGTCCTTCTCATTAATGAACGCATCAGAGTTTCGCTCTTACCGCTTTAAAAAGATCTTTCACCTCATAAAAAACATTCGCTATTTCCGGATCGTAATGAGTGCCGGCATTATCCATAATAATGTTGACAGCTTCCTCATCTGAAAAAGCCTTCTTGTAGGGCCGTTCCGAAACAAGGGCGTCATATACATCTACTATTGCCATAATGCGTCCCTGCAGCGGAATTTCTTCACCCTTAAGGCCGCGCGGGTATCCCCGGCCGTCCCATCGCTCATGATGGCAGCCGGCGAATAATCTGGCGTTACGCAAAAATTCTCCCTCGCCGGTTTTTGCGATTATTTCGTCTATTATCCGCTCTCCTTCTACGGCGTGCGTTTTCATCATCTCGTATTCATCGTCTGTAAGTTTGCCGGGCTTGTTTACAATAATGTCGGTAATGGATATCTTGCCAAGATCGTGCATACGTGCGGATGAAATCAGTTTATCCACATCCCATCCTACCATTTCGCCGGCATACACGCCCCTCTCTTTCATTTCCCTGATCAGTATCTTGATATATACCGATGTCCTTTCGATATGGCCGCCTGTCCCCTTGTCGCGGTTTTCCACCATATCCGCCAAAACTGAAACAATACTGTTCTGCAGCCTGTGAAGCTGCGCTGTCCGTTCACGGATTATCTTGTCAATGTCCAGATGTGTTTTTATGCGGTTTAACAACACCGGCGCCGAAAAAGGTTTGGTAACAAAATCAATCGCGCCCATTTCGAATCCGCGGACTTCTACTTCTTCGTCTGTCCTGCCCGTCAGAAACATGACAGGTATATCGGACCACAGACCGCTTGATTTTAAACGCTGAAGCGCCTCGAACCCGTCCATTTCCGGCATCTCAATATCCAGGAGTATTAAATCCGGAGTCATTTTCTCAAGAAGGGTGAACATTCTTACCACGGAAGGGATAGTCATTACGCGATAATGATCTTCCAGAGCGGATTCAGCCATTGATAAATTGGTATCACTGTCATCTACAACAAAAATGGTTTTCACTATTCACGCATCCAGTGCTTATACATTTTCATTAGCTTAAAGTATAAAATAAAATTATAAACAAGTCAAGTTTTTGTCAAAAATTACAATAAATTGAAATCATTAACAATATAAACATTTTAATCGGGTTAATTCTGAAGATAAAACCCTCCTGATCACGGATGATCAGGAGGTATATATAAACCGCGCCTCGCGGGTACGCGGCTCACCTGCAAAATTGCATTTTATTTCAGACATGATCCAAAAATATACCGCGTTACTATTAATATAAGAAATTCAGGCGGCATGCGGCAAGAATTTTTTTTATTAAAAAATGCCCCTGACCGCAAACGGCCAGGGGCTGTTATACATTAAATGAATAACCTAGAACGGCCTGTCAGCCAGATACTTGTACTCTTTCCATGTCCTTTCAACCTTGGCTTTCGCTATCGCGAGCAGAGCGTCTGCGCGGTTGGGATTTGCCGCCTTGAGGCTCTTGAAGCGCACTTCCTTGTACATAAAGTCTTCAATCGCCGTGGTGGGTTCTTTGGAGTCAAGCTGGAAGGGGTTCTTGCCCTGATCTTTAAGACGCGGGTCATAACGGAACAGCGGCCACAGACCGCTTGTTACAGCCGCCTTGCCCTGATCAAGGCCTTTGCTCATATCGATACCGTGATTGATACAATGCGAGTACGCGATAATTAAAGACGGACCGTCGTATGATTCCGCTTCGCGGAACGCCTTAATCGTCTGCGGCATATTCGCGCCCAGCGAAATTTTGGCAACATACACATAACCGTAGCTCATCGCGATTGCGCCCAGGTCTTTCTTTACGACATTTTTTCCGGCGTACGCGAATTTGGCAACCGCGCCGACAGGAGTGGCTTTTGACATTTGTCCGCCGGTGTTGGAGTATACTTCGGTATCCATACAGAGCAGGTTAACATTCCTGTCGGCTGCCAGCACATGGTCAAGTCCGCCGAAACCGATGTCATAGGCCCAGCCGTCTCCGCCGAAACCCCAGATAGACCGTTTAATAAAATGATCCGCAAGGGACAACAGCAGTTTCGCGGTAGGTTTGGAATCGTTTTTAAGAGCGGCTTTAAGTTCGTCAACATTTTTCCGCTGCTCTTCAATTGCCGCGTCATCCGCCTGGGTGTTAGCCAGAAGCTTGTCGATTATTGCCGCCGCGATACCCTCGTCCTTTGCTTTCTGGGCCATTTCGCGGACGTGGATAGCCAGCTTGTCGCTTGTCAGCCGGAAACCCATCGCGAATTCAGCCGCGTCTTCGAAGAGGCTGTTTGACCATGCCGGACCGCGTCCTGAGGCGGTTTTACAGTAGGGAGTAGTGGGCAGGTTGCCGCCATAGATTGACGAACAGCCTGTCGCGTTCGCGATGATTGCCCTGTCGCCGAAAAGCTGCGACATGAGTTTAACATAGGGAGTCTCTCCGCAGCCGCCGCACGCGCCGGAGAATTCAAACAACGGCCGCTTATAGGCGAGCGATTTGGCGTTGTTAAGATCGCCTGCCGCCGGGGTTTCCGGCAGTGAGAGGAAATAATCCCAGACAGCGACCTGTTCCGCGTGGAACTCAGGATCGTCAGAATAGGATTTATAGGTGAGCGCCTGCGGGCTTCCATCGCCTTTGCTCATCGGGCAGGCGTTAAAACACGCGCCGCATTCATAACAGTCTTCGCATGCGATAACCAGCGTCGCTTTCATGCCGGCAATCGCCTTGGCGGCCGGTTTAATATCGGCGGCAAGGAAGCCCTTGGGAGCCTTGCTCACCTGATCGGCTGTAAGGTTCTTCATGCGGATACAGGCATGAGGACACACCACTGAACAGATACCGCACTGGGTGCAGACATCGGGATTCCAGATCGGCACCCTCTCTGCGACTGAACGTTTTTCGTACTGTGTTGTCGCGGTCGGGAATGTCCCGTCTTCCGGTAGCTTGCTGACAGGAAGGGAGTCGCCGTCCTGAACGGAAACTGTCCCGAGCGTTTCCCTGATCCATTTCGCGTCAGGCCGCGAATCGTCCCTGGCGGTGGCGAAGGGTTTCTTCATGTGAATAGTCCCGTCTGCCGAAGAAGGATACTTCACTTCTTCTACCGCGCCGAGCGCCGCGTCTACGGTTTTGTAGTTCTTCTGCACAACGTCCGCGCCCTTTTTGCCGTAAGAATGTTCAATGTGCTCTTTCATGAGCTTGACGGCTTCGGCTTCAGGAATTACCTCTGATATTTTGAAATAAGCCGCCTGCATAACCGTATTGATACGGTTGCCCATCCCTGTGTTACGCGCAATTTCAGCGGCGTCGATAACGTAGAATTTCAGTTTCTTGTCAATTATGCGCTTCTGGGCTTCCACCGGGAGCTCTTTCCATACATCGGCCGCCTTAAAGGGGCTGTTAAGCAGGAAGGTTCCGCCTTCTTTGATTTTTGCCAGCATGTCATACATTTCCATGTAGGAGAATTTATGGCAGGCAAGGAAGTCCGCGGAATTGATAAGATACGGACGGCGAATCTTGCCTTTGCCGAAGCGAAGGTGCGAGACTGTAAAGCCGCCTGATTTTTTCGAGTCGTAGGAGAAGTACGCCTGCGCGTTAAGTTCCGGTTTCGCCTCGCTGATGATCTTTATTGAGTTCTTGTTCGCGCCGACAGTGCCGTCAGAGCCAAGACCGTAGAAAAGCGCCTCTTTCATGCCTTCTTCGGCAAGGAAGAAATTTTCATCGTAATCAAGGCTCTTGCCAAGAACATCGTCTTTGATACCAACGATAAAGTTGGCAATTTTTTTGCCGGAAAGATTTTCGTATACCGACTTGACCATCGCGGGGGTAAATTCCTTTGAACCCAATCCGTAGCGTCCGCCAAGGACAACAGGATTGGCCGAGAACTCTCCGGCTGCCTGCATTTCGGCAATAGCGGTGCGCACATCTTCGTAAAGCGGCTCGCCCAGAGCGCCCGGTTCTTTGGTGCGGTCCAGAACGGCGATTGATTTAACGGTTGAAGGCAGCGCCTTTACAAACAGTTTCGCGTCAAACGGACGGAACAGACGCACTTTCACAACGCCCGTTTTTTCGCCTTTGGCGTTAAGATAATCAATTGTCTCTTCTACGGTGTCCGCGCCTGAACCCATTATGATGATCACCTTCTCCGCGTCTTTGGCGCCGTGGTAGTCAAATACATGATACGCGCGGCCGGTGAGCTTCGCGTATTTATCCATTTCCGCCTGAACAATGGCGGCGACTTTTTCGTAGTATTTATTAACGCCTTCGCGTCCCTGGAAATAGGTATCCGGGTTTTGCGCCGTCCCGCGGATATGCGGATTTTCCGGCGAAAGGCCGCGCTTGCGGTGCTCGGCGACAAGATCGTCATCGATCATTTGGCGCATAATTTCGTAGGAGGCTTCTTCTATTTTTTGTAGTTCGTGGCTCGTGCGGAAACCGTCAAAGAAGTGAAGGAAAGGAACTCTTGAACGTAAAGTTCCAGCATGGGCGATAAGGGCAAGATCCATTACTTCCTGAACGCTGTTGGAAGCCAGCATTGCCCATCCGGTCTGGCGGCAGGCCATAACGTCCTGGTGGTCGCCGAAAATGGAAAGGCTGGATGTTGCCAGCGCGCGGGCGGAGATATGGAATACTGTGGATGTAAGTTCCCCGGCAATCTTGTACATATTGGGGATCATCAGCAGCAGGCCCTGGGAAGCCGTAAATGTAGTGGAAAGCGCTCCCGTCGTTAAAGCGCCGTGAACCGCGCCCGCGGCTCCAGCTTCGGACTGCATTTCCACAACTTCGGGGATTGTTCCCCACAGGTTCTTGCGCCCCTGGGCGGAAAATTCATCAGAAAACTCCCCCATTGGGCTGGAAGGGGTAATCGGATAAATCGCGATTACTTCGCTAAGCGCGTGGGCTACATGAGCCGCCGCATTGTTACCGTCAATCATTACTTTGTCTTTATCAGCCATTTTTTCCCTCTATCTTTTGTTAGTATGTGAGAATTTTATCATGGGCAGAGGTAAAAAGCTAGTAAAAATTTTGTTTTTTATGGAGCGTCTTGAGGTTCTTTATCATTATCCTGGCTGATTCTTTCGCCATTGAGCAATTTTTCAACCTTTTCCAGTAATACTACCCTGTCATAAGGTTTATTGATAAAGTCGGCGGCTCCAAGCCTGGAAGCGCGCAGTCTTTCCACAATTCCGCTTAAAGATGTCAGAAAAGCAATCGGAACATTCTGTAAAAGGCTGATTCCGTTGATTTTATTGTATGTTTCCCAGCCATCCATATCCGGCATTAAAATGTCCAGCAGGATTAGATCGGGCTTCAACCCTTTTGCCAGTATGGCAAGCGCTTCCTTCCCGGACTTTGCCGTAATGACGTCATACTTTGCCTTTAATATTCCCTCGGCAACAACAAGCTGTATATCGCTGTCATCAACAATCAGGATTTTCTTTAAAACTTCTTTCGCAGCCATAAAACGTTCCTCCTAAATATTATCGGCAATGTAAACTATATTTCGTAAAATTGAAGCAGAATTAAATCTACATACTTATAAAATAAAACTTTTTTCAAATAAACGCAATCAAAAATTCAACAATTTCACATAAAACACTAGGCACTTGTTATTTAATAGGTTATATTGGGAAAATGAAACAAAAATTAATAATTTTAATAATTATAACCGTAATTTTGTGCGCTTCGGGCTGCAAGAAAGGCGATTCCGGTTCGTCAATCGAAGGGGTAAATTTTGACAAAGACGCGTCTTACGCGCTTGGCATGAATATCGGCATGGGTTTGGCTGCGGACGGCATTATTCCCGATATGGATGAATTTTATCAGGGGATGAAGGACGTTTTATCAGGCGGGGAAGCAAGGCTTACTGAAGATGAGGCTATCGCGAAGCTTCAGGCCGCATTTCAGGAAATGATGCAGAAAATGGAAGCGGATTCAATGGAAAAAGAAAGCGAAGCAATTATAAAAAATACGGAATATCTGGCGGAAAACAGCAAGAAACCCGGCATAGTAATTACATCAAGCGGGTTACAGTACGAAGTAATCTCGGAGTCGGGAAAAAGAAAACCATCCGTGAACAATGTTGTAAAAGTGCATTACGAAGGCAGGTTAATTGACGGTACGATCTTTGACAGTTCTTACACCCGCGGAGTTCCTGCGGAATTCCCGCTGAACGAAGTTATTCAGGGCTGGACAGAAGGTTTACAGTTAATGGGCGAAGGCAGTAAATACAGACTGTATATTCCATCAGAATTGGGATATGGTTCAAGAAACGCGGGGACAATTCCTCCGTATTCTACGTTAATCTTTGAAGTGGAACTTCTGGAGATAATAGAGAGGTAAATATGAAAAAACTGATTATTTTAACGGCGCTGATGCTATTCGCCTTATCGCTACACGCAAGGGGCATTCAGGAAGATTACAAGAAATCCGAAGAAAAGGCGCGCGTAAGCTACGCTTTCGGCATGATACTCGGATCAAATTTGCAGTCTACGCCGCTGGAATTCGATTACATCGCTTTTGCCGAAGGCATGAAAGCCATCATGGAAAACGGCGAAACCCAGTTTACAGAGCAGGAAGCTATGGAAATTGTGGAAACCGCCATGCAGAAAGCAATGGATAAAAAGGCCGATGAATACCGGGTAAAGGAAGAAGAATTTCTTGCAAATAATATAACCCGCCCGGAAGTTCAGGTTTCGGAAACAGGCCTACAGTACGAAATCCTGGCAGAAACTGAAGGAGAAAAACCTGTAATTACTTCCATTGTCCGGGTGAACTATACAGGCGCCTTTATGGACGGCTCGCAGTTTGACCAATCAAATGATGAAGACGGAGGCGCGTACATTCCGCTTGGGATGGTAATTCCGGGCTGGGCCGAGGGATTATTGTTAATGAGTCCCGGAAGCAAATACAAATTCTACATACCTTCTTCGCTTGCTTACGGAAAAGAAGGCGCCCAGCCAATGATTGCTCCGTACTCAACGCTGATCTTTGAGGTAGAGCTGCTGGAGATTATAAACGAGGTATATCAGGAATCAGATGACGCAGAGGAAGAATCTGAAGATGAAGAATCTTCGGAAGAGGATTCCTGAGGTATTTTAATCCTGAAGACCGAGCCTTCGCCATAACGGCTTTCAACTTCGGCTTTTCCATTATGCAGCGCCGCGACATGCCTGACAATTGAAAGCCCAAGGCCGGTGCCTCCTGAATGTTTCGCCCAGTTGGAGCCGCCGGAAGAGCCGTCTTCGCGGCTTCTTGAATGATCTACCCGGTAAAACCTTTCAAAGATACGGGCAAGATGTTCGGATGGAATTCCAATTCCCCTGTCATGCACTTCCAGAACCAGTTCATCGCCTTCCAAAACCGCGTTTACCCGCAATTCGGATTCCGGAGGTGAAAATTTAATTCCATTATCTATCAAATTGATCAATGCCTGAATTATGAATGAACCCTGCAGTTTGGCCGTTAACTCCTGCGGGCAATTTACAATGATTTCAATTTGTTTTTTCTTTGCCTGAGGCTGCATCGCGCAGACAGCTTCGTCAATTAATGACATAATGCTGAACTCTTCAATATGATAATCGCTGCCCCGGCGGTAACCTGCGGTATTTTCCAGACTGCTGAGTATTAAAAGATCGTTGGTCAGATTCTCCATTATTCCGGCATTCTTGCGGATTATCTGCGTAAAATGAATCATCTGCTTGTTTTTTTCATCGCCGTTATCGCTGATCGTATCCAGCAATGTTTCAGAAAAACCCTTGATAAGCTGAATTGGCGTACGCAGTTCATGCGATACATTCGCTACAAAATCCTTGCGTACCCTTTCCAGTTTTACAAGGCGGGTAATTTCCTGAAGAACAAGAACAGCGCCGTTATAATTGACAGCGCCTGCGGACAGCGAAGTTGTTCTGGCAAGAGGAGCGGCAAAAACCTGAAAATGCTGTTCCTGATCTGTATGGAAAGCCAATTCCATTTCCAGAGGGCGGCCGCCTGAAATCGTCCTCTTTGCGGCTTCCGCCAAATCTGCGGAACGGGTCGCTTCAAGAAGCGTCATGGAGATTATTTCTTTATTTCCAAGGTTAAAAAGCTCCCGCGCCCTGGGGTTTACGAGATGCAGCTTAAGGGAGGAGTCCATCGCGAATACCGCCTCTGACATTCCGTTAAGGATCGCCTCGAGCCGCTGGCCTTCTGACTTTGCCTGTTCAAAACGGAAATTCAATTCCGATTTCATCGCCTTTAAAGACATCTCCAGAGCGTCAAATTCCAGCGTAACATGCTGACTTGCTTCTGAACCGGAATAAGCGGGAGAGCCCGCCTGCGCGATTTTTACCAGCCTGACAAGCGAAGCGGAAAGAGAGCGGGAGAAAACAAAAATCGCCCAAAAAGCGGCAATGACAAACAGGGTAATAAAGACCAAAAAAGGAAGAATAACAGGCGAAATCCTCGCCAAAAAACCAGGAACAGCGATTGAAAGCCTGAACACGCCAATTATGTTCATATCATCATAAACCGGCATTGCGTAGTAGATGCGCTTTAAACCGGTAGTGATGGATTCCCGGCGCGCGCTTGCCACTTTTCCTTCCAGCGCAGCTTTAATTTCTTTCCGGTCAAGATGATTCACAAGCCTGTCTGAAACATGGGAATCCCACATGACATAACCGGAAGAAGCAATCAGGGTGAGTCTGTAAGTGTCAAAAGTTCCGGAAGGCAGCGAGAGGCCGGGATGTATGTCCGGGTCCGCGTTATTATTATTCAGCAATATTTCCTTTACGCTGTCTTTGTCCAAAACAGTCCAGAATATTTTTGCCGTGTGTTCCAGTCCCGCGGCGTTTATCTCGTAATAAAGAGAGTTCATAAATAAAAGAATCGACACAACAATTACAGCAGAAAACCCAATGACAGCCGCGCCAAGCGTTATCATACTTTTCCGGAATATTGTCATGTTAACTCTCCTTGCTAATATATCGGCTGATTATTCGCCGTTTACTGCCCTGAATCTGTATCCAACGCCCCGGATTGTTTCGATCATCTCTCCGGCTTCACCGAGTTTTTTCCGCAGGCCCAGTATCTGCACATCCACAGAACGGTCTGTAACAGGGTAATCCGGCCCTCTGATCGCTTTAATAATCTGATTACGCGAAAACACAATTTCCGGATTGGACAAAAAATGTTTTAACAGTTCAAATTCGGTGGCAAAAAGGTCAAGCTGTCTTTCGCCGCAAAAAGCGGTATGACGGGACGCGTCAAGTCTGAGTTCTCCCTGCTGCCACGAAGAAGCCGGCGCGCCTGAACAGCTCTCTTCCTGCCGCCGCAGACCGGCGCGGATACGGGCAATCAGCACTTTGGGACTATACGGTTTAACAACATAATCATCAGCGCCCAGTTCCAGCCCCGATACTATATCGGCTTCCTCGCCTTTCGCGGTGGTCATTATCACGGGAATACTGGCGCCGCGCCTGCCGCCAGCGCCGTTTTCAATTTCCTTTATTTTTTTTAATGTTTTTAATCCGTCCATGCCGGGCAGCATAATATCCAAAAGAACGCAGTCCACATTTTTTGTTTTAAAAATTTTTATTCCTTCTTCTCCGGTTCTTGCCGGAACAAGTTTCCATCCTTCGCGTGACATTGAATGGGCAAGCAGTTCCTGAATATCCGGATCGTCCTCTATGACAAGAATGACCTCTTTACTCATTCAATTCCTCATGTTTGCCTTCTATCATGTAAACGACAGCTTCGCAGATATTGGTTATATGATCTCCAAGGCGTTCAAGCTGGTTGGAAGTATTCAGCACCTGTAATGCGTCTTTTACAACGCAGGAATTTTTTTTCATCAGTTTTAAAATATTTTCTATTAGCGCTTTGTGTTCTTCGTCTATTTTTACATCCATTGCCGCGGCTTTGCGCGCCGCGCCGGAATCCTGTTCCATAAAAGCGGAAATCGCGGCCCGGATCATTTGCATGCCGGTGTCGGCCATTATTTCCAGATGTTCCTGCGCGCTGAAAGGAGAAGCGTCGCTCTTTGCGAGTTTCTTCGCGGCCTTCGCAAGATGCACGGCATGATCCCCTATTCTTTCGATATTGCTGGTAAGTTTAAAAATAGTAACCATTTCCCTCAGGTCGCGCGCCACGGGCTGCTGGGTCGCGATAATAATGGCGGCCTCATCCTCAATTTTAATCTGAAGAGCGTCTACTTCCGCGTCATCGGCGCGGACTTCTTTCGCCAAATCGGCATTGCGCGTCCTTAAAGCGGTAAGCGCCTTGCCAAGGTTTCCTTCCACTCTTATGGCCATCGCGAGTATTTCCTGTCTGAGCCTGTCCAATTCATCAGAAAAGAATTTTCGAGTATCCATTTTAACACCTGCCCCTAACCAAATCTGCCGGAAATATAGTCTTCCGTGCGTTTATCAACCGGATTTGTAAAAACTTTGCGCGTACTGTTGTATTCTACCAGTTCTCCCAGCAGAAAGAAAGCAGTTTTATTGCTTACCCTGGACGCCTGATGCATGGCGTGGGTAACAAGAATTATTGTGAACTCTTCTTTTAATTCGCCGATCAGTTCTTCTATTCTGCCTGTCGCGATAGGATCAAGCGCGCTTGTAGGCTCGTCCATAAGGATTATTTCAGGTTCCATCGCGATGCTTCTTGCTATGCACAGCCGCTGCTGCTGACCGCCGGAAAGCGCCTGAGCGGGCTTTTTCAGCCTGTCTTTAACCTCTTCCCAAAGAGCCGCCTTTTTAAGCGATGTTTCAACAAGTTCTGCAAGCTGCCATTTGTCAGTGACGCCATGCATCCGTCTGCCATATGCGACATTGTCATATACGGTCATGTTAAACGGATTTGGCTTCTGAAAAACCATCCCCACCCGCGTGCGCAGTTCCGTAACATCCATCGAGCCGTAAACGTCCTTTCCGTCCAGCAGAACTTCCCCTGTAACGCGGCATGAGGGAATAAGGTCGTTCATACGGTTCAGAGTCCTTATAAATGTTGACTTGCCGCAGCCTGAAGGGCCTATGAGCGCGGTGACATCGCCCCTTGTGATCGCCATATTTATTTTTTTAAGAGCATGAAAATCTCCGTAGAAAAGATCAAGGTTTTTTACGTCAATTTTAATTTTATCCATAATATTTTCCTATTTTTTTCCGAAGCCGGCGGTCAGAACCTTTGCCGCTGTGTTGATAATTACAACCAATATTACCAGCACCGAAGCCGTTGCGAAGGCGATGCAGAAATCTTCAGAACGGACAGCTTCATTTGTCAGGTAATAAAGGTGGATGGTCAGCGTTCTTCCGGATTCAAAAATGGTGTGCGGCATATTTTTGGCAAGGCCGACTGTCAGCAGCACGGGCGCGGATTCTCCTACAACCCTGCCTATAGCCAGAATTACCGACGTTAAAATTCCCGGCAGCGCGGACGGCAGCACTACATAAACTATTGTCTGGAATTTTGTTGCGCCTAACGCAAGGGAACCTTCCCTGAATGAGTCGGGAATGGATTTAAGGGCTTCCTCCGTGGTGCGGATAATAACAGGCAGAATCATTATGCTTAGCGTTAAAGACCCGGCGATTATTGACTGACCAAGGTTTAATATGCGGCAGAACAATAAAAGGCCGAAAAGCCCGTAAATAATTGACGGAATACCCGCAAGCGTTTCAATGGCAAGGCGAAGAATTCTGATAAAAGACGAATTGCCGGAGTATTCGTTAAGGAAGATGGCGGTGGCAAGACCCACAGGCAGCGCAACCGCGATGGACACAAGAACAATGTAGAGAGTAGTAACAATCATGGGAAGAATTCCGGTTTCCGCGCCGGTAAGAAATTTCCAGTTAAGGAAACCCGCCTGCGAACGGAAAATGTAAATTAAAATGAACAACAGCGCCAGGACAACGCATGTCATGGTAACAGCCATTACACCATACAGCAGCCCATCCAGAAATTTTCTCTTTCTCAATTTCAATGCTTTTTTGCCTTTTAACTCTTCCTGCTCACTGTTTATTGTCATTTGATAATCGCTCATTGTTCATTCCCTATTTTCCGCCTGTACCATAAAATCAGGCTATTCAGAATTAAAATTATCGCGAACAGCGTTACGCCGATTGAAAACAGCATTTCGCTGTGCCTGCCTGACGCGTAACCCATCTCCATGGCGATTGTGGAAGTAAGGGTTCTCACGCTCGCCAGCGGGTTTATTGTAAGCTGGGGCGAGTTTCCCGCCACAAGGATCACAGCCATGGTTTCTCCCACAGCGCGGGAAATTCCCAGGATAACCGCAGCGATTACTCCCGAATTCGCGTGAGGCAGCACCACTCTCCAGGATGTCTGCATTTTGCTGGCTCCCAAAGCGAGACTTGCTTCCCGCACCGACAGCGGAACCGCGCGCAGGGAAGTTTCGGCGATTGTGATGACTGTCGGCAGTATCATCAGCGCGAGCACAATTACGGCGGATAAGAGCGTGTTGCCGGACGGCACTTTAAAAATATTCTTTACAAACGGAACAATTACCATAAGCCCGAAAAAGCCGTACACAACGGAAGGAATTCCGGCAAGCAGCTCAACTCCGGCGCGCAGAACGCCTGCTGTTTTTGGCTTGAGAAACTCAGCCATAAAAAGAGCGCATAACAGGGCGATTGGCACTCCAAGGATTACCGCTCCAAGGCTTGCGGCGAGAGTTCCCGCAATCATCGGGAGGATGCCGAAAACCTTGTCTCTTCCCGGCCGCCATTGCATGCCGGTGATGAATTTTCCGAAATTATAGGGAGGTTCGGGTAAAATAATATGTACTCTTTTTTCCGGCGCGGCCGCCGGGCCTTCGGGATTCACCGGCCAGCTTGCCGTGTACACATAACTTTCAGGGTAAGTGATCTTTACTTCTCCGTTATATGAAAATTCAAGTTTTTTCCGGGGATCTTTTTCTTTGTTTTTTATTTTAATTTCCAGCTTTTGCGGCGCACCGTCATTGAATTGTATCGAAATTAAATCTTTGTCCGGCGGAATGTCAATAAAGGCGCGGTGTTCAAGATAGCGGCTACCGTTAACGGTAAAATCGTCAATCCGCTGCGTGACAAGGCGGATGCCGGATGCGGTAGATGTAAAGAACGGCATACTGCCCTGCGCGAAAACAAAAAGCAGAATCGCGGTCAATGCCAGCACAGAAAAGAGCGCTGTAATACTGAACAGATGCTTAAAAAAAACATCTATAAATTTGCGATTCATAAAACAGTTGCGGCTACTTTACGGAAATCCAGCTTCTTGCCGCGATTTTCTGTCCTTCTTCGCCGAGCATCCAGTTTATAAAAGCGGCGCTTTCGGCATGAACATTGTTTCCGGTAAGCACAATAAAAGGACGGGCGATTTTATAGGAGCCATTCTTTACATTGGCCCCGGAAGGCGCGATGCCGTTTACAGCTAACGCTTTTACCGAATCATCAACAGAACCGAGCGAAATGTAACCGACAGCGTCAGTATTTTGAGCGATGCCCGCCTTGATGGCTCCGGTGCTTGTCGACTCGTTCGCTCCCGCAAGCAGCTTGCCCTGAAAACCTGCAAGTTCCTCAAATGCGCCCCTTGTGCCGGAGCCTTCCTCGCGGCTGATAACGGCGATTTTGCCTCTTTTCGCCCCGCCTGACACCTGACTCCAGTCAGTGATTGCGCCGGTGTAAATATCGCGTATCTGTTCAACCGTCAGGCTGTCAACCGGATTGCTGTTATTCACAATTACCGCAATTCCGTCAATTGCCACAATTTCCTCTTTAAGACCGGCGCCCTGCTCCGCCGGAGTAAGCTCGCGGCTGGACATTCCAATCTGATATAACGTTCCGGCGTTTTTAATTCCGTCCGAGGAACCGGTCCCGTTAATGTTTACTTTAATGTTAGGTTTAGACTTACAGTACTCCCCGGCAAACAGTTCCATCAGCGGAGTCACCGAAGTGGAACCGCCCGCCTCGATTGTGTAATTTGCCGCGGAACGGACGCTCTGCCCCGAGGCGGTATTTTTACCGTCTCCGGTACAGGCTGCCGCAAGAAACAGAATCCCCGATACTAATAAAAATAATTTATTTTTCATAATTCGCTCCTTAAAGATTTACTACAAAAAATGTAATTTGATTGTGTTAAAGAAAGATTAATGAATTGTTAAAATTCCGTTAAAATTCGGCATCCGCCGCAGAATCAGCCAGAGCCAGGATTTTCCTGAAGGAACTGTGCAATATCTGAAGCGATATATCATCAAGAACAGAATTTATTTTGGCCGGCCAGCTTCTCCGCCTGATTTCCTCCAGTGCCGCTTTTACGGCGTTTCTGTTGAATTCAGAGCATGCGGTTTTTATTATCAGCATTTTTTCTTTTAAAAAAAGACGGTCTTCGTCCGAAAGATTGTCATTATCTGAAACCTGATTATCTGATTTTTTTCCGGATTCATGAATTGACTGTTTATATTCGGCGATAATGGATTTAAGCGAATCAATAAACGCGGGCGTTTCGCCTGAAACAACGGAAAGGCTGCGCGCCTCTCCCGCAAGTTCCAGTTTAAGCGCGGCGGCGGATAATTCCTTTTCTCCGATATTGGCAAGAGCGCTTTTTATCCCGTGGACTGTGATAATGTATAATTCCATTTCAGCGTTTTTAATGTCGTTAATGTTCATTTTTTCCAGCGTATTTACGGCTTTATCAGCGTCATTTATAAAGAATAATTTTTTTTCCAAATTCTTTGCCTCGGCGGCAGGCGCGTCTTTGTTATCATCCGGGAAAGTAATGTTCTGCCTTATGCTCCTTTCAGATTCAGGAACACGGCGCGCCGCTTCAACAACTTCGGGCGGTTTTTTATTGCGGATAAAATCATTGAGCACCTGATTCAATTCGCGCGAATCAATCGGCTTGGAAATAAAACCGTCAAAACCGTTCTGTAAAAACATATCTTCGCGCCCGATTAACGCGTTCGCCGTCAGCGCGATTATTGCGTTTTTGTATCCCATTTTACGCAAATTTTTAACGGTTTCCATACCGTCCATTATCGGCATCATATGATCCATAAAAATAATGTCGTATACCTTGCCGTTCCTGATTTTTTCTATTGTATCAATTCCGTTTGTGACAGTTTCTATATTAAGACCGTACGGCGTCAACAACCCTCTTGCGACATAGATATTCGATTCCACATCATCAACCACAAGCACATTGCCGTATGGCATAAACTCGCGCATGAACTGCATCTTTTTCTTTATTGACGCGCTTTTAAATTTAAAATTGCGTAAATTTTCAGCCAATTCCGGCCCGCATACTGCGGAACCCAGGCGTTTCTGCGGAATGCGCACCGTAAACACAGACCCTTTGCCTGGTTCGCTTTCCACATGAATACTGCCGTTCATTAAATCAACAAGCCGTTTGGTGATACTCATGCCAAGGCCGGTGCCGACTTTTGTGCGGTTTTTTATCAGGTTAAAACGGGAGTATTCATCAAACAGCCTCCCAAGCTGATTTTCAGTCATACCCTGCCCTGTATCGCTTACGGAAAAAATCAGCGTCACATTACCCGCGTCTTCATCATTCGTTTCAAACGTGACAGAAAAATCCACCTTTCCTTCGTCGGTATATTTGAACGCGTTGGAAATAATGTTATTCAAAACCTGTTTTATCCGCATCTCATCGCCAAACAGTTCAAACGGCGTATTCTCGTTCAGCGAAAGGGAAAAAAGTATCTTTTTGCTTTCATACCGAAGACAGACCAGCTGCGCAGTGTCGTTAAGCAGGCTTAATATATCGTACCTGACAGGCACCAGTTCCAGTCTGCCCGCTTCGATTTTGGAAAGATCGAGTATGTCATTTATAATGTTAAGCAGCAAATTGCCGGACTCGTATATTTTACCTAACGCATCTTCAGTTTCCGCAGAATTGTTTTCATTCTGAAGCTGGACTTCGGCGATGCCCAGAATTGCGTTCATCGGAGTGCGGATTTCATGACTCATGTGCGAAAGGAATATGCTCTTGGAGCGGCTGCTCTGCTCAGCCTGCTCCTTTGCGGTAATCAGCTCGGTGATATCAACGGCGTGCTGCAAATGCGCTTTGGAACCGTCCGGCCAGTCAATATAACAGTCAGCGTGCCTGATATGGCAATCCAGAATATCATTGTAATCGTCCCATATGAATATTTTACCAGGTTCCATATCAAGCTGACCGCACGGACAAAAATCGCACATGGCGTCTTTTTTCCGAAAAACCTTATAGCAGAATTTTCCGGCAGTATCGGCATTTTCCAGTCCCAGCATCTCCTTCATCCGCCTGTTAATAAAAAGGATTTCGCCTGTATAGGGAACTGTTACATAGATAAAAGCGTCAATACTGTTTAATATGCTTTCCAGAGTGCTCAAAGATCTTGTTTTTATTTTATTCGCGTAATTCGCATCCTCTACGGCGGCTTCCAGCCGTATGGTCGTATTAATGATACTCTGTGTCATGTCATTGCGGATAAGGGCGTTTGCAATCATCCTGCCTGCCGATCGCAGAATAATTGTTTCATTCTCCGTGAAAACCCTTTCCCTGTGGCAATCGTCAAAGCCTACGAAACCCCAGAATGTGTCGTGAGTAAATACAGGCGTTACAAAAACTGAAATAATTCTCCTCATCCTTAGCTGTTTTTTGACAATACAGGACATATCGCGCACAAGACCGCTTATGCAATTTCCTTTTGACAGTTGTTCTTCCCAGCCGGGCAATATCTCTTTATACGGCACATCTTTGCGGAAAACCACGTCCGTGTATTTCGCAGCGTCGTTAACCCATTCGTACGCCAGCGCGCAGGAAAGAACGCCGCTGTCATAATGATTTTTCCAAATGGTAACACCGTCAACATCCACGGCTTTTGCCATAATCCCCATTGACCGCAGAAGAATTTCATCGAAATTTTCCATATCAGGATCCAGCAATACGGCGGACATGCAGCTAACAGCTTCCAGAAGATTATTCTGCCTGTTGATCTCCTCTGTCATTTTTTTATGCTCGCGCATATCGCGGATATATGTCAGGATTGCCGGCGCTTCGCCGTACACTACCCTTTCCGCCGTAATAACCGCAGGAACAAGAGCGCCGTCTTTTAATTGATGAATCCATTCAAAAGAAATTTTTCCCTCTTCGAGCGCCCTGCGTTCGTACATATATATCGCGTCACGCGAAAGTTTTCCGTCAGGCTGATACCGGGGGGAAAGCTCTTCATGAAAGCTCCTTATAAATTCCTGCTTGTCTTTCAGTTCAAAAAGACGCACGCTTTCCTCATTACAGTCAATTATCCGGCCGCTGCCGTCTCCCGTAAAACACGCGATGGGAATGGTATCCAGCATGACTCTTGCGCGTTCATGCTCTTTTAAAACAATTTTCGATTTGCGTCTGCTTCTTAAAAGAATTATCAGAATCAGGATAATTATTATTAAAGACAGAACGAATGCCCCGATTAACCACGGCATCTGCGCCTCCGCAGGTTTCGCGCCGCAAAAACCGGAAATTTTTTACATATGTTCATGCAGCACCTTTTCAAATTCTTTTTCAAGCTTTAAAAATATCTTCACCAGGCAGGGATCAAAATGCACTCCGCTGCTGTTAGAAATAATTTCTACCGCTTCATTATGTGAAAACGCCAGCTTGTACGGGCGCTCCGTAACGAGCGCGTCATATACGTCGGCAATCGCCATAATGCGTCCGGGAAGCGGAATATCTTTGCCTTTAAGCCCGTAGGGATAACCGCTGCCGTCCCATCTTTCATGATGATAACCGACAAAATATCTGGAACACTGAAGAAACGCTTCGTCTCCCGCAGTATGCGTTATTTCTTCGATTATTCTTTCGCCTTCCGAGGCATGTGTCTTGATTACCTCAATTTCTTCAATTGTCAGATTATCGCGCTTGTTCAGGATAGCGTCTGTAACAACAATTTTACCGATATCATGCAGGCGCGAGGCTGAAATCAGCGTTTCATAATCCATGTTCTCTGTCTCATCTTTATATAATTCGTCCGCGCGGATTGATTCCAAAAACAGACTGATATAACCGGACATGCGCTCAATGTGTCCGCCTGTCCACTTGTCGCGGTTTTCCACTATACCGGCAAGAACAGACACGATGCCGTTCTTCAGTTTTTTTAAACTGCTGGTGCGTTCATAAATAATATCTTCGATATTTAAATGTGTTTTAATCCTGTTAAGCAAAACCGGCCCCGAGAACGGCTTGGTGATAAAATCCACCGCGCCCTTTTCAAAACCAAGGGATTCCGTCACTGAGTCATTCCGGCTGGTGAGAAAAATAACCGGAATGTCAGCGTATTCACTGCTGGATTTTAAAACTTTAAGCGTTTCAAACCCGTTCATTTCCGGCATAAGAATATCCAGCAGGATTAAATCCGGTTTGATATCATGCAAAAGATCGAACATGTCAGAAGCGGACGGCAGGGTAAATACGCGGTAGTATCCTGATAAAACATCATCCGCCGCCGCCAGATTTACATTATTATCATCTACAATAAAAACAATTTTCAATTTTTTTTTACCTCTGTTGTCTGCAAATTTCAAAAGAAAAATACTCACAACCATAACGCGTACAAAACAAGTGCTTTTGTTGTTACATAATATACAATAATAAAACATAACGCGCAGTTCAAGGAAAAAACGTCTCTGTCCGGCGGAATTTTTAAAATATTAACACTTGTAAAAAATCAATTCAGGCAGTATATTATCAAATATGAAAAAGATTTTTATATTATTGGTTTTTATTATTACCGCTCTTCCCCTTTCCGCGCAGGCGAATATTTTCAGAATAGCTGCGGGAGCGCAGTCGCAGCTTGAAAATCTGCTCAACAAGCCCGGCATGGTAAAGCCGGCATCCGCGGTACCGCTGGGAAAAAACTGGTTTACTCTTGAAACAGACGCGCATGTTTTTTCTGATGAAGTGACTTTAAAACAGGTTGTGGCTGTGCTGCTGGATTTGGAAAATCAGCCCAGATATTTTAAAGGGAAAAGAAGCGAGCTGGATTTAAAAATCGTAAACCGGACAGAGAACGAGATTATCGTTGATTTTATTTCCATTGCGATAGTAGTGGGCATAAGGATGAAAACGCCGTACCGCGCCGCATTAAAAGTCATAACAAATACGGAAACCGCTTTCGGCATAGACTTAAATCAGCTTCCGCAGGACAGTGAAACCAACAAGGATATAAAAAAATTAACAGCTCCCCGGTATGTCGAAGAAGTAACCATTAACGGCAAAAAATACACCTATATCAGAATATACTCGATTATGGATGTTGACGCGAAAATTCTGCCCAACGCGCGCAATACGCTGGAAAGAAATTCAACGCCGACAAACGAAGAAGCGCTGCATATGATAATCAACGCGGCTAAAACGAAGTAAGTTAACTACTGAAGTAAGTTAACTACTTTGGTATTCACATCAAAAAGAGAGTTGTAATTAATAAAAATAATTAATTCCCTGTCATGTGAATACATGGTTTAATTATTACTCAGGGCGGCGCGCAGATTACGGTTGATTCTGTCAAGGTCAAAAAGACCGGGGTCGAAATCCGCGCCAAGTTCACGGATTGCCTGCTGCTTTTCCAAACTGCCGCCTGATTCCAAATTTAAAAGCAGTCTGCTGAACTGCCGAGGCCCTTCGATATTTTCCGGAGGCGGCGCGCCGTCTCCGGCGACAAAGCGCGTTACTTCATCTTTTGCCGGCTGATACGAAGACATTATTATTACTTTGATATTCCATTTTGAACCGTATTCATAAACCAGCTCTTTCTTGCCGTGGAAATCTATATCGCCCAGTTTAACATCTTCCTTAAGGTACAGTTTGCCGCTGCCGGTTTCGCAGCTGAAACTGAAATCCTGCTCTCCCTTCCAATCCATGCCAATCTGTATCAGCCGGTGAAGTTCCTTCATGGTACATTCATGAGAAACAATCGCCCGTCTCCAGACATTAATGGAACCGATGCCTATCTGAATCATCCGCCACAACTGTCCGCCAGGCTTGCCGCCGTGAATTACGGTAAGGTTGCTCCTTCTGAAATTGTCCATCGCGTTATTGATCAGTTCTTTTATATCGCCGTATGTATCAACCATGCTGTCAAGAGAATTATCCATGGAGATAATTTCTGTTTCGGGAGGAGAATCATCAAAGGCAAGATCTTCAAGAAGAGCCGCGGCGTGTCCCTGGATCTGCGAAAGTACGATAAACGTATGCCTTGGCAGCCAGGCGGCTTCAATATCGCCTTTCTGTAGTCTGGCGGAAAGTTCAATCACAGCCGTATGCAATTCCGCTACACGCTGCCGGACAGGGCCTGTCTTCTGATCCATAAAAATTGAATAACTCTTTCTGAAATCGTCCATGCTGTCGGAAATATAATCCGCGATTACATCCCATTCCGTTTCTTCAAGATGCACTACCGGCGGTACAATGCGATCTATCACCTTGTCGATATCATTTTCGTTGCGGTAAAACGCGTCCCTGATAAAAGAAAGAATCACAAATTCTGAAACAGGGATATTCTTTTTAAACAGCAGGTCTTCTATAAAAGTCCTGTCCGGCGGAACGGCGCTGTTATCAAGTTTTTTTATGTCCGGGATTTCCCTGCCTGCGAACCAGAAGCGCGTCTCTATTCCGTAAGGCACAGTTTCCACACGATCAGTTTTTTCATACAGGAATTCTTCCAGCGACCAGGCGGGAATTTCCCTCATGCGTTTGCCGCCGTACCAGTATGCAAACGCGGTCTGTTCTTCCGTTCCCGCTCCGGGCCCAAGCAGAGCGAAGCTGTCTTCGAAACCGCTTTCGGCGGCTTCCAGCCATTTATTCAAATCCTCGCGGGACCAGTCATCTTTGGCGGCTTTTGCCAGCTCGAAACTGCACTCCTTCCAGTTCATTGTACGCACGACAAAACGGTCGCCGGGCACAAAGGCGCTTTCCCGGTAGATAGCCCGCATATCAAGCGTATGAATGGAAACCTCAGGCGGATCTTCGTAAGGGTCAGCGTTAAACGATTCTTCGTTTTTGGGATTATCCCTTGCGATGTATTGTGGAGCGAACTCTTCGCCGTAAATGCAATAATAGGGATAGAGTTCTTCGGGAGGAGCTTCGGTAGTGGTTGCCGGAACAATCTTCCCTTCCCAGAAAAATTTATAATGATTGGGCAGAGCCAGCGGATTGGCGAAAGGAACGCACCTGTGGCCGGGAATTAGTATCCCGTTGAGCAGCTCCAGCCTGGAGGGAGTAATTACAAATACCGCCGACTCAAAACAGCCTCTGCGCGAGATCCAGCGGCGGCTGTCCAGTTTAAAGGCGATCTTGCGCACATCCAGATAAGAAGATACTTCAAATGACAGCCTTTTATCGCGTTTGCCTCCCGAAACATTTATATACCCTGTAACATCTTCTACTGTAAAAGGTTCAACGGCGTTTTCGAGAAATTCATACAGACCTTCTTCCTGTTCCAGATCCATAACTAATAATAACAGAAATATATGGTGGATAAAAAGGTATTATCCTGATAAAATTAATTTAATATCTTTAAAATTAATGGAGGCCAGTCATGCGGTACGGATTCTTTGATTCAGAGCAGCGGGAATATATTATAAAAAGACCCGATACGCCGGCTCCCTGGGCAAATTACCTTGGTTCGCCGGCCTACGGAGCGATTATTTCAAATAATGCCGGAGGCTACAGTTTTGTAAAAAGCGGAGCCGCCGGACGCATAATACGTTATCGTTTTAATGAACAGGACAGACCTGGACGGTATATTTACATACGCGATGATGAATCACAGGATTACTGGTCTGCGTCATGGCAGCCTGTTGGCAAGCCCTTATCGGAATATACATCGGTATGCCGGCATGGCACAGGTTATACCCAGATGGAAGCCGATTACAGGGATATTCATTCCGAAGCCTGTTACTATGTTCCGCACGGCGCGGATCATGAAGTGTGGCATGTCAAGATAATAAATAAAGGGCCTTCGTCAAGAATTCTTTCCGTATTTGGCTATGTCGAATTTACCTGCGAAAGTTTTTACGAACAGGATCAGGTTAATCTTCAGTACACGCAGTTTATTACCCGGACATATTTTAAAGATAAATTCATTCTTCAGACAATAAACGAAAATTGCCTGAACGCCGTCAATGAAAGCAGGGTCGAAACCCGTTTCTTCGGTCTTGCAGGCGCGAAAGTGACAGGTTACTGCGGCGACAAGGCGGCGTTCCTGGGCAATTACCGCGATTACGGAAATCCCGTTTCCCTGGAACAGGAAAAGCTGAACGGAATTTTAAACTACAACCTGAATCCATGCGGAGCGCTCCAAACAACGCTGAACCTCGCGCCGGGACAAAGCGCGGAGTTTGTATTCCTGCTGGGGCAAAAACGCGAAGCGCAGGCGGCGGAGCTTGTTTCGCGTTATGAAGAAGCGGGCCTTTCCTTCTGTGAAATAAACGAATTAAAAAAATACTGGCACAGCAAACTGGATAATTTAAAAGTAAAAACGCCCAACGAAGATTTTAACAATATGATAAACACATGGAACGCGTATCAGTGCTTTATTACTTTTATCTGGTCGCGCGCCGCCTCTCTTATCTACTGCGGACAGCGCAATGGCTATGGCTTCCGGGACACGGTTCAGGATATTCAGGGCATTATTCATCTGGATCCGGAAATGGCTCTGGAAAAAATCAGGTTTATGATTTCAGGCCAGGTCAGCCACGGCGGCGCGCTCCCTCTTGTAAAGTACAACCATAACCCGGGAAGCGAAGACAAACCGGAAGATGAATCTTACCGTTCCGGAACAGGGCATCCTTCCTACCGCGCGGATGACGCGCTGTGGCTTTTCCCGACTGTATGGAAATATATCGCGGAGACCGGCAATACAGCCCTTCTGGACGAAGTGATTCCCTACGCTGACGAAGGACAGGACAGTTTATATAATCACCTGAAAAAGGCGGTGGATTTTTCGCTGAACCATTTGGGTATTCACGGACTGCCCGCCGGGCTTCACGCCGACTGGAACGACTGCCTGCGGTTAGGCGCAAACGGCGTCTCGGTATTCGTGGCGATGCAGCTTTACTACGCTTTCGGAATAATGATCCGGTTCGCGAAATTCAAAAAAGACGCGGCAACGGAAACGCAGATGACGGAATTAAAAACGCATTTCAGCAAAATTATCGAAGAAAAGTGCTGGGACACAGACCGCTTTGTGCGCGGCATCACCGAGAATGATGTCGTAGTCGGCAAGCCCGGCGATCCGGAAGCGGGCATGTGGCTTAACCCGCAGAGCTGGGCGGTAATCTCAGGTTTTGCTGACGAAGCGCGCGGAAAGGCCATTCTCGATTTAGTACACAAAGAGCTGAACACAAAATACGGCGCACGCCTTATGGCTCCATCCTACCGCAAGTTCGCGTTCGACGGAGCGCTGGCGCTTCTCTTTAACCCGTCCACAAAGGAGAACGGCGGCATCTTCCTGCAGTCGCAGGGCTGGCTGATTTTGGCCGAAGCGCTGCTTGGCCGCGGCGGACGCGCGTTTGAGTACTACCTTGAAAGCTGTCCGTCCGCCCAGAACACAATCGCCGATACCCGCCTTCTGGAACCGTATGTTTATTCGCAGTTCACAGAAAGCGTTGACAGCCCGTTCGAAGGCCGCAGCCATGTTCACTGGCTGACCGGAACCGCCAGCACGGTCATGGTCGGCTGCGTAGAAGGAATCCTCGGACTGAGGCCCGGCATTGAAGGCTTAACCCTGTCGCCGTCTGTTCCCGCTTCGTGGAAATCCATTACAATAGAGAAAATTTTCCGCGGCCGCAAACTTAACATAAAAGTGAATAACCCCGGCGGAAAGGAAACCGGCTGTAATAAATTGACAGTTAACGGAGAAGCGATGGAAGGCAATTATATTCCCGCTTCGGCATTGAAAGCGGAGAATGAAGTTGTTTTGGAAATGTAAACAAAGAGGTATTTATGGTATTTAAGGAATTTGGAAAAACCGGGGTGAAAGTTTCAGCTCTTGGGTTCGGCGCGATGAGGCTGCCAATGACGGAAGTTGACGGTAAAAAAATTGTCAACGACGAACTTGCCGTTCCGCTCATGCGGCAGGCATTTGATATGGGTATAAATTATGTTGATACCGCTCCGCTTTACTGCGAGAAACTCAGCGAAAATTCGGTCGGCAAGGCGCTGAAAGGTTACCGTGACAAAGTGTACCTGTCAACAAAAAACCCGATTGAAGACAATGACGGCGATCACTGGATGCAGCGCCTGGAAAATTCGCTGAAAAAACTGGATACCGGTTACATTGACTTTTATCATTTTTGGGGCATTTCATTAAAAAGTTTTGAAGGCTGGCAGGGTTTAAAGTACGGACCGCTTGAAGCCGCTCTAAAAGCAAAAGATCAGGGGCTGATTAAACATATTTCTTTTTCGTATCATGACGCGGCGGAAAATTATAAAAAAATAATCGATTCAGGATACTTTGAATCAACTCTGGTTCAGTATAATTTGCTGGATCGTTCCAACGAAGAAAATATCGCATACGCAAAGTCAAAAGGTCTGGGCGTTGTTGTAATGGGGCCTGTCGGCGGCGGCAGGCTCGGCGCTCCCAGCGAAGTGATCCAGGGTCTTTTAAAAGATAAAAAAATCAGCACAGCGGAAATGGCGCTGCGTTTTGTGCTCGCAAACGAAAATGTTGATGTCGCGCTTTCCGGCATGGGCAATCCGGACATGGTAAAGGAAAATTTCGATGTCGCGTCACGCACCGGCCATTTGACGGATGGCGAGCTTGAGCACATCAAAAAAATGATGGAAGAACACAAAAACCACGCGAAACTTTACTGTACCGGCTGCAATTACTGCAAACCCTGCCCGCAGGGAATTGACATTCCCTACCTTTTTGAAATCATGAATCGATACCGCGTTTACGATTTAAAGGAACACGCGAAAAGCGCGTATAACGAAGTCATCAACGGGTGGAGCTGGATAAAAAGCGCGGACGCTTCCAAATGCGTCCAGTGCGGCGCCTGCGAGGAAAAGTGCCCTCAGAAGCTGCCGATTATGAAACAGCTCGCGCAAACGCATGAAACGCTTACCTGATGCTGTTAAAATGTACTATATGAAACGCTGTCTCTGCGTTCCGTCTGTGCGCATTTTGTAAAGCGCCTGATTATCGGAATAATTCATGTAATATATCCAGTCCCCCGCTACATGAACCTCAAAGGCGTTATCATCGCATAATTTCTGCTTTTCCGTTCCGTCCGTGCGTATCCTGAAAATTCTGCTGTGAAAGATGTCATCCACATAATAAATCCAGCCGCCGACTACATTAATTCTGTTTACTTCGCTGTCGCAGATTTTGCGAAAGCCTGTCCCGTCTGTTTTTACCTTACACAGACGGCTGCCGCTATTCCCGCTTACATAATAAATCCAGCCTCCGGTTACATTAACGCCTCCGTAACATTGATCATTGATAATTTTTTGCCTTTCCGTTCCGTCTGTGCGCATTTTGTAAAAACTGTAACCGTCTTTGAGATTTTCGTAATAAATCCAGCCTCCGGACAGATTAAGATGCCTGCATTCGTCATCATTCAGCTTCTGCCTTTCTGTTCCGTCTGTGCGTATTCTGTAAATATTGTTCTTTTTTTCATTGCAGTTAATGTAATAAATCCAGTTTTCCGCCGCATGAACGAAGTAATTACTGTCGTCATTTAATTTTTGCCTGCCTGTTCCGTCTGTGCGTATTTTATAAAGATGTCCTTTATCGTCATAACTGTAATAATAAATCCAGTCTCCAATTACATTTAGGTTTAAACATTTTCCGTTAAATAGCGTTTGCCTGCCTGTTCCGTCAAGGCGCATTTTGCATAACTCGCCCGAAGACCAAAAACCGGAAAAATTATTATAATAAAGCCATCCGTCTTTAAACGCGAAATAGCCGTTGCTGCAGATATTGCCTTCGGTATTTCCAGAAAATTCAAACGATTCTTTTTCTTCCTCATGTGAATAATCTTTGGGCTGCGGTTTAATATTTATCGATTCGTCATACGATTTTCTTTTTTCCGGTCTTTTCAATACGGAATACGCCCTGTAAACACTCATGAATTTATCTTTCGCGTCATAGTTCTTGTTAAAATCGGGATGATATTTTTTCGCAAGGGATCTGAACGCCCTGTTTACTTCATCTGTCGAGGCGTATTGGCTGATATTCAATATTTCGTAATAGTTCATTTTTTACTGTCCCGTAAATTCATTCGCATACTCCGCATTATCAAATGTTTTTTCCGGCAGTTTATTATTCCTCGATTCCATCCGCGTCTTTACAGGATACTTTAGCGCTGCCTTTTTTAAAGCTGATGCTTGTATGCTCAAAGAATATAACGGCAAATTCCTGACCATCATCATTACTGATGATAATCAGCATTCCTTCAACTGTTTCATTGCCCGTATACGGTTTTATATCTTCGTAGTAGCTTTCATTTTCAAGATACCATGTTGGAATGTTTGCTTTCCCGCCGGATATTTTTACTCCGCCAAACCCTTTATCGTACGCGCCAAGTATTGTATCTCCATCGGGAGTCTCCGTTTCCATCATCGCGTACATTCCGTTATACTTTGCCGGAATATCCGTCACGGTTAATATCCCGCTTCCCGCGCCGCAGGCGCCGAATACCAATGCCGAAACCAGCATCACGCTTGAAAATAATTTTTTCATGTTTATCTCCTTATAATTTATTATCACTTTCCGCTCGTATATTTCCAGTAGTCAAAAACAGGTCGCACAACACGGATAGGCGCTATTCTGGCATTGGAACCCATGTCTTCCTTCTTACTGTTTGCGAACATCCATTCGTCTGTGGTCAATCCCCTTATTCCTTCCCCGTCAAAATCTGCCTGAGCGGAGCCGGGTTATTCATCGACTCGTATGATTCCCGCGGGAGCATTTTACCATTGGAAGTTATGGAAATAAGACGCTCTCCTTTGCCGTTGCTGTTAAAACTTATTCCCTCGTCGGCGCAAGCCGCCCATTCATCATCGGCATAAACAGCAAGGGAAGCGCTCTTGCCGCTTGGAATGTGAAGCACCTTTATTATGCTATCAGAGTTAATATAAGCGACACGATTTGCATCAGGACTGAAAACGACTCTGTTCGATTCATATGTTAAGTTCGAATTAAATGTTAATTGCAGGGTCTTTATTTCACTGCCGTTTTCCGCATCCCATACTTTCAGGTTTCCGCCGCCAACCGCAAGAACCTGTTTGGAATCGGGGCTGAATGCAACCGCCGCTATTTCACCTTTCCCTGAACTGAATGTTTGAATAACTTTTTTTGCCTGTATGTCCAAAATACTTACAGCGCCGAATTCATCACCATACACAAGCCGCTTTCCGTCAGGGCTAAAGGCAAGGCTTGTAATGACAATATATTTTGCCTTTTCCTTCTTTCCGCCGACCATCAGGCGGTTTTCTCTGCCGTTAGCGGTTTCAGGGTTATTTATTGACATTATCAACGCTCCGCTTAAAGCGTTCCATACTTTAATGCTTTTATCGCTTACCGCCGCCGCCTGAGTTCCGTCCGGGCTCCACGCAATGTCATAGTATATATCTGTACTGTTTTGCTCAGACCCCGATACCAGATTACGGATTCTTCCGCCTGTGTCAGAATCAAATATTTCAATAAATTCGTATTTAACTCTTGTTGTTTCAACTTCCCACAAATTAAACAGAGGATTACCTCCAAGTATTAAAATCTGAGTTCCGTCAGGGCTGTAAACAAGTTTTCTAATACGATGTCCTTCATTTTGTAATGTTTTCGTACTTAAAATCCTTGCGCCTTCATTGTAGGTTTGCAGCCAACCATGCGGCCACATGCCTACAGCTATTGTTCCGTCATTTTTTTGCGCTACAGATTTAATATCATGGGCTGTAGTGGTATTGAATTGAGTTGTTGTCGGAGTTTCACTTCCGGTAAAATGTATGTCTACTATACTATTCGAATCAAAACTTGCCGTTGCTGTATTCCAGACATAACAAGAGCTTGTCCCTGCTCTGATTTGATTGGCTGTTACAATACGGCTTCCGTCCTGACTCCAGTTAATTGCTACAAGATTTTCAGGCGCTTTGTGCATCAGCGTAGTTATTCTGTCAAGATCGCTTCTGTTGCCCAATCTCGCAATTCTATCGGCACGATTTATTTTATATTCATAATCATCAGTTTTCTTTGACGAAATTAACTTGCCTGTAACAGCATCGTAAGTATCTACAAATGCCATTGGTCGATTTCCACTTTGATAATTATAACGTACTGATATTCTGCGTCCGCTCCATATTAATTCACTTAAAACAAAATTCCAAAATTTTTGCCCGACATTAATGGTAGTAATAACGGTTACGTTCTTCGCATCCCAAATTTTTACGATACCTTTTTCAACGGAAACAGTCGCAATATATTTTTTGTCAGGGCTAAAGATTAATAAATCGTCGCCGCTTTTTTCAGTATACCCCACATGCAAAGATACTGACGGCCCTGTTTTCGCGTCATCCTTTGCTCCCGGCGAAGTCCCGCAAGCTGCTGCAAACAGCGCTGTTACCAGCATTACGACTGACAATACGGCAGCTAAACAAACAAATTTCCATTGCATTTTCATTTTGATTCTCCTTTTTTCTTCATTGTTCATTGCTAACTGTTCCTTGCTCATTTCTAATACCCTCCTTCCGCTCTTGTGCGGGTTTCAAATAATACAGGCTGGCTTTGAAGCCAGACAAGATGACCCCAACAACTGGCCGCCCAGATATAATATTGGGTATCAGGTTTAAGACCATACAAATCATGAAAGTTGTTTACATCTATTGATAAATCACTCAAGACCTGTTGATAATAACGTCTTCTGGGGTTAATGGGCGTTGCTTTGTTAAAATCTTTCTCTGTGGAATAATAATAAAGGATTTCCGGGGAGAATACACCCTTTGGGGTTTTTATATAAAAAGTTACTGTAGCAGGACCGCGTTCGCGTAAAGTAACACCCGGTTTACCCTGTAAAGGCTGCGTGTACGCAACAATATCAGGTATGGCGCTGTCTTCGCCGGCGTATTTCCAGTAATTGTACTTTACCCCCTGTATTATTCCCAAATCATATCCCGCGGTTAATTTTCCGGAGCCAATGGAAAGAGACATACCGCGTACTTTGCGTACAAAATCCCGCATATCGGTAAAATCCAGGGAATAGTCAAAGGGAGAGCCAAGCAGTTGAAACCGCATCCCTGTTTCAAGTCTGCTTGCCTCTATTATTATGACTTTGGTGGCTTCTTCCCGGGCAACACCTATATCATATAATAGTGCCCTTACGCCGTCATTCAATGAATAATAACCGCCTGTTTTTGATGTCCCCTCTCTTAAATCTTTCATATACGCGTCAATATACGCTTTCCAATCCCGCTGCGGTATCGCCGCGCCCGGACGGTCTCCGTCCGCCATCCTGCCGAATCTTTCAACACCCTGCCTGCCTGCTATTGCGTCTTCAAGATCATCTGATCTGTCCATAATTGTTTTTCCTGTCGCTTCCATATAATCAGAAATAAACAAATTCATCATTCTCTGCGCCGCGACACGATCTACGCCGTCCCGGTAACGTACCCACAGATAATGATCCGCAGAGGCGGATGTTGTACTCCATGTGGTACTGTCTATATTTCTTTTCATAATCGTATTGATTACGCCTGGCAATTTAATCCACGCTTCAACCGGGTCAAGATATTCAAGGTAATAAACGCAGTCGGTCTTTTTTGCGTACACATTGTACCTGCTTATAATCGCCAGATTGCGCTGTCCGAATTTTTGCACGTTTGAATGAATGACAAAATTCGCCCTGTGTTTAACGCCAAGATTATAAAGAAGCGCGTTATCTTCCGCTGAAAACCCGGTAAAGTTCGCGGGCAAAAGCGAAGTGTTTTTGCTTTCGTCAATAAAGTTACAGGCGTCGTTAATGTCACGCAAACCGGCGATAAGGTTACCCAGGGTCAGATTATCGCCGTCTTTTCCGCCAAGTACGGGCAGCAACAGCACATTGCCAATGCCCATGTCTTTCGGTATTTCTGTCTGGGTTCTCGCCGAGCTTCCAGCCAGGGCAGACTGCGGAAAAGGTTCATGGGCAACTGCCAGTGTTGCGCGATTCTCCATGTCAACGGCAATAAGCGCAAGTTCGCGTTTGGTTCCCCTGCCGGCAACAGAACCGAGAATAACCGCGTCTGCTCCCAACAGTCTGCCGAAGCTGATCAGCGTTTCATCCGATACAAGCCCTGACCGCTGGAAATCGTGTTCTTCCAGCAACTGATCGACATGGCGTTTTTCCACAAGGCTGTACCGGTCAGAGTTCACAATACAGCTTTGCAAATTTGTGTAAATGTCTTCTTCATCGTTCGGATCGAAAGCAGACACGGGAAATACGGCAATTTCCGCGTTGGGCTTCAGATTTTTCTGAAACACCGGGTCAAGGATGTTAAACGCCGCTTTGACAACAGTTGGCGTATCCCTGCTGCCCGGCCTTGACGCGCCGCCGCTTCCGCCGCCTGTAGTACCGCACGCCGCCAATACAATAGCGGCAACGCTACCCATTACCGCCAATGCCAGTGCGGCAAAAATTATTTTCTTCTTCATAAAAAGCCTCCTTTAGTTAATTGCTCTTTTTTCTTTATCATGCTAAATTTAATGCGTGACCTTTACACAAACTGTTGAAATACCGGCTGACCGCCGTATTACCCTTGAAGTTCCCCGCGAAGTGCCGACAGGAACTGTTATTTTATCCTTTACTCCGGTATCTGAAACAAGCAAGATTGAATTTGTAGAGGCCGCCAAAGAAGATGTTGTAGCTGTAGGTGACGAGATACTTAATAAACATCTTGCTGCATTTGAGGCACTGGCTAAGTGACCTGTGTTCGCCTCTCTGTTGAAGATATAACCGCTTTGCATAGTATGCTTATTACCCGAAGCGGCGGTCTTGAAACACTCGGATGGGGACTTGCAGATGGTTCCATTAACGAAGCCGAACTGCTTGACTGGATCATTTCTCATAACTAACTTCTCACTCCTCACTATCCCCTACCCCAAAAACTCGCCGTTTCTCCATTCACCTTCCCTGACAACTCCATACGTCCCTTCGGGCCGTTTGCCGGGCGGAAATTTATTAACTTCGCCGCCATCCGGCGGCAAAGCGTCATCCGGACACGAAACTTTTCCTCTGCCGTGAGGAAGGCCATTTGCCCAATCGCCATCGTAAAAAGAGCCGCTTGGGTATGACATTTTCCCTTTGCCGTGGAATACGCCCCCGGCGAAATCGCCTTCGTAAAAGCCGCCGTCCGCGCATTTCTTTTTTCCCTTGCCGTGAGGCTGTCCGTCCTCAAAAGCGCCTGTATAAACGGCTCCGTTTGCGTATGTAAGCGTTCCATTAATCATATTGTCATTGTCAAAATTACATTCAAAAACATCTCCGCCCAGGTTGGTTAATTTTCCTTTACCGTGCATTCTGTCATTGGCAAAATCACCTTCGTAAACGCCGCCGTCAGGTCCGGTCATTTTTCCTTTGCCGTGCCACTTGCCGTCTGCATGATCGCCTTCGTAGGTAATTCCGTTAGACGTTTTCATTTTCCCTTTGCCTGTTTTTTGGCCGTCAACAAAATCGCCTTCGTACTCAAGCACAAAGCCGCTTGCGTACGTTATCTTGCCCTTGCCGGTTCTTTTGCCGTCCGCCCAATCGCCTTCGTAAACATCGCCGTTTGCGAATGTATGTTTTCCCCGTCCATGCAGATACCCATTAAAAAATTCACCTTCGGATACATCCCCGTTAGGGTGAATTATTTTTCCTTTCCCCTGCTTTTCGCCTTTGTAAAACGCGCCTTCGTATATATCGCCCATTGCGC
The DNA here is from genome assembly GCA_031256445.1 of Treponema sp. GTDB lineage: Bacteria > Spirochaetota > Spirochaetia > Treponematales > Breznakiellaceae > WQXQ01. The sequence continues at coordinate 37,886 of JAIRQN010000018.1, read as the reverse complement.
TTAAATCTTTTCCGATACCGTGCATCAGGCCGTTAACATAATCTCCTTCGTAGTAGACTTTACAGCCTTCGTAGATTTGTATGATCCTTTTGCCTTTACCGTGAGGTTTTCCGTTAAAAAACCCGCCTTCGTATTCATCGCCGTTATTGAATGTCATTTTTATCTGACCGTGCGGTTCGCCGTTTTCAAAATCGCCTTCGAATACATTGCCGTCGGCAAATGTTTTTTTCCCTTTGCCGTGCAGCTTGCCGTTTACAAAATCGCCTTCGTAAACGCTGCCGCTTCTTAGTATCTTTTTTCCTTTTCCGTTTGGCTTGCCGTCAACTGCATCGCCTTCGTATACGCCGTCAGAGAAAATTAATTTTTCATAACTCATAAAATCTCCTGGGGCGATTAACGCCGGATAGTTTGCCAATACCCTCTTTATTATGTTAGAATTACATAATCTAAATTTACAGGAGTATGGAAATGGCAGCCGCAACCCCCGTTTATATTGATTTGCTTATGGAAGATATAAAATCTTTGCCCGAATCTTACACTGTGCAGGTTTTTGATTTTGTGGGTTATCTTAAGTCCAAAGCCGCCAGTCAGGAAGGTAACGCTTCCAGCGAAGATTGTCCAATCTGCGCTAAACTCCGCGATCCGGTAACTGGTGAGCCTCTTTATAATGCCGAAACCAAAGCAGCCATTAAGGAAGTGGATGATATGATCGCAGGCAGAATACCTGATACATTGAAAAGATTTAAATCCCTTGAAGAAATGCTTGTAGACCTTGATTCGGAAGATTAAAAAATGATGATACCAGTTTATTACGGTTCTTTTAGGAAGGATCGCAAACTCATGAAAAAGCAAAATAAAAATATGGACAATCTCATTGAAGTTATGAAAATGCTGATTAATGAACAGCCTTTGCTGCCAAAGCATAAAAATCATCCTTTGCATGGAAATTATAAGAATTGGTGGGAATGTCATATTGAACCGGACTGGCTTCTTATATACCGCATTGATAAATTCACCAACGAGATAACTTTTAACCGTACCGGTTCTCATTCTGAATTGTACTGACATTTGCCGCATCAATTAAATTTTACCCCTTCATTAACCCTTATATCACAAGCGATTAATATCCGCGTTGTAAATTAAAACTGCCGCACAGGACGGACGTAGCACTCTCTTTGTCCCCATGAAGCATAATCCCTGCTTCCGTTTGAAAAATTGACAAGCCACCACCCTGCGCTGGTATCGGTTGACGAATAATATATGTCATTCCTGAAACCGCCCAATCCCTGCGCGTGCAGATTGCCATACATAAAGTTCAATTCATCCCATGCAGGCAAATACCAGTCATTAAAGTCGTTAACTGTCAAATCAACACAGGCTTTGGCAGCCCAGCCGAATCCGCCGCCGCTTTTTCTTGCCTCTTCCATCATGCGGTCGGTATTTTTCCTGCCGCTTCCAACAGTGCGATCTTCAGTTAACATTCCAATATGTTCAGTCTGACCCGGCAGTTTTCGGTTTATATCCGAGGGAGCGGCTTCCAGGTACTGCCAGCCATTTGATTTATTTCCTTTGTCATAGAAGACAATGCCGCCGGCAGGCCCTTTATCGCCGACTTTGTAGGAAACAGGCTGCGCCGGAGCCGCGGCCTGTCTGTTTGTCTGCGCGCTTGCGGCTGTTGCAGTTTTTCCGCCTTCAAGCAACGCCTTAACGCGGGTGCTGCTTACAATGTCCGTTCTGAACTGGGCCAGAATTGCCGCTGACTCCACACTTAGAACGCGGAACATAATGCGGTAATCGCCGCCAATGTCAGTTAACGAACCTGAAACAATCGACTGCGCTCCTATCTTCTGCCCTAACGCCTGCATGGAATTTTCGCTTACATCGCCGGAAAATTGAAAATCCATCTCGCTTCGTATTAAGTCCATTTCCTTGCGGTCAACAACAGTCAGGCTGCCGCTGTCCACAAGATACACAGAAAGCTCGTCCAGCACATAGGCGGAGAACCTGTCCGAAGGCGCGTTAAAGTTGAGCAGGGCAATTTTCGATCCCGGCCTGACACGTTCTTCAATACGGGCGGCCGCTTCCGCGATTGCCTGATCCAGCGACTTGCCGCCTGCGCTTTCCGTTTGCTGCGCTGTTGCGGTATTTTCCGCGGGCGCGGCTTGTTTCGGCTCAGGCTGCGGGGTTGTGACGCAGTTCGGTAAAAGAACATTAATCGCGATGAAAGCGGTTAACATTACTACAAATTTTTTCATTTTCATTTTTTCCTCCAAAAAAAATTATTTTTAGTCACCTATATTAACTTCCCAAAAAGCAAATGTATTGCCGCCATAATAAGAAGTAAGACTGAACCTCGCCGCTTTTACATTCTCAAAAGTTATAACAAACCGCTCAGACGTGCCTGATGCAAGTAGCGATACTGTCATTGGCTCGTACACCGCCCAGGGATTATCCAGATCCACAAGTTTTACGTTATAGCTATTTGCTTCACTGCTTGCTAATATCCAACTTCCGGAAGGAGTCCAATTTTGATATTCGAATGCAGATGAAACGCCCAAAGTGATATTCATATATCTGCCGTTATCGCTTACAGCAACCTGATACAAAGCGCATGATCCGCTGCTATAGGTATCAGCAATGTCAACACCATTCAATTTTATTTTTATTTCAGGAGTAAAGGTTGTTATGCCGTCAGGAAGCGCTGGTTTATTCACAGGCGCTTTTACATTGCTGCCGGTTAAGTTGACATTGGCAAAGACAGAAGGCGCGCCGCCGCCATAGCTGTTAGTCAGGCTAAACATGGTTCCCTGCCTTACATTTTCAAATACAAGAACTGTATAACCGTTTACATAAGCTATATTACCCTGACTGGAAGGATAAGAAGAATCATTTACATTGTATTCGTTGTTGGATACAATATCCTTCAGAATGACACTATTTCTGGCTAAATAACTTCCCCAGTTACCGGCTGTTCTGCCCCTTCCTCCGTTAACATTGTTATTCAGGTAAATTTTTGTGTAATTACCGGTTACTTCGATCCTGTCAAGGTATTCTTCCTGCGGCAAACCGCCTTTTGTGGCTTGAATCCTCGGGTAGAAGATGTAAACGCCTTCGGAGAGGATAACGTCCCATTGAGCGTACAGGGTAATTTTTTCGGTGATGGTAAAAGAGTCTCCCGGAGCGTAGTTGGTTCCGGCGCCGCTGTCTGCGGTATTCCAGCCGATAAAAACATATCCGTCTCTGCCAAGACCGCCGGTATTGCCCAATACCGTTACGGACGAGCCGCTTTCATAATTTCCGCTGTCTGCCGGCGCTGTGCCGCTATTATTGCCATTGCCGTTGTACGTTACGGTATAATATGAAACAGGCTCAACATTACCGCCGTTGCCGGGTAAGACAACATTCCATCGAGCGTACAGAACGGTATTGCCGGTGATGGTAAAAGAGTCTCCCGGAGCGTAGTTGGTTCCGGATCCGCTGCCTGCGGTATTCCAGCCGATAAAAATATAGCCTTCTCTGGCAAGGCTGCCGGTATTGCCCAACACTGTTACAGAGGAGCCGCTTTCATAATTTCCGCTGTCTGCCGGTACTGTGCCGCTATTATTGCCATTGCCGTTGTACGTTACGGTATAATATGAAACAGGCTCAGTATTACTGATACCGAGGCTGCCAAGATCGCACGCGGCAATCAAAAATCCGATTACCGCGGCAAATGCGGTAATACCTGCCATCTTTTGGATAGTTTTAAATTTGTCCGTGTTTTTCAAAATAAACTCCTTTTAAGTTTTTATACCGCACGGCGATATACACTGTCAGGCAACGCTGACCAATGAACATTCCCTGCAAACTTCTTCATGCCGTTCTTCCAGAACGAAACAGTCATCGCAGACCCACTTGCCGCACCTGGGGCAAAGGCTGAACTGCATATGGGCTTCCAGATTTGCATGTTCAAAAGCGGTTTTATGCTCCTGAGCCCAAATTAACTGGCGGGCCTCTTCGTTTTCAATGGCTGTAAAATTTCCGTTTTTGAAAGAAAACGTCTGACTTTTCCATTCTTTTCCGCACCGGTCGCAGAAAAAACTGAAGGAGAACTGTTCAGCATTTGAACGGTCTATTGATTTTTGTGTAAGCGGTAAACTCATTTAGGTACCATTTTATTGGAGGTTTTTTGGCATATCTACCTACAAAATGTTGTTGTATTAATCATTTTTGGGTATTTTTAGACTACAAAATCTTGTAGTAGAGGCGCAGGGATTTCTTAAATTTGCTATATTATACTACTTTGCTATATTTGGCGAAAAGTTCGGCCATGCTTTGTATTTTCAGTTTACGGTATAAATTTTTCTTATGATATAAAACGGTATCATAACTGATTTTGAGGGTATATGCGATTTCCTTGGGCGCTTTTCCTTTAAGCAGCATGGTGAAAATCTCGTGTTCCCTTTCCGTCATATTCAACTGTTCTTTAACATTGATAGCGTCTGTTTCCGCCAGACCCTGTGAATATTCAACCATATCCTTTAAATGAAGCCCGTCCGTCCAGTCCGCTTCGAAGAATCTTTTTTGTAAATACGGAAGGATTAAAAAACAGCATGAACACAGAACAAGCACTACGCTGAGGGCGATAACGTGATATGATCCTTTATAACGATCAAATGCCTGGGAAAAAACGCCCGATATAAAAAAGTATTCTATGAATATTATCAGACAGAACAGTTTGTACATTTTAATTGATTTGCTCTTTTTTATCGCTCCAGCGCAAAGATAATAAATAATAATGTAACCAGAACCGTCTCCATAACCGTATAAAAACGAGCCGAAGAAATGAGCCGCCTGGGACTCGTAACTGACAATGGACATTCCCACAAGCGTAAAAACAAGATACATCAGCCAGATATAAAGAGAATTGCGGTTAAAAATCATCATTATTACAATAATCGTAATGACGGAAGCAAGCTGTCCAAGGCCATAAGGAAGGCTGAAAATTATATTTTCCGCGCTTTCAATATAATTGATCATGCACATTATCGAGTAGTAAACGAAATGAAGCCCTATAACAATTCTGAACCTTGCCGGGTACAGAGGCTCGGCCTGCTTCGCCGTCTCGCTTGCCGCGTTATTTTCCGGCAGAGCGTCATCTTCAATTACTGTCTGCTTCAGCTTTCCGTATAAAATAAAAACCAAAACAAGGTAGAACGCCATTACCGCCGCGCCGCCCCATGTTTTATAAACCGCCTGAACAGCGGGAAAAGCCCTGTAAATTGTATAATAAAGGCTGTAATAGAAAATGATTATTGCCATACCGAACAGACGTTCGATGTTTTTCAGTTTAAAGCAGAATAAAAAGAAAGCGCAGCCGGCGCAAATGCCGTTAAAGAACTGGAAAGCCATAAACATTGCAAGTTTGGGAATGTCGCCGGTTATCAATAACTGGAAAGGGAGCAGCGCCGCGCAGCAAACTGTAGCCATACGAAGCAGGGGCATTATTAGCTTTTTGGGAATAAAAGCGAGAACCAGCCAGCCCAAACCCAGGGGATACAGCATTAATTCGTAGGATTCAAGACCGGCTGCGGCGATATTCATGTTAAAATAGCGGAAATCGCCCAAAATAACCGTCATTGGAAAGATCAGGAAAAGAGGCCACAAATCGCGCCTTATATTGCCAAGAGACAGCTCATCTCTTGTCTGAAGAAACCTCTTTAAACCTGAAAACACACTTTTCAATAAAATACTCCGATAATGATATTAATATACACCAAAAATTAATTAATAGGAATAGATTCCCGGTTATTTATTGTTAAACAGGTTATTTTTTACCTGAATGGCCGTAACATTCCCGGCGGCAATAAGTTCATCAAGAAAAGCGATGCCTTTTTCCCTGTCCTGCGCGACGCCTTCGCCGCAGTAATACATAATTCCCAGACAGATTTTCGCCTCGGCAATGCCGGCATCAAGCGCAACATTAAGATATTCAAACGCCCTTTCAGGCGCCGATTCATGGCCCTCTCCGGTATAAAGCATTGCGCCTGCCTGAAGACAGGAAGGGCCGTAGCCGTTTTCGGCAGCCAGCATAAAATGGTATAAAGCGGCGCTTGTGTCCGCTTCTGCGCCAAGTCCCTGCTGATAAATTATTCCAAGATTGTGATGCGCCATCGGGTAGACCATTTCGTAAACCCTGGTCATGTGATAAACAAGCGCGATGTCGGAACGAGTTTTAATATCGTTTAAATCCGGTATTTTCATAAAAGGATCGTCAAGATCGGTTAACATTTCAAAGCAATTTCTGGCTTCTTCGTAATCCTGCTCCACTCCAAGGCCGCCCATATAGGCGATTCCAAGATTTAAAAGCCCTGTCATGCTTCCCGCTTTTGAGGCTTCGTACAAACATTCAGCCGCTTTCTCCAAATCCCTGCGCATGCCCTGTCCCTGCTGATAAAGCAGGCCCAGCATCGCAAGAGCCTCGCTGCTGCCAGCATCGGATGACCGCCTGAAGTACTCCGCCGCTTTTACAAAATCCTGCTGATACACAAAACCATAGTAATAATGAGACGCAATTTCGAATAACGCGCTGGAGACATTGTTATCAACCGCCTGGTTCAGCCAGTAGAGCGCGTTCTTCTTTTCCTCTTCAGTGCGCGCCTTATTCCACATTAATGTGTAAAGGTTCATCTGCGCGTTTGCCACTCCGCGAAGAGCCGCTTTTTCCAGATATTCCAGCGCTCTGGTTTCATTGGAAGCAGGAGACATCGCGGCGTCAGGCACGATATCGCCAATCAGGTAACACGCGCCAAGTTCCGCCCATGCTTCGGGAGAGCCTTTGTCCGCCGCGGTTTTAAGGTAAAAAAAGGCTTTCTCCATAATATCCGCGGGAATTTCGCCGCTTTCCTTGTCTACCATGTCAAAATATAAATCCATCAGCTGTTGCGGGGTTTTTCCGCTTATGTCATCCATTTTTTTCCTACTTAAGTTTATCAAACTTTATATAAACAGCCCCCGGAATGGGAAGCGGGCTGTTCAGAACAACGACCTGCGCCTCGTAGACATCGTCTATGTCTTCGCCGTCCATTTCGGTGACAAGAATTTTTTCCAGTTTTTCCAGCATCTCGCGCACTGCTTCCGCAACCAGGGGCAGGTGGACAATTTGACTGCCGTTCTTTATCAGCATTGCTTCGTGAAAACCGTCATAAAGGATTCTCGCGTTATCATCATCTGCCATGCCCGCTGTCTTATCCATTACCAGCATCAGCTCGCCCGCTCCGTTGTCAATCCAGTCGTATGCGGTATGCACATACAGATCTTCATTGTCGTAATCCATCTTTTCCTCCTACGCCTCGGCTTCATGCGGACCGTCAATATCAGGTTCGGGGAGTTCAAACTCTCCAAGATAAAAACATTCTTTTTCTGATTTTGTTTTTTCAAATACCGGTTGTTTTTCACTCCAGCCAAAAACCACAATATACGAATTTGCCTTTTTTAACTGCGGATATTTTTTTTTGCATGCTTCCTGCGCATCATAAAAATCAACAGGGAAAGGACTCAAGCTGCGCAGTATATCATCCAACGGCATATCCTCTCCCAGATAATTCCATACCAAATCATCAGCGATATCCGCGGCCTCTTCGTATATCAGGCCGTTCTCGCAGCAGAAACCGCAGTTAAGGCCGTATTCCTCCGGAGGCTCGTCAAAATTATCTTCACCTAACATATGCCCGTAATACTCCCACTCGTACTCTGAGTTGTCAGCGTATTCTTCAAGCTCCTCTTCCGATTTAAAACTGCAAATCCAGACATGGGCGCTTGCGGGAATTTCTTTTATATGGAACATTTGGGTTTCAGGTTCGTTTGCTTCCGGCTGTTCATCGCTTATCGCCTTAATGGAGCCAAACTCTCCCCAGCCATCCGCTTTCCGGTACGCTTCGACAGATTCCCGCGGAACGAACAGCGCCGCTTTTTTAAGATCGTTGTTATGAAAGTGGCATCCGTCTATTATCTGCGGGATTTTGCTGCGGTTTATAACCTCGGTAATATGAGCCATTTCTCCGGGGCGGTTGTCCTTGCGAAAGGCGTACTTGCCGATATAAACTACATTCGCTCCGATGTCTATTTTCCGTAAATTACGGCAATGGGCAAACGCGCACTTGCCGATGCTTTTCACGCCGCGCGGAATAATAAAAGAGGTGAAGGTTCTCTCTCTGGCGAATTTCCACGGGGGAATTTCTTTCCATTCATCAGAGATGCGCAGTTCTTTTTCTTCCGGCTCATGGTATTCTCCGGTAAAATTATTTTCGATTTCATCTTTTTTACCGCCGGCCCCGTATTCGCGGAGCAAAGCGGCTATTTTTATGCTGTTCTCTATTTCCCGCGCGGAGTATGTTTCTTTAATGTACTTTTTATCCTCTTCGCTGATATCCGGATTTGTTTCAAAGCCTTCAAGAGCCGACGCCAAATCAAGAGGCAGATAGTAATCGCCGTCCTGATAAATTTCCACATTGGGATCCGCTCCGGCTTCCAGCAGCGCTTTCACAATTTCGACATTTCCGTCCATGAGGCAGTGATTCCCAAGAGGGGTGCTTTCGTCTCCCGCCGCCATGTTAATGTCCGCGCCGCGGGCGACAAGCCAGCCCAGCATTTTTACCGGGTCTTTCATTGACGCCCATATTTTATTGCACGTAATATAATAAAGAGGCGTTGGCTCAAAACGCCTGAACAGAGAAGGCGCGATTTCGTTTAACGGAAGCCCTTCCGCCGCGTAACGCTCAAGCTGTTCGTAATCTTCTTCGCGGGCAAGAACACAGGCGAGTATTATCTGGTCGTCTTCTTCGCAGACAAGATCACTTATTGTTTTATCCTTATGCGCGCGAAGACGATCCATTAATCCGCGGAAGACTGTATAGTTGGCCTCGTCATTGCAGTTTGGGCACCTGGTTAAATCCAAAAGAAAACCAGGATAGCGCGTTTTCAGTTCTTTTGCGCCGCTTTTTATGGCGCTGCTGATTATACCGGTTTCCCGCGGCATCGGCTTTCCGCATAAAGAGCATAAATTATCCGTTTGATTGTCCATGTTATCCTCCATAAATAATAAATTTACTGAACTGGACGGTTTTTATGACGAACCAATCCTTTCGATTGAATCCTTCGCGCCTTCAATTAAATCCTCAGTATCATCGTACAATTCGTAAACAGATATCGCCTTTTTGTAACAGCTTAGCGCGTTATCATAATCTTCAAGTTCATCATAACATACAGCCATGTCATCGTACATAATTCCAACCTGTAGGTGTTTCCCGCCGTATTTTTTCATATATGCCGCAAGCGCGTCATTGTAATATGGAAGCGCTTTTTCATACTCGCCCAGCTCATAATAACAGGCGGCGGATTTCGATTTGGCATACGCGATTCTGAAAGGGTCTGTGCCGGGATTCTTGACGACTATGCTGATATACTTGCCAAAATTTTCAACCGCTTTGCCGTAGTCTTCTGACGAATGAAAGCACATACCGGCGTTGAAATACGCGCTGGCCGCCCTATCAGTATTTTCTCCGTCAATTTTCATGAATAATTTTATCGCTTTGCCGCTGGCTTCAACCGCTTTTTCATTTTCTTTAAGGCCCATATAACAAAAACCGATATTATTATAGGTTTCAGCGATTTTAAGATGTTCTTCTCCGAAGAAATTTATCCAGATATTTAAGAAAGTATTAAGGAATTGAACAGCTTCCGCGAATTGCTGCAGATTATACATTAGTTCTCCCATAACATAATATGATTGAGCGGTTTTAGGATGTTCCCTTCCGTAAAAAGTTTCGCATAATTTAAGGGCATTGTAACAGTATTCAACGGCATCCGCAGGCTTGCTGTTATTGATATAACATTGGCCTATATTGCCGTAAATTACGGCTGTAAGGGAATTTTCATCCTCTCCGAATTCTTTCTTTATTATATCAAGGGCATCGGTATAATATTCAACCGCTTCATCATATTTACCTATGGAAGGATTGCCATAACATGAACCGATGTTACAATAAACAGTCGCTGCGGTATAATGATCCTTACCGTTTACTTTTTTATAAATTTCCCCGGCGTTAATGAAATATTCAAGCGCTTTGTTATAATCCCTTAAGCTATTGCTTCCGTAACAGCTGCCAATTTTGATATATGAAACAGCCGTTTTTGCGCTGTCTTTTCCAAAATATTCTTCGCATACTTCAAGATGTTTTTGCGCAAACACAAGAGCCAAAGAAGGATCAATTATTATGTTGTTAATAAACGAGGAAATATTTTCCAAAAAGTCCGTCAATTCTTCCTTGTCTTTAATGTCAAGTTCCAGGTATTTTTCCATTTTATAGCGTTTCATGTCATGTTCCCGCAGGGCTCTCCAGTAACCGCCAAGTTCATACTTGTCCTTCGCGTAAATATGATCAAACGCCTTTTTGTCAAGAAGAAAACCGTAAAGCCTGTCATAATCCTTCAATTCCATGAGCTGGAAAGGAAGCTCCCCGCATTTTCTGTTAAACGAAACTTCTTCGCCCGACTCCATATAAGCGGAAATTGACAGGCGGCAAGCCCGCCGCGCTCCGCTGTCTTTCAGATAACGGTTTTTCACCGCGTTTAACATTAAACCGCCGGAAAAAGTGACAAATCCGTTAATTGTTTTTAAATGCGCTGACATGCAGTTGGAAAGCTGCGACCAGTACAATTTGGGAACTTTGGAAATATTCACTATTTCTGTTTCTGTAAGCCCGCGCCGCGAGAGCGCCAGAAGAGAAAGAATATCTTTTACCGCGCTTTTACGCGAACTGCCCGCTGTTGCACCGGCTTCATTAAAAACCGATTCAATATTTTGCAGGAACAGATCAAACAGGCTCTCGCCGCTATGGCAGGAAAGGCGTTCTTCTATCTGTTTGTCAAAAATGTCAAAATTGCCGAATATGCGCAAATTATCCAGTATGGCGGTCAGCACGGCAGGGTTTTCGCTCTTCTTGTCAGATATTATCCTTTCCATCTGCGCGGCGCTCAGTTTCTTGCTGAACTTCTCAAAATATTTTACAATTAACCCTCTTCTTGACTTTTCAGGCAGAGAGTCAAGCTCAAGAATATTGCCTGTTCTGCGCTCCAGAGCCTCAATGGTTTTATCGCCCGATACGGCCGAAAAAATAAATTTTACATTGCCAGGGTGAGCAGGCAGCCAGTTAAGCATTTTCGCGTTATCTGTATCATCAAGGCTGTCAAGGCTGTCAAGAACGATTATCAATTTTTGATCTTCAGGTATGGCGAATAACAGTTCCTGCAATTCAAATTCAGGGTCGTCTTCATCATCTTCTGTCTCATTTTTTTTATTGGCAACCATATCTATCTTCAGCGCGTTTTCTTCTTTTACAGGAAAATTATAAAGCGAGCGCACTTCATCCATAAAACGCCGGGTGATTTTCTGATAATCGCCTTCGCTTTGGGACACGCCGGTAAAATGATAAATGATTTTTTCGTTTGGTATTTGCTTTTTCTGCCTGTCCGCGATCCAGTTTGCAAGAAGAGCGCATTTTCCAATCCCGCTTTCGCCTGTAACAGCCGCAGCTCTTTCACCGCCGTCCGCGAATTTATCAAGATATTCCATCCATTCATGGCGGGTAACATACGCTCTGGTTTTGCTCTTTAAAAATATATATTGCTGAAGCCGTTCTTTTTCAAAACCGGAAAGATGCCCCTGCCCGGGAAAAAGTTTATCTACAATCGCTTTAAAATCTTTTTCTATCATATTCCCCAGATGCTCAACGCCGTCATAATCCTTTACCGCGTATCTTTTATCTTTTCTGATTCTGTCTTTCAGCTCCAAAAGCATTTTTTCGCCATGGCTGCCCTTATCTTCCCTGAACTCCTGCGGCGTATCCATCTTTGGGGAGCGCAAATAAAAATACGCGTTTATTTCGTCTTCCGGCAAAAACGCGCCTTCCTGAATCTCGGTTTCTGTAATGCTTTTTTTCTTTTTTAGTTCGCCAGGAAGCCACTCGTACTCATCAAATACTTTTGTCAATTTCATTTTATTCTGCGTCTCTTCATCCGGAACCCAGCCGTAACGCTCTCCCAGAAGCCCGATAAAAAACGGCCTTGTGTTGTCCACTTCGTTAAGGCATATTTTAAACGCCATCTGGTTTTCCGACTCTTCCTGCGTTACGCCCCATCGCAGGTCAAGCTCGAAGAGACTGATGTCACGCTCATCGCAGTAACGGCGCAGCTCCGGGAAAACTCTTGTTATAAGATAATCCCGCTCCTGCATCATGTCCCTGAATGTCGAAGAGATGAAAATGCGTATTTGCCTGTTTTCTTTAAAATCATATAACATAATTTACTCCTGCAGCGCCGTGCCGCAGTTGTCGCAATGAAACGGCGGATCATTATCTTCATAAAAAAAGTTGTTGGTTCCGCATTTTTCGCAGTACAATTCCAGCGTGGGAGTATCAAATTTCATGTTATTACGTTCAAAAGGCGGCTCTTTAAGAATTTTCCCGTAAGCGATTTCCACCGCCATTTTTGCAAAACTGTTTTCGCTTTTCATTTCTATCTTTCCGTAATTTGAGTGTTTCTGTTCAGCGTTCCATTCGCCGAATATGAAACAGGGTATGTCAGTCAAAGGATCGACAGACAGTTCGCAGGTATAGTATCCCGCATTTTGTCTTAATATGGGAATCGCTATCTGATAACTTTCCGGCGGGGTATCGCATTTGGGCAATGTTATAACAAGCACGCGCCTTTCTTTTTCGCCGAACAATACCATGTCAAATGTCTCAGCCTCGAACGGCGGCTCAATGTCAGGATTTTCATTGGCGAAATAAACGCATCTGCCATGCGCGAAAGTTAAAAATCTCTGCATCATTTCCGGGTCCGGCAATACCTTATCATAGAATGTGTTTAAATCCGCGAAATACTGCCTGGGTATTTCACGGTGCGTCAGCAAATAGTTAAATGTCATTTTATACCTGCGTTCAGCGTTTTTGGGAGCCAGAATCTTCGGAACGTATAACGATCCTATCAGCACTTTTAATTTTAATACTGTAAAATCGCCTTTTATTATTGCGAAAATTCCGTGGAGAACAATCAGTCTTTTAAGCAGAGCCGCGCCTGAGGGCCTGTCTTTAATAAAAAGGATAACCATTAGTTGCGTAAACAGATCCGCCCGTATGCCGTCCGCCGCGATTTTTAAAGCCGTTTTTAAATAAACGTCTTCTTCTTTTTCCGCTATCCCGGCGAACGCCAAAATACTTTCGCGTTTTGCAATATCTGCCAGCTCCAGCATTTTTTCCGCGATGGGCAGACACTCTTCCCTTTGCGCGTCTGTAAAGACCGCATCAGAATAATCCGGCGCTTTTTCGTATAACGCGCCTGATACGTCAAAATCCGGGAAACTTTCCGATAGAACTTTTACAATAAGGTTTTTATCGCTCCAGCCCCGTGAACTGTTGGCATCCTCTTTTCCATTAGACAATAGTTTAAAATAAACATCGGCGGTATTGTCTCCGTTTTCAACCAGCAACTCGTAGAAACGTTTCGCTTTTTCCAAATCTTTGGTTATCCGGAAAAAACCATACTCGTATATTTCGGCTAACACCCACCTTGCCTGCCATAATATTTCATCCTCGTTATGTTCATTCCCGTCCGCTGCTTTTTCTATCCACTGGAGTCCTTCGATTATGTCATCCTGCGCTCCGTTGGCTTCGCTTAACAACCATTGCCCGAAATTCAGCATTGGTCCCGGCTCTCCGGATTTCGCGGCTTCCCTGAACCAATAAATGCCTTTTTCTATATCATTTTCTACGCCTTTTCCTTTCAGGTACATTATAGCCAGTTCCACACAGGAATCCGCATAGCCCTGCTGCGCCGCTTTCGTAAACCAATAGACGGCTTTTTCCTTATCCTGTTCTGCGCTCTCGCCGTCATTATAGTAAACTCCCAGGCTGTATTGAGCGCGATCATAACCCTGTTCAGCCGATTTCGTGTACCAATAAACTGCCTTCTCCGTATCACAGCCAACGCCGTCGCCTTCCAGGTAACGGTATGCCAGTTTAAATTGCGCAACCTTGTGATCCTGCTGCGCGGATTTTTCGTACCAGTAAGCCGCTTTCGCGTGGTCTTCTTCGACGCCTTCTCCCTGCAGATAACAGTCTCCAAGGTAGAATTGCGCGTCCGAATTACCCTGCTGCGCGGATTTTTCCAGCCAATATGCAGCCTTTTTGTAATCCATATCCGCGCCTGAGCCGAAGTAAAAACACAGTCCCAGCATACACTGCGCCGTGTCATCGTTTTGATCGGCGGCTTTTGTGAACCAATGCACAGCCTGGGAAAAATCCTTCTCTACGCCTTCCCCGTTGTAATAACACGCGCCCAGAAGATACTGCGCGTATGCCCTGCCCTGCTGTGCCGATTGTGTATACCAATAAAAAGCTTTCTCAAAATCCTGATCCACGCCTTCGCCCGCATAATGGCAAAAACCAAATTTTTGCTGCGCAGCCGCGTTTCCCTGCTGCGCCGCTTTTGAATACAATGCCGCAGCCTGCGCGTAATCCTGTTCAACGCCCTCCCCTTCATGGTAACAATAGCCAAGGTAGTACTGCCCTTGCGCGTAACCCTGCTCCGCCGCTTTTTTATACCATGCGACAGCCTGTTCAAAATCTTTTTCGACTCCATCGCCGTTGTAAAAACGGTCGCCTTCGGCTACCTGCTCCTGCGGGTCTGTGATTTTTTCGTTACTCATCGTTTCCTCCATAATTATTTCTTTTATCAGCAATATTGAATTTCAAAAATAAATTTTTTGGTTTTGGGATTATAAAAGACATATACCAATCCAACATCTACCCAATGCAGTCCCGCTTCGTCTTCCGAATCAAGCTGAAACAACAACTGAAAATCTTTATTTTTTGGCGAGCCGTCCCCCTGAAGCCAATTGGGATATCCGCCCAGTTTAGTTATAAAATCCTGTTCGCAGCCAAGTTTTTCCGCAACAAAATTATAACTGTCAAAGTTTTTATCTTTACTCTCGCCATCAAGTTTTTCGCAAAACATTTCTACGGTTTCATTACATTCATTTGAATATTTCCAACAAGGCAAAGATTTTATTGCTTTACATTCAAATTCACAGTAAAGATCCGTGCAGCACCAGTCCGGTTTATCCATAGTAAAACTGTTTGCAATATCCAATTTTTCATAAGCTTTCACAAGCCAGCCGTTCCCGTATTTATAACCGAGGCAGACATAATCATCTGTATATGTCCGGTATGAAATCGGGGAATTTTCATAATCATAATAGAATTGCAAAAGTTTTATATTGAAAGGAAGATTGATGTCCCCGGTATTGAAAATTTGAAAAATAAAATCGAATTGATCTCCTTCTTTCAATGAAGGCCACTTTTCGCCTTTTTCAAAATACGGCTGCCCGCGAAAATGGGAACGCAGATAACTGTCCTGTGGTTCTGTCTCCTGTCTTTTAATAATTAATTTTGTCGCGTGCTTTACGATAGGTTTAAGGAGGTTTTCCAAATCTTCAATTGTATTAAGGTTTAACCTTTTTAATTCTTTTTCGTTGCGTCTCCACCGCGCGGCGTTTTCTATAGCTCGCTCTTTATCGCAGTCTCTCTGGTACTCCTTTGAGCCGTATCCCTGTTCGGCGGCTTTATCTTTCCAATACTTATATTGTTCAGGATTATATTCAAAGCCGTTAAAAGTTCCCATAAAGCAGCTTGTTACCCTGAATTGCGCTTCCGCCAAACCCTGCTGTGCCGCTTTTAAAAACAACCGCCCCGCCTGCTTGCGATCCTGTTCAACGCCGTAACCTGAGTCGTAACATTCCCCTAAATAAAGCTGCGCCTTCGCGTAGTTTTGTTCCGCCGCTTTCGAGAACCACAGAAAAGCCGCGTCATAATCCTGATCAACGCCGTCTCCAAGATAATAACACAGCCCCATTTCAAACTGCTCGGCAGCGCCTCCGGCATTCATAGCCGCAGTCAATCTGTTGATATGTTCCAGTGTATAATCGCAGACAATGCAAAATTGTTTTCGTATTCCTTTTACGCATAACCAGCAGAAAAATGAATTTAATTTTTTCGCGATTTTTGTCTCATTCATAACTTTCTTCACTCCTTATATTCAAAAGACCTCTCACTTGTCTGCCGACAGGCAGGACAGGCAGGCAGAGGCGCGAAGATCGCAGGGAAGAATTTTACCACAAACCACACTAACCAGCACGAACTCCCAGATGTCGAATCGCAAGTTCGTGAACGTTCGTGGTTAATCTTCTTTAATTTTACTGTCTGCATAAATCATCTTCTTCTTCATTTTTATACAATTCATCTTTAAATTTTCTGGCTTCCATGTCAAACAGCATCATTACCACAGAACGATTTGATTTTACGGAGAGCCAGTCAGCTTCAAAAACCGGTTCTTCTGTTTCATCACCGTAAAGATTACTCATCCAGTTCAGCCAGAAAAAAGCCATTGCCCTTGCGTTATGCGCAGACTTATATACACCCGGAATATCAATATTATATAGCCAGGGTGTTACTATCCAATCGCCGGTTTCTGTTGAATAGGAAATGCCGCAGCAGCATATTAACTCATCTCTTGGATTTGGATTCTCTGTATTATGGAATATGCCATCTGTTCCAACCCAAAAGAATACTTCATAATCCTCTTTTATGTTTATTATATTGCTGATTATACTCGTTACTTCATCGTAGTTCATTATTTTTACTCCTTGTTATCATCCCTCATCCTCTGAATCATATTTAATCTGAGCCCTCAATTCATCGGGAATATATTTAATCACTTCGCCGCCGTCATAATCATAGCCGTCCCCGTCGTAATTCTCATCGTGAAAATCATTATCTACGGCAAGCTGGCAGAGTTCCAATGTTTTTAATTTTTCAGGAACAAATTGAAGCGCTCTGCCGAAATTTTCTACAGCCATACAGCATAATTCAATTGTTTTTAATTTTTCGGGAACATACGCAAGCATATAAGCAAATTGCTCAACCGCAATAAAACAGATTTCGGCTGTTTTGTGTTCATCAGGAATGTAAGAAAGCGCATATTTGCTTTCTTTAAGCGCGGTAAAACATAATTCCTTTGTCCATGCTTTTTTGGGAATAAACTCAATTGCGTTATTGCATTCTCTAACTGCAGTAAGACATAGCTCCTCTGTAATAAATTTAGCAGGAACCCATTTAAGAGCATAGCCGCGTACCTTCATCAATGCGAGATACAGGTCATAAGTTCTAAACTTTTTGGGAACAAACTTGAGCGCAGGAACACTGTCAAAGCCGACATATCCGGAATTTATCGCCGCAAAGCACAGTTCTTTTGTTATAAATTTTTTAGGAACATGTTCAAGCGCTTCACCGTCTTTTTTTACCGCAATCTGACACATTTCCTCTGTTTTAAATTTATCAGGAACCCATTGAAGACAATTGCCTCCAAAGTTTTTACTCTTTACTGCCATTAAACACATTTGCGCGGTCTTAAGTTCATCGGGAACATCACATAACGCCTGCCCGTTTGATTTAACCGCCGCGTAACACATTTTCGCTGTTTTGAATTCTTTAGGAACATATTCAAGCGCATAACTGCTGTGCTTAACAGCCGCATTGCATATTTCGGGTGTAATTTGTTTTATAGGAATAGCTCTGAGCATCCACCGGTTTTGACTTACCGCTTTTATTAAAAATTCTTCTGTTTGGAATTCCGCGGGAACAAATTCAAGCGCGGTGGTACACTGTCCTACAGCCGCAAGACATACTTCTTCTGTTTTTAGCCTTTCAGGAACAAGGTCAAGCGCTCTGCCGTTTTGTTTTGCTCTTTCCAGAGCGTTTTTTTCGGTTAAAATTAATTCCATAACATCACTGCCTGTAAATTAATCATGTTCCCTCATTCCTTCTTCTTCTTTTAACTCATTACGGAATTTTTCCGCTTCCTGTTCGAATAACATCATAATTACAGAGCGGTTTGATTTAACGGAAAGCCAGTCGGCTTCAAATCTCGGCTCTTCTATTCCGTCTCCGTAAAGATAGCCCATCCAGTTAAGCCAGAAAAACGCCATTTTGCGGGCGCTTTCGAGTGTTTTAAAAACAGCGGGGCAATCCATTGTATAAAGCCAGGGCGTTACTATCCAGCCTCCGGTTGGTTCATAATGACTAATACCGCAATGGCAGGTTAAGTCAGAAACATTGGGCATCGGATCATCGTCATGAAAAATTCCGTCCGTATTTATCCAAAAACCTGTATCACATTCTTTTTCTGCATCTGTAATATTTTTTATCATGTGGAATACATCATCAAATTCCAGTTTTGCCACTAATGTCCTCCGTGTTTTTCGGCAATATCATGTATTTTTTCAAAGAGATCGTAATCGCTTTCTTTTTCCCTGATTAAATAAATATCAAGCATGTAACATCTTCTTGCCAGCTCATGGGTATTGGTTTTACCTTTGCATATCAGATTTAATTTTTCACAGATTTCTTTTTCCGCTTCTATACCGTCAGATACAATATCAAATTGATATGAATACGCTTTTATCAATTCCTTTGGGTCTTCTGATTCTCTTTCCATTTTTTCGTTAACGCAGTGCGCGTGCCATCTCCGCGCCAGTTCAAGTCCCTGTTCCGCGGCTTTCGCGAACCATTCTATCGCTTTGTCCCTGTCCATTTGTACGCCAAGACCGTAATCATAACACTTGCCAAGCTCAAGCTGCGCCTGCGCGTGTCCCTTTTCAGCCAGCTCTTTAAAGATTGCCGCCGCTTCTTCAAAGCGATCAGCATCATTAAGAACCATTGCTTCATCAAATTTTTTATCCAGTTCCGTTTGATCCGCGCTCATTGCTTGTTCCTGTCGCTGTATTCTTTGCCGAGAAATTCGCGTATTGTCCGGGAATATCCATCTCTGAAAGCCGTTAGGTGCGTGCCTCTGTGAACAAAACATCTGTTTACCAGCGGCAATTCCAATCTGTCCCAGCCCATTCTAAAAGCGGAGTTAATTTTAACCTTTTTCATAATACCCCTGATTATACAAACGGAGAATCATTAATCGTTGATGTCCTTCCCCCGTCTCTTACCAGAATCCATTTGTTCGCGATAAAGGACAAATATATGTCTGACGGAGGCTGCTTCTCTCCGTCAAAATCGGGCAGCGCCGTAACCAATTCAATCAATTCAGAATCGGAAATCGCCACAGGCGACCTTTTCGGATAGAGTATGTTCAAAGCCTCCGCGATTTCATAATAATTTTCCCAATCCAGAAAAACTTTTTTTGTCCTTCTTTCGCCGTTTCTTTTCCAGTATCCTTTTTCTGTCTTGCCATTTGCGTATTTCATTTTCCCTTTGCCGTGAGGTATTTCGTTTACTGTTTCTCCTTCGTAAACAGAGCCGTTACTGTATGTCAGTTTTTCGATTTTCATATTTCGCCTTTTTTGGGTCTTTTACGAATTTTTTTTGCAGAATTTTTTATTATGGCTTCCAGCTTTTTCTTTTGTTTCTCGTAACGTTCAAAATTTTTCTGTTTTACTTTTTCAGCCGTACGCCTGTCGCTCTGCGCGTCTTTAATATTTCCCATGGCTTCATGAATTTCAGCGCGCGCGGTATACAGGCTGTCATTTTCAGCATCTTCATTAATCGCGGTTTGTACGTCGGCAAGGGCCTTTTTAAAATTTCCTTTTTTTAAATAAGCGCTGCTGCGTAAACAGAGAATAACGGATATGTATCTGTCCATCCATTCGTCTTTGTCCTTCTGCTTCAGCGCTTTGGTAAAATCGGCGATTGCGCTGTCAGGATCGTTAAGTTCTTCCAGATAGAACTCGCCTCTCTCCTGGTAAAAATTAATTCCCTTCATGCCCAGACTTTCAGCCTTCTTAAAATCCGCGATGACTTTTTTCAGATTTCTCCGCCCGTAGTACGGAGGCAGAAAATATTTTGCCCTGTCATAATAATTTTGTCCATATTGATCTTTTGCTCTTTCCAGATTCATTTCATTTTTTGAAATTACTTCAAAAGTAAAAATGTTTTTCGCCTTACATTCCCACGCAAATTGCTTTTTAAGCCAGCTCCATTTGCCGCCAAATTCATCAAGAATTTCCATACACTTGTCAAATTTTCCCAGATTCCGGTAAAGTTCCGCTATCATAAAAAGACATTCTTCCCTGTCGTTATCACTGTAATCTTCATTATTTTTCTTTGATTGCATTTCTTTCAGGGTTTTTTTTACCAACGGCAGCAGAGCGGCGCAATTATCCTGCCAGATTTTCAGTTCATCGCCGCTTAAAATATTATATCCTTTGCGCGTATCTATATTAAAATCGTACCATAACATTCCGCGTATCGCTTTTTCTTCTTTCCAGTCTTTGGCGATATTGTTTTTAACAGCATCGATAAGATCGTCTCTTCCCGGTTCCATGATATCTTTAATTTTACTTGTGTTGGTTATGAATGATGTTTCCTCATATTTTGCGTTGCCTCTGAAAAAAAGCGTTTTACAATGAGGACATTTTGCCAAATCCGGGGTAAAATGCGCGCAGCAAATGCCTGACTCTTTTACGCTGCCGTCAGAGAAATATTCGCTTGAACTGACGGTATAACTGGTATAATTATCCATTAACATTTTCTTGCCGCACGAAGGGCAAAAATAAATAGTCGGAAACCCAAAATCCATAATTACTCTCCTTACTACTCGCTATTAACTGTTCCTCTCAAGCGCTTGCTTTGTTTCATCTGCGTCATTTTCAAATCCATCGAGCGATTGATATATTGCAAGCGCTTCCTGGAAATATTTTTGCGCGTTTTTCCTGTCGCCCTGCGCTTCGTAATCCCTGCCGATGCTTGTTAATGTAAAGGCGGTATTTTCAGGGTTATTGCCTTGATATTTTTTCTTTAACTCCAGAGTCTTAAAATGAAATTTAAGAGCGTTATCATAATTTCCCAGATTCCGGTAATTAACACCGATAATGCTGTACGAATCAGTTAAAACAGGATCATTTTCTTTACAGATTTTCACCCTGATTTTTAAAGCCTTTAAATCAAATTCATTCGCTTTTTCATAATTATTGATTTCCCTGCAGCAGTTAGCCGCGCAGTAGCAGGTGTTGGCTGTATCAAAACTGTCCGTATCGGATGTTTTTTCATAAATGGCAAGCGCTTCATTATAGAAAGAAAGCGCTTTATTGAATTCGCCTTTTGCTTCATAACAGCTGGCAATGTAAAAACAGGAAGTTGCCGCGCCGGGAGTTTCTTTTCCCAGGGAAATGGCGTTTGTATTTTTTCCATTGGTGAAATTTTCAAGAGCGGCGTCGTATTGGCCAAGGCAGTAATAATTAATTCCCAAATTCGTATAAATTTCACCTGTCTCGGGCAGTTCTTCTTCCAGCAGATTTTTACTCATAACAAGCGCGTTATTGCAGTATTCAACTGCTTTTTGAAATTCGCCCAGCTCGCTGTAACATGAGCCTATATCATTATAAATTCCGGCTGTTTCAGAACTGTCCTTTCCATTCTGCTTTAATTTTTTTTCCAAAACTTTCAAAAACAATTCAAGAGCTCTTGCCAAATTTCTTTCAACGTAAGATCCCTGTTTGAAAAATATGGCCAGATAATGCTGAGCGTCAACATCCTCCTGAGCCGCGGCTTTTTGCAGCCATTCAATGCCTTTCTCGTAATCCTGCTGCACGCCTTCGCCTTTCAAATAACAAAAAGCTAGTTTAATTTGTTTTTCCGCGTCCCCATTTTCCGCGGCTTTCAGGTACTCCTGCGCGTCCTGCGCGTCCACTTCGTTTTTAATTTTATTAATTTTTTCTTCAGTGAATTCATTAATAACCTGTTTAATGACAGAATACGGAATGGCGAAATTTATCATCGCCTCTGTGTCTCCAATCCTTGTTTCAAATACCAAAAGAACAACGCCTTCCGGGCGAGGAGCGATTTTTATGGATTGGGGATCTGTTTCCTTTTTTTCCAGCTTGGGCCGCAAGTCAATAATTTCCGACCATGTTTTGCGTAAATCTTCCAAAAGCAGGGGGAATATTCCGTCAAAGGCGATTGAATTATACATTTCCATTACAGCGCAGCCCTTAAGCGGCTCCATGCTGATAATGCCAATTGTTGAAGGATTGGGAAGCGTGCGGATAAAATCTCCCAGGGTATTTTGATCAGTGCAGGCGAGAAACATGCTGACATGGCGGTTAAGTTTAACAGAAAGACTTTTAACCGCCAAACGGACAAATTTTTCATGTAATATGCTGATTGATCTTATCTGATCTTTGGAACATTTGTGGGGATAATCGCTTGAATAAAAATCCTGGGAATTTTCACCATCAGCGGCATGGTCAGCGTCTGCTTCTTCTGCCATAATTCACTCCTTACTCCTCATTCCTCGCAATCGCCTGTCTTGTGTCTTCAGCGTTGGTCTCAAATCCTTCAAGCGACTCATAAACAGAAAGCGCCTCTTTAAAATATTTAACAGCGTTTTCCCTGTCGCCCAGCGCTTCGTAATCCTTGCCAATTGTATTATACGAGAAAGCGATAGTATCTTTTTGCCTGCTGTGTTTCTTTCTTAACTCCAGCGATTTAAAATGATATTTAAGCGCCTCCTCATACCTGCCAAGGAAACGGTAATCGGTGCCGGTGTTATTAAACGAGAGCGATAATTCAGGAGCGTCTTCTTCGCAAATTCTTTCCCTTATGGCGAGAGCTTCCAAATCGCTTTCCAGCGCTTTTTCATAATCTTTCAGGTTGTAATAACAGCCGGAAATACTGTAGAAAGCGACAGCGGTGCTTGGATGATCCTTACCCAGCGCTCTTTCGTATATAACAACCGCGTCTTTATAGCAGGAAAGCGCTTTTCCGTATTCTCCCATTTCCTCATGACAAAAAGCGATGCATAAAAGCGAATCATTGGCGCTGATATCATCTTTACCGTTACATTTTTTATGGGCTAAATAGGCTTTATCATAAAAAATCAGCGCGTTTTCATAATCATTCTTCATAAAATAAATTTCAGCTATTTTATAATAAACTAAAGCCGTATCCGAATGTTCAGTTCCAAAGATTTCTTCCCTTATTGCAAGAGCCATCATGCTGTATTTCAGGGCATTCGCGTAATCTTCCAATTTCACATAACAGAAGGATATCTGGTTTAAATATAAAGCGATATTCTGATTTCCTTTTCCATTGACTTCTTCATCTGACGCTACAGTATCTTTATAATAATCAACCGCCGTTATATAATCGCCTTTTTTTTCATGACAGATGGCGATAAAACACAGGGAATCGGTTATATCCTGATTTTTTCCATCATTAATTTTTTTAAACATCATAAGCGCGTCATTATACCAGGAGATCGCTATTTCGTAATCTTCATGCTCTCTGTAACGGTCGCCAATCACATAACATTCTTTTGCCAGAAAAGAATCTTCTCCGAAAGTTGCCTTTTTTGTTTCCAAATCCTCGTGGAAAAACTTTTCGGCCAAAGCGTAATCCTGCTCTACGCCTTCTCCTTTCAGATATTTAACGGCAAGGTCAAAATTGTCTTCGCCCAAATCCAGCAGATCTGAATCCTGTGACGATTCTCCGTCTTTCCCGCTGTTTGAACCTACGGCGGATAACAGAGCATCAATCTCATTCTGGGGGAGCGTTCCCGTATAGGCTTCAGGATTTTCCTTAAGATTATCCAAATCCATTTTCGCGACAAAGTCGCCCTGATCCGCGGCTTTTTGAATCCACTCTGCCGCTTTGTTAATATCCCGTTCAACGGTTCTGCCAGCGGCATAATAATGGCCGGTTTTACGCTGAGATTCGCTTTGACCAAGTTCGGCGGCCTTGAGAAACCACTTGAACGCTTCGGCATAATCCTTCCCTGTGCCAATTCCGTTTTCATAACACAGGCCAATTCTTTCATAACCTTCCAGATTGCCCAGTTCCGCCGCCTTCAGGAACCACTCTTTGGCTTTGAGGAAATCCTGTTCCAACCCCAGATTATGCTGATAACAGATGCCAAGATAAAAACACGCCTTTTCATTTCCCGCTTCCGCCAGTTTTATAAATTCCGGCACGGCTTTATCGTAATTGTTTTTTTGATACTCATCGAACGCTTTATTAAATGAATCCGAGCCGGATTCATCTTCATCTCCGTTGAGCAGCTGATCTATTTCGTCAGCGGATGATACTTTCGGGTAATTATTAATATCAAGATATATATCCAGCGCGCCGCGGTAACAAACATCTACATGCGAATTTAACGTCAACGCGAATATTCCACGTGAATATCCTTGTTGAATGGACAGCACGGCGGTTTTTTGAACTGTTTTTAAAATCTTTTTATTTTCATCTTTTTCCTGGTTGATGATATTGGTTAGTATATTATCTATTATTGTGGAATCAGTTCCATCGCAGGCAAGTCTTAACCCCAATTCCATTATATCTCTTTGAAAGAGCTTCTCTTCATCTATGGAGTCTTCCATGGAAAGCAGTCCTTCGCGGCGGGTTTTTTCGCTAAACGTCATTGCCCTGTCGAATATTTTGTTGTACTCGGTTTCAAATTCTTCTTTGGTCATAAATTTCTCCTATATAATTTTTCTTTTTTCAAGTTCATTTAAAACATTTTTGGCTTCGGCGTGTCCCTGTTCCGCCGCCATGCTGTAAGACTCAACCGCTTTTTCCAGATTTTGTTCCACGCCCGCGCCAAGCTGGTAAAAAACGCCGAGTTCATTCTGCGCGTTTGCACTTCCCTGATCGGCGGCTTTGCCAAACCACCGCGCGGCTTCTGCTTCGCTTTTTTCCGCGCCATGACCTCCCGCGCAGCAAATGCCCATCATGAATTGCGCGTCAGCGTATCCGGCCTGCGCAATCTCCATAAAAATTAATACCGCTCCTTCATACTGCTTGTCATTATAAAACCCTTTCCCTTTTATAAATTTTTCATTCATTTGCTGTTCTGTCATTCAACTCTCCATTGTTTATGGACAAACGTCAGGAAAATAATAATCATCGTCGCTGCTACTACTACTACTGCTACTGTTACTACTGATACCGCTGCTGCTACCCCCACTGCCGCCGACACCTTCATTAATTTCCATAACCAAAGAAATAATATGAAAAATTAATGACAGCGCGAATCCAATAAATATTAAAATTATACCGTATTGATAATTGCCGCCATGTTCATTTAAATTAATAAAAAATGGAATAAGCCCAAAACAAATACATATAATAATTTCGACAAGGCTGACAATTTTTGATTCAAAAAACGCCCAAAGATCGACAAACCCGCTGATTTCCAGAAATATATTATCCAGAAAATAAAATAAAAGCCCGATAACCGCGGATATAAACAATCCATAAAGAACAAATGACAATCCTGGGGAGGCGATATCGCTATGAGCGAGCTGAAACCCGTTTAAACCATAGGCGACAGGCAGGCAGAATCCGATAATGATCAGCAAAATACTAATCTTTCCAAATGCCCAAAATACAGGACTCATAAAACTACTCCTTGTCACTCAATATAAAGATAGAATGTTGTGTGCACTATTTCCTCCTCTCCGGGAACAGGAAGCTTTAAGTACGGGTCTATGTGCGCGGTCGCGTATTCTTTTTTAACCGTAAGAAAACTGTTCAGAAAAACTTTTAAGTTCGTTCCGGCGAAATTAAATTCCAGATATCCGTCTGTAATTCCGATAAAATTTCCGATCTCGATGGTTCCGTATTTGCTGAAAGGATACCCGTATTTTCCAATCTCAAGCGTTCCCTTCTCCGCCGGGAAAGATCTTTTAATATATTTCTGCTTTTCCCCGCAGCGCGATTCCATTGTTATTTCCAGTCTGAACATACGCTTTCCTCACTTCGCCAGAATAGTGTAGCTAAATTTAGCCGTTGCCGACGGGCTCAGCGATGTTTTATTATCGCTTTCCACAGTCAGTCCGCGGGAGATGTATCCTTCACTTAACGGCACAGTTCCTGACGCGCCGGAGGTAAACGGCCTGTCATAAGCCGCAGCCAGAATGAGCTCTTCGCCGAAAGGCGATCCCATTCTGAACCTTGTGTTATCCGGAATGCGCCGGGTCTCTCCCGCCCTGATAAAGTTATTATCTGCGGAACCTGCGGGATAAATGATCTGGGTGTTTCCGTTCACATCGACATGGATTATGCGGAAGTAGCAGTCGCGCTCAGAAAATATCCGCATGGACATTAAATCCCCGTCACGGTAAATGCCGTCCAGTACGTCCGGGGTTACCGTAAAGTTCCACTTGTTGTTTTTACCCGCGTATGAATTAACAGCCTGCTGTTTCGTCTCAAACTCGGCTCTGCTCATAACAGCGCCGCCTTTTTCGGGAAGAAGAGAGAGTCTGCGCCGTTCCAGTTCCGAAGCGGGAATGGTAAACCGCTGCGAGGCCAGCACAGTTTTATTCCCGCCTGTGGATACCAACTGCAAAGATACTTCCGCGCCGTTATCCAGGGGCGAGTAGTTTCCGGTAACTACAGCCTGAATTGCGCTGTCCGCGACCGGCGTTTCAACAGTAAGCCCACGGCTTGCCACCGCGAAATCGGCGCTCTGGTCATCTGTCGCCACCTGAAACTTGTCCTGTTGTTTCTGCGCTCCTGTGATAATGCCGTTCTTCAGCCATGCTGAAAGGCTTGTAACCGTTTGGGTATCCGCATAACTTATTCTTCCCACAGCGATAACGGTTCTTTGATTAACAGACCGGGCCATAACTGAAACAGCCCTTTCTACCTCGTCTTCCGCCGATACATTTAACAGTGAGGAAAGGCGGTTATCCGGCCTGACGGTAAAAGCCCTCTGACTTGATGCGGCTTTTTCAACATCGGTAGCGTAAACTGTCATGCGGTATTCACTGCCAAGCGAAGTCATCTGTCCGTGGATGAGTATTTCCGCTCCGAACTGCCTGGTCATGGAAATGATTAAATCGTCATCCACCCTGCCGGAGTCATATTGATGTTTCATTTCCGTTTCAATACGATCAAGGTTTTTGCGATCCACCATAACGAACCTGCGCGTATCTTCAAGGCGTCTCCAAAATTCCTCGAAAATATAATCCGATAACTTTCCTGCTGGCGCGTCAAATGGAATCAAAGCCACCTTCGCGCCCTGGGGTATCCGCTCTGCAAAGTACGAAGCGGTTTCAGTTATCGCCGTATCCAGCGTCAGACTGTCTGCGGAATAAGAAGACTCTTTTGCTCCGCCGCCTGACGCGCAGGCCGTCGCCGCTGCACACATTACCGCCAATGACAATGCGGCAATCCAAATCTTTTTCTTCATTTAATTTCTCCTTTCTTTTTTCTTCTCACAATTCACTACTTATATCTCCGTGCCATATCCGTCCGGCACATAACGCCAGCCTTTGGACGCCATTTTTTCCGCTATGTATCCGCTTACCGTTTCGTAAGGACCGGTGCAGTACCATTTGGTGTACTTGTCTTTGCCTTCCATGACAGCTAACAGCGTGCCGGCTCCCCGGAAGGAACGCCTGCAATGTGTTTCATCAGGATCGTTTTCGTTTATCCAGCTTACATTCGCCATGGAAGACCACAGTTCCCATCCGAATTTTGAGTCTTCCTTAAGGCGCTCTGTAAAAAGAGAGCGGAAATCCTTGTCGAACCTGCGGTCAAAATCATTCCTGTATTCATATTCAATTTTTTCCACGCGCTCTGACATTTCCTTTTCGCAGCCTTTCATGCAGGGATCAACCCCGCGCGCGGAACCGGCTGTAATATTGGCGGCTTCCCTGCATCCGCAGTCGCAAATGGATATGTCAGTGCAATGGCAGCATACATTTGGAATATAATCGCGGTTAGCGAAAATGTTCCAGTAATCAGTATCGTCAATTAAAGGATCATTAAAAATATGCCCAACCGCGCGCGGCGAATGATTGCACGCTCTTATGCGCCCTGCCGGATCCACAACAAAAAAATTCTTCGCCGCGGCGCACAGAAAGCCTATTCTTAAGCGTTTGTACTCATGTTCATATTTTTTTAAAACGCAGAACGGTATCTCCGTTCCCGCGCCGCCCCACCGCCGCGCTTTTTCAAGAACATCCTCCGCGGTGTCCAGCATCCCGTTGATCTGTTCGTGGGTCAGCGACAGTTCATCCTGATAGCGGATTCCCCTTCCGCCAATCAGGAAACGGTTAAGCAGCAGAGTGTCCGCTCCCGCGATAAGCGCGTAGGAAATTGTTTCGCGTAACTCATGATAATTGATATTGGTTACAGTCACATTCACCGTTGTCTGCACCCCTTCTCTGGAGGCTCTTTTAAGCCAGTGAAGCACGCCAAGGGCGTTATCAACTCCAGTGTGCCTTTCAAAGGTATCAATTCCGGGAAGCGACAGCGATAAATGCGCCTTGTACTTTTTAAAAAGAGAAAGAAATTCTTCGCTCATCGCCAGGCCGTTGGAAATAACTACGATATATTTGTCTTTGTTAAAAACGTTTTTTTCGCGGATATAGGCAAGAATGTCAGGTAACTCAGGTTTAAGAAGGGTTTCTCCGCCGGATAAAGAAAGGTTTTTCACTCCGTTCTTTTCCAGAATATCCATCGCCTGTTTCCATTGCGTTAAATCAAACTCAGTTCCTTTTTCATATTTCGGATAACCGTCCAGTTCATTTTCCCACGGACAGGAGCAGTACAAACATTTATGATTGCACCTATAGGTAAGCTCAATCACTCCTGTTATTGGCAATACGCCGGACTGAACGGCCTGATTTTTCATTTTCGGCTCTCAGTCAATATCATCCTGCCACCTAGGACCCATGTCATAACACATCGCGGTTTCCATCGGCGGATCAGAATCATCGGGCGGCAAATTTTCCAGATCGTCCTCTATTTTTTTACCGCCGCAATAAGGGCATTCCTCCAATTTAGAATCGTACACATGGCCATTGGAGCATTTTTTAAAACTGCCAGCCGCCTTCTCCTTCATTCTTTTGGCCCCATTAAATAGCACATCGCGATGTTTCCCAGATTTTTTACAGTATCATTCTCTTTATCATTATCCAGCAATTTTTCCAGTTCTTCGTTAATTGTCAAACCGTCACAGTAAGGGCATTTTTTCAGTTTGGAATCGTACACATGCCCTTTGGGACATCTCAGAAATTCGCTCCCGCCCATAATATCTTCCACCCCGGTTCGCAGAACAAGCCAGGCGATTACTCTTGAGAATGACATAATGTCTTTATCATCATTGGTATTGGTATATTTTTCCGCGTTCCGCTCCGCGAGAATCTCTGTTATCACATAACTGCTGTTATCGTCTTTGTGTATCTGGGCGCGGTAGGTTTCATAGCCTGTCCAGGAGCGGTGGCAGTGAATGACATCGTTTTCAACATAAACCAGCCACTTGTCTTCCATCATTTCAGGCTTAAGGCCGGACATTAGTTTTTCATAATGTTCCGGCCTTAAACGCATGTTAACGGGAATCCTGCGCGGATTGTCCATTGGTACGGTGTCTTCCCTCATCGCAAGACGGGATTAATCCGGTTTACCCAATATAATTTCCTCAAAGATGTAAGGCGGATCATCACCGCTGTATGGCTTGCATGAAAGGCTGAGTCTTGTCGCGTCAAAACGGTTATATGACAATGTCCAAATTCTCCCCATTCCGTTATTTGTGCTTTGGGCGCTCACAACTTCATAAAATTGAGAAGGATTATCAAGATTCTGCAGTCTAAAATTACGTTTATCATAAAATCCGCTGATACCGTTTCCCGATACATCATCTTTCCAGGCGCCTGCCGCGCTTCTGCAAAGATGAATTACAACAAAATCCTTTGTAACGGTTATTTGCGGAATAAAAATGTTATCTGCTTTAATACCGGCGCGCATTGTAAAAAGCCGCGGCCAAAATGTATATTCTCCATTTTGCAGACTTGATGTTCTGGCTGCCGGAGCGGGCGCTGCTACAGGTGCGGGAGCCGGAGCAGGTGCGGGAGCCGGAGCAGGTGCGGGCGCTGCGGCTACGGGCGCATCTTTCTTTAAAAAGGCGGCAATAACCGGGCTTGAGTTAATGTTCTTGTTGTACTGAACCTGTACCCTGGAGGTTTTAACATCCAAAGCGCGGATTGTCAGGCGGTAGCGGCTGCCAACCGTAGTAACGCTTCCGGTTACGATTGAATGCGCGCCGGAAATCTGGCCGATAGCTATGGCATCCCTGTCATTAACCTCACCAGAAACCTGTAATTTCTGCTCCGCGCGGGCTGAATCCAGCTGTTTTTTTTCAACCACGGCAAGGATTCTGTTGTTTACCACATTCGCGGTAAGCTCATCAATTATATAATTTGAGAGCGAAGGTGAATCGGATTGAATATTAATAATGGCAATCCTGCTTCTCCCCTGAATTTGCGTGTTTAAATAGCCGCCCGCTTCGCGGATAGCCGTGTCCAGTTCATCCGCTCCATAAACGGGAATCAGGGCAAATGCCAGCAGAAAAACGCAGATAAATGCGTATGTTTTTCCGAAACCTCTGTTTGTGAACAATTTGTTCAATCTACTTTTCATTTTTTTCTCCTTAATTGTGCTTTAATAACACTGTACGACCACAAGGCCGGGCGGATAATATTCACCTGTAAATAATAATATCACATTTTTTATTTTTTTCAGGGGAAAAAAATCCAAAATATTGAAAATTTAAAAAAGCCGTGTTTTAATGAATTATGACAGGCAAAGAGCTAATCGGGCGGATAATTGAACATGATAATCCGCCAAGAATAGGTTTTGATTTTAACGGGAACAATCCTTCAGATTTTTTACATGTCCCTGCCGCGATTCTCAGGCGGCCGGGTGAGATTGAAATTGACAAATGGGGGCGGGAACCGTCTCTGGTAAAGCAGGCGCCGGATTTTTCGGGTGAGCTGCAGATGACTGTTATGGGGAATATTTACGGAAGGCTGAACGGTATAACAAAAGGCGAATGCGTTAAAGGCGCGCTACAGGACGGCTGGGATTTGCTGGAAACCTATGTTCTTCCGTTTATTGACGAAGGAAAAGACAAGGAATTTGAAAACGCGCATTGGGAAAAAAGCGATAAATTTGTGCTGGGCGGGATGCCCCTTGCAGTATGGTCGCCGCTGCGGGACATAAGGCGGATTGATCAGGCTTTAATGGACACCCTGCTGGAACCGGAATTTGTAACGGCTTTTCTGGAAAAGACTGCCGGTCTGTCCGCAGAAATAATAAAGAGAGCCCACAAAAACGGCGTTCGGGGGATTATAATCGCCGACGACCTTGGTACGCAGAACGAGCTTTTTTTCAGCCCTGAATCTTTTACAGCCCTTTTTAAGCCATATTACAAAAAGCTGGCTGACGAACTTCACAACCGCGGAATGAAATTTTTTATGCACTCCTGCGGAAAGATTTACAAAATAGTGCCTCAGTTGATTGACGCCGGCGTTGATGTTTTTCAGTTTGACCAGCCGGAACTTAGCGGCTCGGACGTATGGGCGCGGGAATTCGGGAAAAAGGCGGTATTTTACTGCCCTGTTGATATTCAGAAGATCATGCCGACAGGAAACGAAAAAATCATCAAAGAAGGCGCTCTTAACATGGCGGAACAATTCAGGAAATGCGGCGGTTCGCTGATTGCCAAAGATTACCCCACATGGGAGGATCTGAATGTCCTTCCCGAATGGCAGCAATGGGCAAGAGATGTAATTATCGCCAATGCCGGAATTAATTATGGATAATCACCTGACAGGGATTTAATCTATAACTCTTTAACTATTTAACTTATAGACACCATTGAAGGCGGCTGCGTATTACCCAGTCCATATTTTCAATTAAAAGAGCAGGCAAGGCTCCAGCGTGCCATCAAAATTTTTGGAGGAATCCTCCTCTGAGCCCTGACCATTAAGTAATTATTATAAAAGTTGTTTTTATTAATAGGTTTTATGGTCAGGTCTCTCCGGAGGGGATATCCAAAGACAATTTTGCTGACCCGCCGTCGCCCTGCCTGCTCCATTAATCCATAAGGCACTACGCAGCCGCCTTCATTATGAGTTTATATGGTAAATAAAAATTTTATTTTAATTCCATTGTCTATTTGATGTGAATACCCGTAAATTTCCCGGCAACAGCGGCGCAGTGCGTTGTTGTTAAGAAGAGGTATAAGTATTAACATCAATAATAGAGTTGTTTAAAATAAAATTACTGGTTCCCTGTCATGTGAGTACCCAAGAAAATTAATTCTTATTTTCAGCTAACGCGGCTTTCGCTTCCTGCCGCCATTCGTCGGGAACATAACGAAGGGCGTTCCTTTCCTTTTTTACCGCCGCGGTGATAATCCGTTTTGTCAGGCAGTTTTTCGGCACATATGCCAAAGCAATCCCGTTCTCGTTAATCGCTTCAAGTATAAGGTCTTCTGTCATTAATTCCCTGGGCACATCCCCCAGGGTATGGCCGTCCTGCCTGACCGCTATATAGCACATCTCCCGCGTTAACACTTTTTCGTCTATCCACTCAATCGCTTCGCTGCTGCGCTTGATCGCTTCAAGGCAAAAACCGGGATCGCGGTAATAATTGCGCGGCACACAGCGAAGCGCGTGTCTTTTTAAACCGATGGCTTCCAGACAGAATTCCTTCTCTTCCCATTTTTCATCGGGGACAGTAAAAGGGTAAACCAGATGCTGATTGATGAATTCGCGCACCATTTCCCTGTATGCGGTGATTTTTTTTTCATCTGCCGCGTCCATTATTATCCCTCAATACGGAATGCCATGTAACGGCAGGGCATCAGCAGCACATTGAACGCGCTCTCATTTCCGCCCGCGGGCAGATTTGATACAAAGAGCCGTTTCCCGGCGGCGCGGGTTTCCACAAGCGGAATAATCGAAGCGCCGGCCCTGTTAATGCGCACGCGAACATGTTCCGGCCTTTCCAGGAACGACTGCAGTATGAAAGTATTGTTATCATAGAGGAAAAGCCCCACTCTGCCGGGACAGTCCAGCGTTACGGGCAAATCAAGTTCCCCGCGCAGAAGGGTCAGCGTCTGCGCCGGAAGTTTGTAAAGATCTGCGGGAGTATCGGGAGCCGCCAGAATGTACATGCTGCCGCTGCCGTATGTGCCGCACAACAGAAGCGGATGGCTGTTAAACGGCGTAAGGGCCGAAGACAGCGCCCAAATGTCATTTTCGTTATACGCAATATGAGGCAGCGTCACAGCGCCGCCGGATTTTATATAGCCGGTGTTGCCGAAGCCGAAACTGCTGTTTGTAAATGTATCCGTTGTAATTTTTCTGCCGGTAATCTCAAGCGGCAGAATGTCCTCAATGCCCTTTCCTGAAAGTTTTTCATAAAGGCCGCTTGTAATAAATACCTTGCTTCCATTTATTAGACTCTGTTTGATCTTGCTGACAATGTCCCTGTCCCAGGCGGCGTCCGCCGTTAAAAACACAGTTTTCGCATCACACGGGTAATACGGATACGGCTCAAGAGGAATTCCGATCATCCCAAGGAATTCATAGAGCCGCCTCTCTCCGCATGAATGATACGGTTTGTAACACGCAATGCCCAAAGGAGCGCCAAGTTTCCCCATGAACAGATCGGCTTCGTCATAAAACGCTCCCGCTGCCGCGGCATATGAAGGCAGGTTAACAAGCAGCGGGAAACAGAACATCATCTGTTCGCGGCATTTTGCGAAAAGCGTTAAATACGCCTGCTGAATATAATCTTCGTGCGAACATTCAAAAAGATCGTACCAGCCGCCGCCGTTTTTTCCCGGCTTGATGTTTTCCAGCAGCCGCGGCAGGAAATAACTTAAATACCTCGGCAGGTTCTGATGCGTGTAATGAGGATCGCGCGTTTCAGTTCCCGTGTAGATCATGTCGAACATTTTGGACTCGTCTTCCAGATTGTAGCCGTTAGCCTGAAAACTGTCGTACCAGTTGGGAAATTTGATTATCATGTTTACTTTTGGATTTGCCGCTTTCGCGTTCTTTATAATAACATTTTCCGAAATGTCGTTCATGAGCGCGAGCCTGAATGAAGCCCAGTCTCTGCTGCCTTTTTCCTTTATGCACGATTCGCAGCGGCAGTTTGTAAAATAAAAATCGTCAAGTATTACCTCATCAAATAACTGCGCGGTATAAGCCGCGATTTCCCCGAGCCTCTTGCGGTTTTCCGGGTCTGTAAAACACATGCTGCCCATCAATGTGCGTTTAACAGTTGTCGTAATCCCGCCTGAAACCTTAAACCCCTTCTCCATGAACAGCGCTTTTATTTTTTCCATTTTTTCGCGGTCAATAAGAATCTCCGAGCGGTAGGTCTCAAGATAGATCTTGTCCAGCTTGATATATCTGCACACTTTTTCAATATCAGCTTTAATGTCTTCCACAGAATTATCGTCAAGATAACCAGCCGGCGCGTAGGTAACTGTCATAAAATTACTGTAATACATTGTTTTTCTCCTTAATTTATTTACATTTTTACAACAACATTGTGAATTTTTCCGTCTCCGTAAACTGGCAATACTGCATTTGCTGTAATATCCAGCGGAACGCCGTCAACCGTAACAGACTTAACTCCCTTCTGCGCTCCTGATTTATTATCCACCGTTATGTGATAATCAGCGCCCCGGAAATGGCGCTTAACGGTAAATCCTTTCATGCCTGAGGGAATGCACGGATCAATCAATAAACCGTCATAAACAGGGCGCACTCCGAGTATATACTGCGAAATGCTCACGAATGTCCACGCCGCCGTCCCGGTGAGCCAGGAATTTTTCGCCTCGCCGTGCCGGGGCGCGTCTTTGCCGGCGACCATCTGAGCGTACACATACGGCTCCGTGCGTCGAAGATCGCTGTCGTCTTCGCGGTACGCCGGGCATATTTTGGCATAAGTCTCAAAGGCGCGATCCCCCCTGCCAAGACGGGTTTCCGCTATTGTGACCCACGGATTGTTGTGGCAGAAAATTCCGGCGTTTTCCTTATACCCCGGCGGGTACGAGGAAATTTCACCTAACTCAAGATGATACTCCTTGTACGCCGGCTGCTGAAGGACAATTCCGTATTTTGTATCCAGCATCTCTTTGACTGAATCAAGCGCTTTAAGGGCGCGTCCGTCCTCAATGCCGATATCCGCCATTACCGCGAATCCGTTGGATTCTATAAAGAGCTTTCCGTCTTCATTTTCGCTGCTGCCGATTTTTTTACCGTGCGCGTCATAAGCGCGAAGGAACCATTTCCCGTCCCAGCCGTGTTTGTCAACCGCGTCTTTAATAACGGCGATTTCTTTTTCAGCATACGCGGCTTCTTCCGCGCGGCCTGTCCTTCTGCAAATCTCGGCGTAATCCGGCCCGGTAAAAGCGAAGATTGCCGCGATTAAAACAGATTCCGCTATGCCGCTTTCAAAATTCGCCGTTGTCTGAAAAGATTCACCGGGCGTTTTGGAAAAGCAGTTAAGGTTCAGGCAGTCGTTCCAGTCCGCACGGCCGATAAGCGGCAGTCCGTGCGGGCCTTTGTGGTTCACCGTGTAATCGAAAGAGCGTTTCAGGTGGATAAAGAGCGTGTCAGCTAACGCCTCGTTGTTGTCAAAAGGAACTTTCTCATCCAGAATTGCGTAATCGCCTGTTTCCTTGACATACGCAGCGACTCCGCAGATGAGCCACAGGGGATCGTCGTTAAAGCCGGAGCCTACCTCGTTATTGCCCCTCTTTGTCAAAGGCTGGTACTGATGATACGCGCTGCCGTCCGGAAACTGTGTCGCCGCGATGTCCAGAATACGCGCTCTGGCGCGCTCCGGCACAAGGTGCACAAATCCCAAAAGATCCTGGTTTGAATCGCGGAACCCCATGCCGCGCCCTATCCCCGATTCAAAATAGGACGCGCTGCGCGACATGTTAAATGTCACCATGCACTGATACTGGTTCCAAACGCCGGCCATACGCGCCATTTTTTTGTCTTCCGCTTCCACGGTGAAACGTCCCAGAAGATTCTTCCAGTAATCGTTAAGCTCGGCAAATGCCCTGTCCGCCGCTTCCACAGTCGCGTACTTTTCAAGCAGCGCGTTTGCGGGAGCTTTATTGATCACATAGAGTTTCTCCCATTTTTTATCATCGGGATTTTCACAGTAGCCAAGCACAAACACAAACGACTTTGATTCGCCAGCGGCAAGTTTCGTTTTAATATGATGAGAGCCGACAGGAGCCCATCCTGAAGCGACGGAGTTATTCGCTTTTCCCGCGAACACAGTTTGCGGCTGATCGAACCCGTTGTAAAGGCCAAGGAATGTTTCCCTGTCCGTGTCAAAACCTTCAACAGGGACATTGACTGCCCACACCGCGTAATGATTGCGCCGCTCGCGGTACTCAGTCTTATGGTAAATGCACGAACCGCCGTTGTGGACTTCTACCTCGCCTATGCTGAAGTTGCGCTGAAAGTTGGTCATGTCGTCATTGGCGTTCCATAAACAAAACTCAATAAAAGAGAACATGTCAACATTTTTAACTTCGTTCGATTCATTTTTCAGGGTGATTTTGTGAATCTCGCAGGTGTCGCGTAACGGAACGAAAGAAACCTGCGAAAAGGCAAGCCCGTTCTTCGCGGAGGAAATGCGCGAGTAGCCCATCCCGTGGCGGCACTCATAACGATCCAGCGCGGACTTCATCGGCATCCAGGAAGGAGACCACACATTCGCGCCACACGCGTCAGCCGTGCAGCACGCGCCAGCTATGCCGCCTGCTGCGCCGCCGTCTTTCAGGTAAAAATAGCGCCCTCCAGCGTCAGCAGGGACGTTATTGTAACGGTAACGGGTAAGTCGCAGCATCCGCGCATCCCTGTAGAAGCAATAGCCTCCTGAAGTATTGGAAAAAAGGCCGTAAAAATCTTCGCATCCCAGATAATTGATCCACGGATATGGCGTATCAGGGCGGGTTATAACATATTCACGCGCATCATCATCAAAATAGCCGTAATTCATATAAATCCTCCCATTTATGTTAAAAAAACAGAAATGTATACATAAAGTCAGGATATATTATGGTCATTGATAATTCAACAAAAAAATTTTAAGACGTAAAAATTGTATAAAAATGATATTGGACTTGTTCGACAACTGCGAACCTTCGGTTCGAAGTTAGTTGTCTCACAAGTTCTTTTAAGCGGTAGTTGTTCAATAACTGAAGTTATCGAACAACTCTATTTAATATCTTTTAAAATTATCTGGCTACCGGAATTTCCTCTTTGGCAATACTCGCAATAGCGTCACTCAGCAAAGCCGCGGTACTAAAGGAGGACATTTGCGGAAAATCATCTTTAGCCTGATCCTGGGCATTGGATATTGTGTCAGAAACCGGTTCCCTGTTCATGACTGCGGCTACCCAAAAACAGCCGTCATCGTCCGTATACTGGACAGGAAAAGACACCCCGGAAAGCCTGGCTTTAACGATTGTTACACTGATTCGCTCCTGAAATAACTGTACCATTTCGGGATCTGACGCGCTTGTAACACTGTAATTGCGCACCATTTGAACAAACACCTGATTAATCTGCCTGGCGATGTCGGCCTGGGCCCGCGCAGCGGCCATTGTTTGCGACATGCTAATATTGGACAGTTTGGCGGCGCCTATACCTACAAGCGCGTCCTGGGGAACACTCTTTAAAGCGTCGCTCACAAAGGACGGCACATCCTCGGCAATTTTCCGCTCAAAAACAGGTACGGCGGTTTCCGGAGCTGCGGTTTCTCCGGTAACGGCTTCCTGACCAATGGTTTCCTGATTGGTTTTTTTCTGAAATACGGCGCATGCTGATAAAAACATAACAATAACACATACTCCCAATAATAATCGTTTCATAAACAGCCTCTCTGCTTTGTGTATATTAATACAGTACCACTTATTTGCTGAAAAATCATGTTTCCGATCCATAA